>JAYTZV010000001.1:0-2396 GCA_043741695.1 Burkholderiales bacterium
GAAACCCCACCGCTGGCGCTCGACGCGGCCGGCATACAGCGCGTCATCGACGCATTCGTCAGTAGCGCAAAACGCGCGCATGCACTCGGTATCGATGCGATCGAATTGCATGCCGCGCATGGCTATCTGCTCCATCAATTTTTATCGCCGATTGCAAATCAACGCTCCGATGAATACGGCGGCAGCCTCGAAAACCGGATGCGCTTTCCGCTGGCCGTGTTCGATGCAGTCCGCGCTGCAGTTCCCGAATCGATGCCGGTTGGCGTGCGGATTTCTGCAAGCGATTGGGTCGATGGCGGCTGGGATATCGAACAAAGCGTGGTGCTGTCACGCGCGTTGGCAGACCGCGGCTGCGCGTTCATGCATGTATCCAGTGGTGGCGTATCACCGTTGCAGAAAATTCCGGTCGGGCCGAATTATCAGGTACCGTTTGCAGCCCGCATTCACGCCGAAGTCGCGATACCCGTGATTGCGGTCGGCATGATCACTGAAGCACGTCAAGCTGAAAAAATTCTTGTGGATGGTGAAGCGGACATGATCGCCATCGCACGCGCGATGCTGTACGACCCGCGCTGGCCATGGCATGCAGCCGCTGAGCTTGGTGCGCAAGTTGATGCGCCACCACAGTATTGGCGCTCGCAACCGCGCGATCAAAAACAATTGTTTGGGGAAACAGTGATGGGGCAGCGCTGATGGTGGGGCAGCACTGATGGTAGGTCAGCGCTGATGATCAGTTGAAGAGGCACGGCGATGCAGCATGTTTAACTCTTCTGCAACGCCTGTGCGCGGTATCCGAGCCTGCTATTTGATAGCAACTGCCTTGCTACTCGGGACCATCCGCCAGATCGTGTTACCAACGTCATCAGCCACCAGCAGTGCACCGGTATGATCGACTGCAACGCCTACCGGACGACCCATCGCGTCGCCGTCCTGATTGACGAATCCCGTCAGAATATCTTCCGGCATGCCGCTCGGATGTCCGTTCGCAAACGGAACGAAAATCACTTTATAGCCGCTACGTGGCGATCGATTCCACGAGCCATGCTGGCCAACGAATACCCCGCCGCGATAATGCACAGGCAAGAGTTTGTCTTCATAAAAAGCCAACCCTAACGAGGCAGTGTGCGCGCCAAGCGCGTAATCCGGTGCTATCGCGCTTGCGACAAGATCGGGACGCTGTGGCTGAATACGGTTATCAACATGCTGACCGTAGTAACTGTAGGGCCAGCCATAAAACGCGCCGTCCTTCACCGACGTCATGTAGTCCGGCACCAGGTCATCGCCCAATTCATCGCGCTCATTGACTGCAGTCCACAGCGCGCCAGTCTGCGGTTCCCAGCCCAGGCCATTTGGATTACGCAGGCCAGACGCAAATACGCGCGAGGTACCTGATGCCGGATCGATTTCAAGAATCGCGGCACGGTGCTCTTCCTGATCCATGCCGTTTTCACCTACATTGCTGTTCGAGCCAACCGTGACGTATAAATATTTGCCGTCCTTGCTGGCAATGATATTTTTCGTCCAGTGATGATTGATACGACCGGCCGGCAAATCCGCCACCTTGACACCGGGCGCGGTAATCGCAGTTGCACCTTCGGTGTACTTAAAACGCAGTAGTGCATCCGTATCGGCAATGTACAAATCATTGCCGACCAAAACCATACCAAACGGTGAATTCAGATTCTGCAAAAATACCGAGCGGCTTGTCGCAACGCCGTTCGCATCGATCCCGCGCAACAGCGTGATGCGATTGGCCGTGGGTACGCCCGCGCCAGCCCGCTTCATGACAAGACCCATCACGAAACCGCGTATGCCCTTACTGTCATCCGGCTTCGGGGGCGCGTTAGTTTCTGCAACCAACACGTCGCCGTTCGGTAAAACATACAGCCAGCGCGGATGATCGAGACCAGACGCATAGGATTGCACTGCAAAGTCGCTGGCAGGTACTGGTGTGCTACCCGCTTTCCAACCGACTGACGGCGCAATTTTGACTGTTGGAATCAATGTATGGTGCTGCTCCGGCAACACTGGATGCGGGCCGAAGGT
The DNA here is from genome assembly GCA_043741695.1 of Burkholderiales bacterium. GTDB lineage: Bacteria > Pseudomonadota > Gammaproteobacteria > Burkholderiales > Burkholderiaceae_D > Actimicrobium. Next base: position 2,047 of record JAYTZV010000001.1, read on the forward strand.
TTCGATTGAAGACGGGCCCGCATCGGCCACTGCTGCAGAATGGGCGATACCGATTGATGACAATATTGTGATTAAGGCAAAAGACAAGAAGTGGATCATCACCGGTGCTCCTCAGAAATTCGTTGAAAAGATCCGTGTTGCTGTGCTGCCATCACACGCATCACCGAAAGAAAAAACACAAACGTTTCTACTGCCGTGATGACCACGTAATGCGCACGTAATTGGTACATAAGGAGCGGCCGCCAGCTACCGATCAGCGTCTGTAAAGTAGCATCGAAGTATTCAATACGGCATAGACGAATACGACAGCAGGCGAGGCATCCGGCAAGTGTGGCGACGGTCGCCCATTA
>JAYTZV010000002.1:0-6874 GCA_043741695.1 Burkholderiales bacterium
CTGCATCCGACAACACGAAATGTGCCAGCTTGCGCACTGCCTGATCATTCGACGAGGCTAGCTGAACGACTTGCGATACCGCGCTTCCCAGCCCCGGCAAATCGGGATCGGCAGCAATTTTTCGTCGTATCTGGTCACGCGCTGATTCGCTCGCTCGGCTGTCAACAGTGGATAAAAAAGTCATGGGCATCGCTGACAAAAGTGAACGTTAAGTGGTGGTGCAGTTTTGTGGAATTGATGATGCCGCAACCACGCCAACTTGTCGAGGCAACATGACTGGTGCACAAACAAATGCGGCAGCATGCCGGGTGCGTGTCTCACAATGCGCCTGTGCTCGATCGACGGCTGGTCGTACAATAAGGCATCCTTTGCTTCGCTCGCCTTATGCGTCCTGCCGATATTCTTCTCGTACTGATCGTCGTCATCATCTGGGGTTTAAATTTTGTCGTCATCAAACTCGGCCTGCAAGGTTTGCCGCCGATTTTGTTTTCAGCGATGCGCTTTCTGTTTGCGGCCTTCCCGCTGATCTTTTTTTTAAAGCGCCCGGCCATACCGTGGCGGCTGTTGATCAGCTTCGCGGCGTTCCAGTTCGTGTTTCAATTTCCACTCTTATTCATCGGCATCAAACTCGGCTTTCCGCCAGGGCTTGCGTCGCTGGTAATTCAGTTGCATGCGCTATTTACGATGGCACTGGCGGTGGTGCTGCTCGGTGAACGTCCACACCAGACGCAACTGATCGGTGGTGCGATCGCGTTATCGGGCATGGCACTGGTGGCGTCACAATTGGACGCCAAGCCAACGCTGATCGGTTTCGTGCTGGTAATTGCAGCCGCCATGTGCTGGGCAACAGCGAATATTTTTACGAAAAAAATCGGCAAGGTCGAGCCGCTTGCGCTGGTAGTCTGGGCTGCATTTCTGGCAACACCACCGCTGCTGACGATGTCGCTGGTCTTTGAAGGCTTCGAGGCATGGCAGCGCGCTGCCGCGCAACTCAATTGGTTATCGATCGGCGCGATATTTTTTCAGTCGTATCCGAATACTATTGTCGGCTTCGGTATCTGGTCACTGCTGATGCGCAAATATCCTACTGCGACGATTGCGCCATTTGCGCTGTTGGTACCGGTGACCGGAATGGTCAGCGCCACCGTGGTGCTCGGTGAGCCGATGCAATGGTGGAAAATAACTGCGGGGGTAATCGTACTCGGCGGGCTGGCGATCAACCTATTCGGCACACGGTTTTTAATGGCATTGAAGTCGGGCCGCACGACCAGCCTGCCTCCAGACTCCTGCTGAAATAATGAGGCCACGCGAAGTTAGAAGGCGGCTACAGCGCGGTTACAAAGCGACCACAACGTGACTGCAACGAGGCTACAACGAGGCCTCACTGCAGCCTGTTTGAATTTAATCCGCTTTTTTTTCTGCTGCTTCTTTTGCATGCGCAGCCACGCCAGACATGATCTCTGCGCGTGCATCATCCGGGCCGAACCAGCCTTCGATCTTGACCCATTTGCCTTTTTCGAGGTCTTTGTAGTGCTCGAAAAAATGCTGAATCTGCTGCAGACGCAGTGAATTCATGTCTTCCGGCTTTTGCCAGTGGGTGTAAATCGACAAGACCTTGTCGACCGGAACTGCCAGCACTTTAGCGTCGCCACCGGCCTCGTCCGACATCTTCAACACACCGATCGGACGGCAGCGCACAACCACGCCGGGGAACAGCGGAAACGGCGTGATTACCAACACGTCGACCGGATCGCCATCATCAGAAATCGTGTTGGGGATGTAGCCGTAGTTGCACGGATAGTGCATCGCCGTACCCATGAAACGATCAACAAAAATCGCGCCGGATTCCTTGTCGACTTCGTACTTGATCGGATCGGCATTCATCGGAATTTCGATGATCACGTTGAAATCGTTCGGTAAATCGCGGCCTGCGGGGACGTGGTTCAGACTCATGGTGGGTTCTCGCTAGTGGATGAATTTTGTACGGGCCAGATTATAGCCGGTCGGTAGTGCCGGCAGCCATTGCAGCTACCGGCATCGCGCTTTATCGCAAAAAGCCGGCTAGTGCACATTGCCGATAATGGGTGTTGGCTTGTTCGGTTTGATTCAATGCTTCGTGCAATTGCGCGAGTTCAAGATGGGCGATGCGCACGGTATCGGTATCGCTGGCGTCTGACAACGCCTGCTCCAGATGCCTTTGCGCCTTGCCCCAGAGTTTTTGTTTCAGGCAGAGCGTGCCGAGCGTCAGCGCAAGTTCCGGATCGGTTGGACGTTGCACTCGCCATTGCTCACAGCGTTCGATCTGCGCCAGCAATTCGCTCGACCCGGTGGCGGCCGCACCATCGCGATACACCCGCACCAGCCGGTCGCTCCATTCCACTGCCAGGGCCCGTTCGACAATCGTGCGTGCTTCGGCATGCAAACCACGCGCACTGAACGCCCGCGCCGCACGTTCGGCAACATACGGTACTACCCTGTCGTCGGAGGGAATGGCCGACCACACCCGCCGAATCGATTCTGCGTCATGACTACGATCCGATAGCAAATCTTCATAGGCCAGTTCGCGCAAGCGACGCGATGCTGCCGGATGCAGTGCATTGTGTTTGTCGAGTGAGCGCACCAGGCGCAATACTTCCGGCCAGTCGCGCGCTTGCTGATTTGCCTTCAGCGCGAGGCGCAACACATGCAGATGCCGCGTGCCACTGGCATTGAGTTGTTGCACGGCTTCCAGCGCCCGCTCGGGCTGATGATCGTCAACCTGCAATTCCAGCGCTGTCATCAAGCTCGCGGTACGCAGCGCGGCGTTGTCGTCGAGCCGCCGCAACCAGTCATCGCGCCGATCCTGCTGCTGCAATCGCTGCGCAGCACGTGCACCGATCAGCGCTGACAGACCAGCGTTGTCAGGCGAATCAACCGCGCGCGCCGCCGCTTTTTCGGCATGGCCGAAGCGGCCTTCAAAAAAAGCCTTCAGTGCTTCGCGTAAGGCAATATTGCCTTCACGCTCGCGCTTTTCACGCCGATATGTTGCCACGCGCGATGGCATTTTTTGGGTGACTGCCAACGCGGTCAACAGCAAATAGATCAGCCAAAAAAGCAGTGCAGTCAACAGTAGAAAAAAATTCAGCGAAAGATCGACCCGGTAGGGCGGATAGAAAAAAACCACATTACCCGGATTGAAACGCGAGGCGACCGCCAGACCAACGGCCGTCGCAATCAAGGCAAGAAAACGAAGAAATAGGCGCACTATGGTTTGGCTTTGTAGTTGCGGACTGCGTTCAAACTTTCTGCCAGCGTCGGTATGTCGATCGACAGATTGCTTGCTTGAATTTGCTTGAGTAACGCCTGCATCACTTGCGTCTGGCGTGCCCGGGTATCAAAATATTTATTGATCACATCTTGCGAGGCGATCATGTCGCTACGGAACGCGCTCTCGTTGCGTGACAACAATGCGAGGCGTGCATTTAATAAACGCAACTTGAGATTTTCACGTGCATAGTAGGCTTGCGTCGGCGACAGCAGCAGGGCGTCGCCATTATCGACCGTACGGATTCGGATTAATTGGCTGACCTCACCCCACATTTCGCTGGCAAAACTGTTCCAGCGATTACGTGCGGTATCGATCCAGTCGATCACTGCCTTGCCGCGTACAGTGGTGGTTGTCGGCACGGTTGCAGACGCTGCGGCTGGCGGACGTCGACTATTTTTTGGCGCCACCACCGCCACTGCTGGTTTTTCATCCGACAACAGCGGCATGCCGTCAATCTGGCTGATCGCACTATCGAGTCGCAGTGCAATACCAGTGACATCGACCGACGGCAACGCCTTCAGACGGTCGAGGTCTTTTGCAATGGCGCGGCGAATCATGATGAATTGCGGCTTGTCCGAGCGCGACAAACTACGGTCTGCATTTTGTAACGCAATCAGTGCGCCCTGCACGTTGCCCGCCAGCTGAAGTTGCTGACTGGCAGTCGACAATACCTGTTCGATTTCGGCCAGTGCCCAGTCGTCACGGTTCTTCGATAAATCCTGATACAGCTGTTCAAGCGCTAATTGCTGGCTCTGCGCTTCGGTTTGCCGACTTTCCAGTACACCGACCTTGGCCTGCAACTCACGGGTGTTGTCCTGCAAACCTTTGACGATGCCTTTGGTCTCACTGGTACGGTTGTCGCCCGCCTGCAGACGCTGCGCGGCTTCGGTGCGCAGGTTGTGCAGTTCGCTGCGCCACGCCCACCACTGCACGAGCAAGAGCACGGCAATTAGCATAATTATGGCGAACAGAACATTAGCCGAAAGCCATGGCCGACGGAGTTTGCTATCCCCAGCCGGTGCGCTAGTGACGTTTGGAGGAGATGACGAATCGTTCATGACGCGGATTGTAACGTGCTAAACAGGCCATCGTCGCCAGCATCGGTCAGATGCATCGTGCGAAAGCCTAGCGACTGCGCCACCTCAACAATGCGTGGATGCGGCGCATAGATAATTTTTCGTTGTATTTTACCCACGCCGTTGTGGGGATCAACCTGTGCGACCAGGTGCATCAATACATGCAACGCTTCCGAACTCGTGATGATCCAGCGGCTGTCCGTATCGAGTAGCTGGGCCAGTTGTGCTGCACGAGGCGGCGTTAATTCGACAGCGCTGCGACGGTACGCTGCGACCTGCTCGACCTGCGCACCCGCCGCGCGCAACGCATCGGCCAGCAACTCGCGCCCGGTCTCGCCGCGTAAAATCAACACCTTGCCGGTGCGCAGATGCGTGAGGTCGAGCGCCTCCAGCAAAGTGTGCGAATCGCTGCGATGACGGTCAAGCGGTCGCGTGATCTGATACCGATCGGCGGTGATACCGTGGCGCGCCAGTGCCTGTGCACTACCCTCGCCCATCACCGCCAGCGGTACATGCAGCGGCCAGGTAGTGAGGTGCGCAAACGTCGCATCGATCGCATTGGGGCTGACAAATGCCACCAGTGAGAATGTCGCCAGACGATCAAGCACATCACGCAGCGCAGTGGTGTCTTGCAGCGGTGCGATGTCGAGCAGCGGAAACACGACCGCCTCGCGACCAGCCGCTCTGAGTCGCTCGGCAAATTCAATTGCCTGCTTTTCCGGCCGGGTGATTACCAATACGTCAGCCAGTGCGTCGACCAATGGATCAGCCATGTGGCATCAGTGAATCGCTACCCGGTAGCGCCGCTTCGGCGATGCACACCGCGAGAATGCCGGCGGCGTCTTGCTCTGCCAACAGCGCTGCGACGCGCTGGCCAAGTTGTTCCGGCTGCGCAGCGGGACCACTCGCCTGCGCATGCGCTACGCGTGCGCCGTCGGGTGTTGCAACCATTGCACGCAAATGAAGTTGATCACCGTCGACCGTTGCAAACGCCGCCAACGGAATTTGGCAACTGCCACCAAATGCGCGTGACAGTGAGCGCTCGGCCCGCACCGCGCAGGCACTTGTCGCGTGATTCAGTGGCGCAAGCAGCGCAGCCAGATCGGCACGATCGGTCTTGATTTCGATTGCCATGGCGCCCTGTCCCGGTGCGGGCAAGCTGTGTTCTGGCGAAATTTCGGCACGAATACGCTGCGGCAAACCGAGGCGCTTCAAGCCGGCTGCCGCAAGAATAATAGCCGCGTAATCGCCGCGATCGAGCTTGGCTAATCGCGTATCGAGATTGCCGCGCAGCGGTTGAATAACCAGATGTGGAAAGCGTGCCGAAATCAAAGCCTGGCGACGCAAGCTGCTGGTGCCGACAATCGCACCGGCTGGCAGTGAATCGAGCGATGCATGCATGTTCGATACAAACGCGTCGCGCGCGTCTTCGCGTTCGAGCACTGCTGCCAGCGAAAAGCCGTCGGGTAACTCCATCGGCATATCTTTGAGCGAATGTACAGCCAGGTCGGCGCGGCCCTCGGCAATTGCCACTTCAAGTTCTTTCACGAACAACCCTTTACCACCCACCTTGGACAAGGTGCGATCAAGAATTTGATCACCGCGAGTAGTCATACCTAGAATTTCTACCTCACAGTGTGGATACAACGTGCGCAGACACGCGCGCACATGTTCCGATTGCCACATTGCCAGACGACTTTCACGCGAGGCAATCACAAGCCTGGCCGGAGGAGAAACGATAGTCACAAAAATTTCCTGGAGACAGAGTCAAATGCACACGATCTTTGCAGCGGCGCGGCATTCAAGTAAATTGGGAGTAAATAAGCGGCAAATAGACGTTAAAGAAACAGTAAAAAAGCAGAAAACAGGCGAACCAGCTTTAAAGTTAATTTTCGCACTCAAGTTTATCACGCAGGCAATCCACAAATGGCTAGCTGCCACCTGCCTTGATTATTCGACGCACCCACTTTTGCGAAGCGACGTTTCTCGATGACCGACTCTTCCGCACCAAGCCCCGATCTCACATCACTGAACAACAGCGATGCCGCGCTGAAAGAAGATATTCGCCTGCTGGGTCGCCTGCTTGGCGAGGTCTTACGCGATCAGGAAGGCGATGCAGTATTCGATGTGGTTGAATTGATTCGCCAGACTGCGGTACGTTTTCGGCGCGATGACGATTCCGATGCTGGTGAACAGCTCAATCGGCTGCTGAAAAAACTGACGCGCGATCAAACCATTACCGTGGTTCGGGCGTTTTCGTATTTTTCGCATCTGGCCAATATCGCTGAAGACCATCACAAAAACCGACAGCATCGACTGGATGAACTGGCTGGTGTACCGGCGCAAAAAGGCAGTGTCGCGCGTGCGATTGGCAGCTTGCACACTGCGGGAGTAACCGGCAGCGCAATCCGCCAGTTTTTTCAACAGGCACTCATTTCACCGGTACTAACCGCGCACCCGACCGAAGTGCAACGCAAGAGCACGCTGGATG
>JAYTZV010000003.1:0-2381 GCA_043741695.1 Burkholderiales bacterium
CGGAGCGCTTTTTTTATGCCGCTCGAATGGAATGGCTGCCCATCCACTTCAAAAAATAGCTATTCGATGGTAGCTTCAACCATCGCGCAGCGGCGCATAGCTAGCGCGACGATTCGGCCAATGTTGCGTAAGTCGGTCCGATTGATCGCGCTGTGAAGCTAACGTCGTGTCGACTGACTTGCGAAGCCACACCACGGGTGCTAACTACCAACGTCGATTCGTCACAAAAGCGCCACACCGTCCAAACTCAGATAACAACTCTCACGCGTCGTAGCCACAAAATCGGTCAAAAAGGGCCGAGTCGATAATTCCGGCAAGGACGCCGCAAATAACTTGCCGGTGAGTCTATCGGCGGTAATGCGTTTTGCCAGCACATAGTCCCGCTTGAGATAATTTTGTGCCGCCCATACCGGCAAGGTGGCGATGCCGCGTCGACTTGCGACCAGCTGCAACATCGCCACGGTTAGCTCGGTGGTGCGCCGCTCGGTGTGAATCCCGGCGGGTTTCAGTACTTGGCGAACTACGTCGAGCATGTCGTCTGGTACCGGATAGGTAATTAGCGTGTCGGTGGCGAAATCGGCTGCTACCAGATAATCACGGTGCGCCAACGGATGGTCTTGCGCCACTAGCGCCACAATTTCAAAGCTGAATAACGGATGGTAATCGACTGCTTCTGCAGGATCGATCTCGGCCACGATTGCCACATCAGCCCGGTGGCTGTAAAGCAAGCCTACCGGATCGGCTTGAAAGCCGGAGACAATGTCAAGCTCCACTTCCGGCCAGCGCTGACGAAATCGGTCCATCGCCGGCATCAGCCAGTCGAAGCAAGTGTGGCACTCAACGGCAATGCGCAACTGTCCGGCAGTACCCTGCACCATGCGCGCCATGTCGCGTTCAGCGCTGTCGAGTTGCGGCAGAACACTGTCGGCCAGTTTTAGCAGCCGCTCTCCCGCCGGCGTAAAACGAACCGGCTGCGATTTGCGCTCGAACAATGCGGCGCCGTGATGGTCTTCCAGCAGTCTGATCTGGTGCGATAGTGCCGATTGCGTAACGTTAAGCAGTGCGGCAGCGCGCAACAAATTGCCGGCCTCACGCAAGGCAACAAGGGTTTTCAGGTGACGAATTTCCAATATCGACTGCATTATGAATTTTACTCAAGTTGATTGATCAATTTTATCGTTTGAATCATAAATGGTGTTGCGTCACGATAGCAAACTTTCTATCTATCCCATCGGAGTTGCTTCATGACCACTGCCCACATACTCGGCTTTCCGCGCATCGGTGCACAACGTGAGTTAAAGTTTGCGCTGGAATCGTTCTGGAAAAATACGTTGCCTGAAACCGGCCTGCTTCAGGTCGGTACGCAATTGCGTCAGCGCCATTGGCAACAGCAAATCCATGCTGGGCTCGATTTTGTGACCGTCGGGGACTTTGCCTGGTACGACCAGGTTTTGAACACTCTCGCGCTATTAGGTGCGATTCCGAGGCGGTTTGGTCTTAACCCGACAACGCTGAGCTTGAACGATTACTTCACGATGGCGCGCGGCGACGCCATGCATTTCGCCATGGAAATGACAAAGTGGTTCGATACCAATTATCACTATCTTGTCCCGGAATGGACTGCAGATACCCGTTTTGAGGGTGGGGTCGATTGGCTGTTTGATGAATTGGCCGAAGCGCGCGCGGTGCAGCACCCTGCCAAAGTTGTATTGATTGGCCCGTTGACGCTGCTGTATCTGGGAAAGATCAAATCGGGCGTGTCACACAAGCTCGATCTGCTGCCAGCGGCAATTGCTGGTTACTGCAATGTGCTGCTGCGATTGAAGCAGGCGGGTGTCGAGTGGGTTCAAATTGACGAACCGATTTTGTCGCTCGATCTGGATACAGAGTGGCTCGATGCCTTTGCACCAACCTATGCAGCGCTTTCCACCGTTGCGCCACAGATTTTGCTCGCTACCTATTTCGATGATGTCAGTCGCCATGCAACGTTATTACGCAAATTGCCAGTGGCGGGTGTACATCTCGATCTGGTCCGCGCGCCCCAGCAACTTGCGCCCTTTCTCGCGGATTGGCCGCAAGACCGTATTTTGTCGGCAGGCGTGGTAGATGGTCGCAATATCTGGCGTACTGATCCGGATCGTGCGCTGGCATTGCTTCAACCAGCGTATGTGCAGCTTGGTGAGCGGTTATGGGTATCGGCCAGCTGTTCGTTGACGCATGTGCCGGTCGATCTGGCACAAGAAACAAAACTGGATCCCGAGATAAAAAATTGGCTGGCTTTTGCGTGCCAAAAGCTGGCGGAAATTACCTTGCTCGGTGATGCGCTTGCCAATCCCGCCGCCACCGACAGCGCCGCATTTGCTGCTGCGCGTTCGGCCTGC
>JAYTZV010000004.1:0-17922 GCA_043741695.1 Burkholderiales bacterium
GGCCGCTTTGACTGCATAGGCGCTGTCGTTACGCAACAGATGGCCGTATTCCTTGACCATGCTGCCGCAACCGGAAGCGGTCATCACGATCGCTTCAGCACCCGATTCGATCAGCGGCCACCACGCATCGATATTGGCGCGCATGTCGTTCAGGCCGCCGTCATGATCATTCAAGTGGAAGCGGATCGCACCGCAGCAACCTGCTTTCGGCGCAGTGATTAGCTGCACGCCGAGCGCATCGAGTACGCGTGCGGTGGCTGCGTTGATATTGGGTGCCATCGACGGTTGCACACAGCCATCCAGCAGCAGCATCTTGCGGGCATGCTGACGTGACGGTGTGCTGCCTGCAGCATGTGCCACCGGTACTTTGTTGCGTAGCGATTTTGGTAGCAGCGGACGTAGCAGCTGGCCGGTTTTCATCGCTGGCGTGAATAGCCATTTCCGCGGCAATGCTTCTTTCAATGCGGTGCGCACCAGCTGCTTAGCGAACGGGCGCGGCACCTGATCATCGACTGCCTTGCGGCCGATTTCGAGCAGGCGGCCGTATTTGACGCCGGACGGGCAAGTGGTTTCGCAATTGCGACAACTGAGGCACCGGTCGAGATGCATCTGGGTTTTATCGGTCGGTGTCTGCCCTTCGAGCACTTGCTTGATCAGATAGATGCGTCCACGCGGGCCGTCGAGCTCGTCGCCCAGCAACTGATACGTCGGGCAAGTCGCGGTACAAAAACCGCAATGCACGCAGGCGCGCAAAATCGCATCTGCCTCGATGCCGTCCGGCGTATGTTTGATGAAATCAGCTAAATTGGTTTGCATGAATCAGAACTCCGGGTAGAGGCGGCCCGGATTAAAAATACCGGAAGGATCGAAAGACGTTTTCATGCGACGGTGAATTGCCGCCACTGCCGGAGCCAGCGGATGAAACACACCAACCGCACGATCGCTACCGACATACAACGTCGCGTGACCGCCCGCGGCGTTAGCGGCAGCACGGACTTGTGCGGCATCGGCGTCGGTCTGTAGCCAGCGCTGTGCGCCACCCCACTCGATTAGTTGCACGCCTGGTAGCGCGATTGGCGGCGTTGTCGATGGCACTGAGAGTCGCCACAACGCTTGATGCGTACGCGTAAAAAAGTCATCGTTCTGTTCACGAATGTCGCGCCAGAACGCATCGGCATGGTCGACATTTTCGCCGCCAATTTTATCGACCGCAGCAGCGACCGCCGCGCGTGCGCCGGATAAACGCAGCGTCAATTTATCGTCACACCATGCACTGGCCGAAATTGGTAGTGGCTGGCCACCCCAGCGATTTAACTGCATCAGTGCTTCGGTTTGTGTCATCGATAGCCGCAGCGACTGTTCAGCAAACGGTTTCGGCAGCACCTTGATCGAGGCTTCGAGAATCAGGCCGAGCGTGCCGAGCGAGCCTGCCAACAGGCGCGAGACATCGTAACCGGCGACGTTTTTCATGACCTGTCCGCCGAAATGCAGCGCTTCACCTGCACCATCCATCAGTACTGCGCCAAGCATGAAATCGCGCACCGCACCGGCAGTGGCACGACGCGGTCCGGACAGGCCACTCGCCACCACGCCACCCATGGTCGCGCCATCGGCGAAGTACGGTGGCTCAAAAGCCAGCATCTGATTTTTTTCTGCGAGCGTTGCTTCGATCTCGGCTAGCGGTGTGCCGCAGCGTGCAGTAATAACCAGTTCGGTCGGATCGTAGTCAACGATGCCGCAATGCGCGCGCGTATCAAGCACCGTGCCGTGCGGTGTTTCGCCGTACCAGTCTTTGGTGCCGCCGCCGCGCAATTGCAGCGGCGCGTGTTGGAGCCCTGCCTGCAGTATCTGCTGGCGAAAATGTTCGAGACCATCCTTCATCAAAAACCCTTTGATTCTTAAAAGCGCGGCAAATCCGCAAATTTCAGTTGGCCGCGCTGGACGTGCATCTTGCCGTATTCAGCACAACGATGCAGTGATGGAATTGCCTTGTCCGGATTGAGTAAAAAGGCCGTATCGAACGCACGCTTGACCGCAAAAAATGCCTCGCGTTCTTGCGGCGAGTATTGCACGCACATCGAGTTAATTTTTTCGATGCCAACGCCGTGCTCGCCAGTGATGGTGCCGCCGACCTCAACACAGAGTTCCAAAATCTCAGCACCAAATAATTCAGCCTGATGGAATTCACCGGGCTTGTTGGCATCGAACATGATCAGCGGATGCAGGTTGCCGTCGCCCGCGTGGAATACGTTGGCGCAGCGTAGGCCGTATTTGATTTCCATCTGCTCGATGCGAAGTAGCACATCGGCCAGGCGCTTGCGTGGAATGGTACCGTCCATGCAGTAATAATCCGGCGAGATGCGACCCGCTGCTGGAAATGCATTTTTGCGGCCCGACCAGAAGCGCAGGCGCTCCGCTTCCGAGTTCGATACCGAAATGCGGGTTGCGCCGCTGGCACTCAAAATTGCGCTCATCGCCGCGATTTCTTCTTCGACTTCTTCCGTTGTGCCATCGGATTCGCACAGCAGAATTGCCGCCGCATCGATGTCGTAACCGGCCTTGACAAATGGCTCGACCATGCGCGAACTGGTGCGATCCATCATCTCCAGACCCGCTGGGATAATGCCCGCGCCGATCACATCTGCCACCGCATTGCCGCCTTTAACCACGTCGTCGAACGACGCCATAATGACGCGCGCAATTTGCGGCTTCGGAATCAGCTTGACGGTGACTTCAGTAACGATGCCGAGCATGCCTTCGGAACCGATGAACACCGCCAGCAAATCCAGTCCCGGTGCATCAAGCGCACCGCCACCGAGCTCGACAACGTCGCCGTCAATGGTGACCATGCGCACCCGCATTACGTTGTGCACGGTCAAGCCGTATTTCAAGCAATGCACGCCACCGGAATTTTCCGCGACATTGCCGCCAATAGTGCAGGCGATCTGCGACGACGGATCAGGTGCGTAATACAGGCTGTGCGATGCGGCTGCTTCCGAGATCGCGAGATTGCGTACACCGGGTTGGACGATCGCCGTGCGCGACACCGGGTCGACCTTGACGATGCGATTCAAGCGCGCAGTCGATAACACGAGGCCATCGGCAATCGGCATTGCCCCGCCCGACAGGCCAGTGCCGGCGCCGCGCGGGACGATTGGCAACTGCATCTCGCGGCACAGCTTCATAATGGTGACGATTTGCGCCTCGTTTTCCGGCAGTGCCACCACCATCGGCATTTGTCGGTAGGCAGCGAGACCGTCACATTCGTACGGACGTATATCTTCGTCATTGAACAACACGCAGTGCGCAGGCAGTACGCGGCGCAGTGCATCGACCACGTCGCGCTGGCGGCTGGCGGTGTAGGGTAGATCGGTAACAGCGTTCATGGTAATTGGCTCCAGTCAGTCAGCGGCAGGGCGTCGGTGGGGCTTGTGTCAGATTTACCGTCGCGCATAAATCAGATAGCCCTATATGATTTCACAAAAACGGCCGTGATGCGCTGGTTACAACGAAAAGTGCATTTTCATCACGGCGCTAGTGCACGCGATAGCGTGCGTAATGTTGCTCGTGTGGTGCTCGTATTTTGGCATCGAGGCAGTCAAAACTGCGTCAGTAACCACTCTACAAACTTGCTGACTTCGGGTCGTTCACGCGCGTCTTTTTCATATACGCAGTAGTAGGCATGCGTTGGTGTCGCCAATTCAATGTCAAATAATCGCACTAGCTCGCCGCTCGCCAGCAGCGATTTCGCAAAGATGTTGCGCGTCAGCCCTACGCCATAACCGTAACGGATCGATTCGAGCAGCAGACCCAGATCATCGGCGCGCAATCCGGTGGTTGGCTCTGGCCAATCGAGTCCGGCGGCTTGAAACCACGGCTGCCAGGGTTCGAGTGCGGAACGTAACAGCCGCGCTTTTTTCAAATCCGCTGGTTTTTCCAGTCCGCCAATTTCCTTTAGATAGCGCGCGCTCGCTACGGCAAACGCCGGTTCTTCAAGCAGCTTGTGGGTAACCATGTTGCCGTACTTGCCGATGCCGAAACGAATTTCGACATCGCTCTCGGACGTACTCAAATCGTAAAGTGGCACCGACAAAAATAATTCGATGGAGATGTCTGGATACAGCGCAGTAAATTGCGCCAGCTTCGGTACCAGCAGATAGCGCGCAAAGGTCGGTGGCGCGGTGATCTTCACGCGTGGTTGCACGATCGCATCGCGATGCGGCATCGGAAAATCATTCAGTGATTGCAACGCGCTGCGTACTACTTCCAGATAGCGCCGGCCGAATTCCGACAAGGTGACGCTGCGGCTATCGCGAATGAACAGGCGCTCACCGACGAATTCTTCCAGCAGACGAATACGATGCGACAGCGCCGACGGCGTGATGCAAAGCTCTTCTGCTGCCAGCGAAAAGGCACCGTGGCGCGCGGCTGCTTCGAAAGCAGACAGGGCGTGAACTGGCGGGAGTCGTGAAACCATGAGGATCGGTGGTTAATCTCGTGATTGAGAAGCGATGCAATGCGAAGCTGGATTTTACCTGCCCGCGAGGCAAATAGCGACTTTGAAACCAGGCGACTGCTACTGCCCGTATTTTCAAGTATCCTCGGCGCTCACCTTTTGATGGAGTCGCACATGGCGAACCGCCTCTCGAAAATTGCCACCCGCACCGGCGACGATGGCACCACCGGTTTGGGTGATGGCAGCCGCACCGACAAGGATGCCTTGAGGGTGCACGCGATGGGCGATGTCGACGAATTGAATTCGCACATTGGCCTGCTGCTGTGCGAAACCTTGCCCGATGCGTTGCGTGAAGAACTGATCTCGATCCAGCATGACCTGTTCGATATGGGCGGTGAGTTGTGCATTCCCGGCTTTGCCATGATCACCGAAACGCACGTGGCGCGGCTCGACCGGCTACTTGGTAAATACAACGCCGATCTGCCATCGCTGCAAGATTTTATTTTGCCGGCAGGTTCACGTGCCGCAGCGCAGGCGCATGTATGCCGCACGGTATGCCGCCGCGCCGAGCGGGTCATTGTCAGTCTTGGTAAAGCCGAGGCGGTACACGATCATCCGCGTCAATACATGAACCGCTTGTCGGATTTGCTGTTTGTGTTGTCGCGGGTGCTAAACCGGTTTGGCGGCGGCGCGGATGTGTTGTGGCAAAAGGGGCGATTGCGCGACTAAAGCTGCGATTCTCGCGGATCACACTTTCAAAAATTCTTCGCGCAGTCCGAGCCAGCGTGCGAGGTGCAACTCTACCGTCGCCGGATCATTACGTAGCAAATCCTGCGCAACAGTGCGTGCCTGTTCCACCAACCACTGATCGGTTTCCAGATCGGCAAAACGCAGCATCGCCTGCCCCGATTGCCGCGCACCGAGAAATTCACCCGGGCCGCGAATCTGTAAATCGCGTCGTGCGATTTCAAAACCATCCGTCGTTTCGCGCATCGTCGCCAGCCGTTGCTTGGCGATCTGGCCGAGTGGACTTTGGTATAGCAGCAGGCAAACGCTCGCCGCGCTACCGCGACCAACCCGACCACGCAGCTGATGTAATTGCGATAAACCAAAACGCTCCGCATGTTCTATCACCATCAGCGACGCATTCGGCACATCGACGCCAACCTCGATGACAGTCGTGGCGACCAGTACATCGATTTCAGCACGCGTGAATGCATCCATCACCGCTTGTTTTTCCAGTTGCTTCAAGCGACCGTGCACCAGGCCGACACGCAGATCGGGCAGGGCAGCCGACAGCGTTGCATGGGTATCGGTAGCGGTCTGCAACTGCAGCGCTTCGGATTCCTCGATCAGTGGACAGACCCAGTAAGTTTGCCGACCTTCGAGCGACGCCGCATGGACGCGGGCGATCACTTCATCGCGGCGATTTTGATCAATCACACGCGTGACGATCGGCGTGCGGCCGGGCGGCAGTTCATCAATGACCGAGACTTCGAGGTCGGCGTAATAGGTCATTGCCAGCGTGCGCGGGATCGGTGTGGCGGACATCATTAACTGATGCGGCACGATGGTGGCGGGGTCGATCGCTGCGCTTGTGGCTGATGTTGTGCCGAGGCCCTTGTTACGCAACGTCAGTCGCTGGCCGACACCAAAGCGATGCTGCTCGTCGACGATTACCAGACCCAGTCGCGCAAACTGCACCGCATCCTGAATCAGCGCATGGGTACCGATCACCAGTTGCGCCGTGCCAGCCTCGATCTCTTGTTGCGCTGCGACTTTGTCTTTCTTTTTCAGGCTGCCAGTCAGCCATGTCACGCGTACGCCGAGCGGTTCCATCCAGCCCGCGATTTTTCGAAAATGCTGATCGGCCAGAATCTCGGTCGGTGCCATTAACACGGCTTGATAGCCGCTATCGATCGCCTGTGCCGCAGCAAGCGCAGCAACGACCGTCTTGCCGCTGCCGACATCACCCTGCAACAACCGCTGCATTGGAAACGCCGCTCGCAAATCAGTGCGAATCGTATTGAGTACGCGCTGCTGCGCGCCGGTCAGCGTGAACGGCAACGCACGCTGAAACGCTTGCGTGATTACGCCGATCAGTGGCAGCGGTGCGGCACCTTTCGCACGGCGCGATAACTGCGCGCGTTTAAGTGACAACTGCTGTGCCAGCAGTTCATCAAATTTCATCCGCACCCAAGCCGGATGCGAGCGATCGAGCAGCGCGCTTTCATCGATCTCGGGCGGTGGATTATGCAGCAGTCGCACTGCGTCTTCAAATGGCATCAGATCAAGCTCGGTGCGCAATGCGGGCGATAGCGTATCGCGCCATTCGACCCGTGACAGTGCGCTGACGATGGCCTTGCGCAGATACGTTTGCGGCAGACCCTCGCCACTTGGATACACCGGTGTTAGCACCGCCGGAAGCGGTGCGCCTTCGACGACCATCTTGTAATTGGGATGGACCATCTCGGCACCAAAAAATCCATGCCGTATTTCACCGCGCGCCCGCACGCGATTGCCAATTGCCAACTGCTTGGCCTGACTGCCGTAAAAATTCACGAAACGGAGTACGAGCGGACCCGAGTCGTCGGTGATCGTGACCACTAATTGGCGGCGCGGACGAAACTGTACATCGCATGAGGTAACCGTTCCTTCGACCTGCACCGATTGACCACCGCGAAACGAGACGTCGTGGATCGGTGCGATCGTGGTCTCGTCTTCATAACGCAGCGGTAGGTGCAGCACCAGATCCATATCGGTGCGCAAACCGAGGCGCGCCAGTTTATCTTCGGTCTTGTTGGCGGCCGGCCGAGGAGGCGGTTTACGCTTCGGGGCAGATTTGGCAGTGGACGATTCAGGCGGCAAGGCGGACGGCTCGGCGTAAAATGGTGGGTTGCACGGCAGGCTGCATGAGTGAAAAAGTCACGTGCAAGGAAATAAACTGCATAAGCCACAGAACATTAGCAGTTCCCGATCCAATTGACATCAACCGATTACCACCCGACCCACCGCATGTATTCCCTTTCCGATTTTGATTTTGATTTGCCGCAATCGCTGATCGCGCAACATCCGCTTACCGAGCGCGGCGCATCGCGATTGCTGTTGTTACATGGAGCAACGCCGGTCGACCGCGCGTTTGCCGATATTGTCGATCTGCTGACACCGGGCGATCTACTCGTATTTAACGACACGCGTGTGTTGAAAGCGCGATTTTTCGGCCACAAGCAAAGCGGCGGCAAAATAGAGGTACTTGTCGAGCGCGTGCTCGATACCCGCACCGTGCATGCGCAAGTGCGCTCGTCGAAGTCGCCGGTGGCAGGCAGTGTGCTGACACTAGCCGATGCATTTGATGTAACCGTCGGCCCGCGTGCCGGTGAATTTTTTACGCTGACCTTTCCATCGGATGTGTTCGAGTTAATCGAGACGCATGGTCGCCTGCCACTGCCGCCGTATATCGATCATGCCGCCGATGCGTTCGATGAAACCCGCTACCAGACTGTCTATGCGCGTGAACTGGGTGCGGTTGCGGCACCCACTGCCGGCCTGCATTTTGATCAGGCTTTGCTCGACCAACTCAGTGCACGCGGCATCGGTTTTGCGTTTGTTACGCTGCATGTCGGCGCCGGTACGTTTCAGCCGGTGCGCACCGAAAATCTGGCCGAACACGTGATGCACAGCGAGTGGTACACCATGCCGCAAGCCACCGTCGATGCGGTGCAGGCCACGCGCACTGCAGGTCGCAACGTGGTGGCGGTGGGCACCACCAGCATGCGCGCGCTGGAGTCGGCTTCGCAATCCGGCACGCTGGCGGCAGGTAGTGCGGACACCCGCTTGTTCATCACACCCGGCTATCGTTTCAAAACCGTCGATCGCCTGATCACCAATTTTCATTTACCCAAATCGACCTTGCTGATGCTGGTGTCTGCCTTTGCCGGCTACGCGCCGATTCGCGCCGCGTATGCCCATGCGATAGCGCAGCAATACCGGTTTTTTAGTTACGGCGATGCGATGTTGCTGACCCGCGTGCTTACCTGCGACCACCATGCTTGATTTCCAATTACTCAATACCGACGGCCATGCACGTCGCGGTCGCCTGACGCTAAACCACGGCGTGATCGAAACGCCGATCTTCATGCCGGTCGGTACCTACGGTTCGGTCAAGGCGATGTCGCCGCTGGAGTTGGATGAGATCAACGCGCAGATTATTTTGGGTAACACCTTCCACCTGTGGCTGCGACCCGGTATCGATGTCATCGCGAAGTTCGGCGGCCTGCACAAATTCATGGGATGGGACAAACCGATCCTGACCGACTCCGGCGGCTTTCAAGTGTTTTCGCTCGGTGCGATGCGCAAGATCAGCGAAGAAGGTGTGAAATTTTCATCACCGATCAATGGCGATAAATTATTTTTGTCGCCAGAAATTTCGATGCAAATTCAGCGTGCGCTGAATTCCGATGTGGTGATGCAGTTCGACGAATGCACGCCGTATGAAATCGATGGCCGACCTGCCACCGATGCGGAAGCGGCCAGCTCGATGCGCATGTCGCTGCGCTGGGGGCAGCGCTCGCTCAATGAATTCAATGCCGGAGAAAATCCAAATGCGCTGTTCGGTATCGTGCAGGGTGGCATGTTCGAGCATTTGCGTGACGAGTCACTGGCAGGTCTGGAAGAGATCGGCTTTCACGGCATCGCGATTGGCGGCCTGTCCGTGGGCGAGCCGAAAGAAGACATGCTGCGCATCCTGGCGCACACCGGGCCGAAGCTGCCGGCCAACAAGCCGCACTATTTGATGGGCGTCGGCACGCCCGAGGATCTGGTCGCAGGTGTGGCCAACGGCATCGACATGTTCGATTGCGTGATGCCGACGCGCAATGCGCGCAATGGCTGGCTGTTTACACGCTTTGGCGACATCAAAATCCGCAATGCCAAACACAAGGACGATACCCGGCCCCTGGATGAAACCTGCAGCTGCTATGCCTGCCGTAATTTTTCGCGGGCGTATTTGCATCACCTGCAGCGCACTGGTGAAATTCTCGGCGCACGCATGAATACCGTGCATAACCTGCACTACTACCTCGACCTGATGCGCGAAATGCGTGAGGCGATCACAGACGGCACATTCAAGGCGTTCGTCGCACGTTTCCATGCCGATCGCGCTGCGGGAACCTGAGCTGGCGGTGATGGGCGCGGATAGGTACGCCGCAGTATCAATCGCCATGCCGAGCGTCTGAACCACAGTGTCTTCAGATGGTGCGTCATCCCTTTACTCATGTGACCAAGACCGCAGTACAGCGTGCCTCCGGTGCTAGAATGCCGGTCATTCAATCAACCGTACTGGAGCAGTTCCGTGTTTATTTCCAACGCTTACGCACAAAGTCCACTTGACGGTCTCGGCCTCAGCAGCAATCTGACCAGCTTTTTGCCGATCATTCTGATGTTCGTGGTGTTGTACTTCTTGATGATTCGTCCGCAGATGAAGCGTCAGAAAGAACAAAAATCGATGATGGATGCACTCGCCAAGAACGACGAAGTTGTTACCTCAGGTGGCGTGCTGGGACGAATTACCAAGGTCGCTGATGCGTACATCACGATTGAGATCGCCAACGGTATCGAAGTGCTGGTGCAAAAACCAGCGGTCACCACGCTGCTGCCAAAAGGCACGATCAAGTCGCTGTGAGCGTTTTGCTGTTGCGGCGATGAGGTTGCCTCATCACCGCGATGGCAGTACGGCAGCAGTATCCGGCGCGCTGCGCCTCCTTTTATTTGTTGACCCATGAATCGCTACCCACTCTGGAAGTACATTCTGATCGTCATCGCGCTGGTTTTCGGCGTGCTGTATACGGTACCGAATTTTTTCGGTGAATCGCCAGCGCTGCAGATTAGCAGCGGCAAGGCTACCGTCAAGCTGGAATCCTCGGCAATGACGCGCGTGCAGGAAGTCCTGCAAAAAGGTGGCATCGCCTCGACCGGCATGTATTACGAAGTCAATGGTGCGCAAGGCTCGATCCGCGCCCGCTTTAAAGATCCCGACACACAATTCAAGGCCAAGGCATTGCTCGAAAAAGAGTTAAATGCCGATCCGACTGATCCGACCTATCTGGTCGCATTCAATCTACTGCACGATACGCCGCAATGGCTGCAGAGCCTGCACGCGTTTCCGATGTATCTGGGACTCGACTTGCGTGGTGGTGTGTACTTCATGCTGCAGGTCGATACCAAAGCGGTACTGGCGAAGCGGCTGCAGGGATTGCAAAGTGGCGTGCGGACGATTTTGCGCGACAAAAACATTCGTCATGCTGGCATCAGCCGCAACGGTAACGCGGTCGAAGTACAGTTCCGCGACGTAGCGACACGCGACCAATCGAAGGAAGTATTGGCATCGCAATTGCCTGATATTTTGCTGACCGATGGCATCGAAGGCACCGAGCCGAAGCTGGTCGTTACGTTGAAACCGGTCGCGTTGAAAACCGCGCAGGACGATGCGTTGAATCAAAACATCGCAACACTAAGTCGTCGCGTCAATGAGCTTGGTGTGGCCGAACCGATTATTCAGCGTCAAGGTGCAGACCGTATCGTCGTGCAACTGCCGGGTGTGCAGGATGTGAGCCGCGCCAAGGACATCATTGGCCGCCAAGCCACGCTAGAAGTACGGATGGTCGATGAGTCGGTCACGCGTGGTACCGAAGAAACTGCGGCGGTGCCGTTCAATTCCGAACTTTTCAAAGTCGGCAAGGGCGTGCCGGTTGTTTTGTACAAAGACCCGATCATCACTGGCGACTATATTTCCAGCGCCTCAGCCAGCTTTGATTCGAATCAGCAGCCGGCTGTTGGTATCGACCTGAACGGCGACGGCGGCCGCAAAATGCGCGAAGCCACACGCGACAAGGTCGGCAAGTCGATGGCGATTGTGTTGTTTGAAAAAGGCAAAGGCGAAGTGCTTACCGTGGCCACGATTCGCGATGAACTCGGTTCGCGCTTCCAGATTACTGGCATGGGTTCACCCGAAGCCGCAGGCGATTTGTCGCTGCTGCTGCGCGCAGGTTCCTTGGCGGCACCGATGGATTTTGTAGAAGAGCGCACCATTGGCCCGCAACTCGGTGCAGAAAATATTGCCAAGGGATTCAACTCGACCAAGTTTGGTTTCGCTGCAATTGCAGTATTCATGGTGATTTATTACCTGATGTTTGGCGCGTTCAGCGTAGTGGCTTTGTCGGTCAACTTGCTATTGCTGGTGGCGATTTTGTCGACCTTGCAAGCCACTTTGACGCTGCCAGGTATCGCCGCCATTGCACTCACGCTCGGTATGGCAATCGACGCCAACGTGCTGATCAATGAACGGATCCGCGAAGAGCTGCGCAACGGTAATTCGCCGCAGGCAGCGATTGCCATTGGCTTTGACCGTGCCTGGGCCACCATTCTCGATTCGAACGTAACGACGTTGATCGCCGGTCTGGCGTTGCTGATTTTTGGCTCCGGCCCAATCCGCGGATTCGCGGTGGTGCATTGCCTCGGTATTTTGACGTCGATCTTTTCCGCCGTGTTCGTCTCGCGCGGCATCGCCAATCTGTGGTACGGCCGCACCAAAAAACTGACCAGCATTTCGATCGGTCAGATCTGGAAGCCGACGCCTGACGCGATGCCTGACTCAGCGCCGGATGCGACGCCTAAAATCAAGGAGCTGTAATGGAATTATTCCGCATCAAAAAAACGATTCCGTTCATGCGGCACGCGTTGATTTTCAACGCAGTCTCGGCGCTCACCTTTGTCGCCGCAGTATTCTTCTTGTTCTATAACGGGCTGCACTTTTCGATCGAATTTACCGGCGGTACCGTCATCGAAGTGGCCTATGCCAAGCCAGCGAATATCGAAGACATTCGCAAAACTGTCGAAGGTCTGGGCTATACCGATAACCAGATTCAGAATTTCGGTACGGCGCAGGATGTGATGATTCGCCTGCCAGCGCAAAAGGGCGTCAATACTGCGCAACAGAGCGGCAAGGTGCTTGAGGCGTTGAAAGCCAAGGACGCCGATGTGCTGTTGAAGCGGGTTGAATACGTCGGGCCGCAAGTTGGAGAAGAGCTCGCCACCAATGGCCTGACTGCGCTGGCGATGGTCATCATCGGCATCATGATTTATCTGGCGGTGCGTTTTGAGTGGAAGTTCGCGGTCGCGGCGATCGTCGCCAACCTGCATGACGTCATCATTATTCTCGGCTTCTTCGCGTTTTTTCAGTGGGAATTTTCACTGACTGTGCTGGCAGCCGTGCTGGCGGTGCTCGGTTATTCGGTCAATGAATCGGTCGTGATTTTTGACCGGATTCGCGAGAACTTCCGTAGCACCCGTAAAGGCACCGTCACCGAGGTTATCGACGGTGCGATTACCAGCACGATTTCACGCACGATCATCACGCACGGCTGCACGCAGATGATGGTGCTGTCGATGCTGCTGTTCGGCGGGCCGTCGCTACACTTTTTTGCGGTGGCACTCACCATCGGTATTTTGTTCGGTATTTATTCGTCGGTATTTGTCGCCGCTGCAGTGGCAATGTGGCTCGGTGTGAAGCGCGAAGACTTGATCAAACCGATCAAGGAAAAAGACGAGACCGATGGCGCGGTGGTGTAGGCGTTAGCATCGTCGAAGAAAACGACGAAAAAATAGACAAAAAGACAGACAAAAAAACAGACGAAAAAAAACCAGCACGCGTGCTGGTTTTTTTTATGTCGCTCAACCGTACATCATCAAATTGCACGCGCTAATTTTTCGGCGATACCAATGTAATTCGACGGCGTCATTTGTAGCAGCAGCGTCTTGGCGTCTTGCGGAATCGCCAGCGCCGTGATGAAGTCACGCAGCGCATCTTTGGAAATGCCCTTGCCGCGTGTGAGTTCTTTCAACTGCTCGTACGGATTTTCGATGCCGTAGCGACGCATCACGGTTTGCACTGGCTCAGCCAATACTTCCCAGGTGGCGTCGAGATCTTCTGCCAGTCGCTGGGGATTGACTTCAAGCTTGTTGAGTCCACGCAGGCAGCTGTCGTAGGCCAGCAGCGTATAGCCAAATGCCACGCCGATATTGCGCAACACGGTCGAGTCAGTCAGATCGCGCTGCCAGCGCGAGATCGGCAGCTTTTCAGCCATGTGCTTCAAGATTGCATTAGCCAGCCCGAGATTGCCCTCCGAATTTTCGAAGTCGATCGGATTGACCTTGTGCGGCATGGTCGACGAACCGATCTCACCGGCTTTCAGACGCTGCTTGAAATAGCCCAGTGAAATATAGCCCCACAGATCGCGATTCAGATCGAGCAAAACGGTGTTGGCGCGGGCGATCGCATCGAACAATTCAGCCATATAGTCATGCGGTTCAATCTGGATCGTGTACGGATTAAAGGTCAGACCGAGACGTTGCTCGATCACGTTGCGCGAGAAATTTTCCCAGTCGACTTCCGGATAGGCAGACAGGTGCGCGTTGTAATTACCGACCGCGCCATTCATCTTGCCGAGAATATCGACGCTTGCGATGCGTTGCTGCGCGCGGCGCAACCGTGCAACGACGTTGGCAATTTCTTTGCCGAGCGTGGTCGGGCTGGCAGGCTGACCGTGCGTGCGGGACAGCATCGGCAGCGCCGCGTTTTCACGTGCCAGCGCAGTGAGTCGGTCGATCACAGCCTGCAAATTAGGCAGCATCACCTGATCGCGCGCGGCCTTCAGCATCATGCCGTGCGAGGTGTTGTTGATGTCTTCCGAGGTGCAGGCAAAGTGGATAAATTCACTCGCTGCGATCAGCTCCGGTACATCCTTGACTTGTTCCTTGAGCCAGTATTCGACCGCCTTCACATCGTGATTGGTCACGGCTTCGATCGCCTTGATGCGTTCTGCATCAGACTCGCTGAAGTCAGTTGCGAGCTTGTCTAGCAGGGCGGTGGCACCTGCAGAAAACGGTGGTATCTCGTGCAGGCCCGCTTCCGACAAAGCTTGCAGCCATGCGACCTCGACTTTGACGCGATGATGCATGAAGCCAGCCTCCGACAAGATCGGGCGTAAGGCGTCGGTTTTGGCGGCGTAACGGCCATCGAGGGGAGAGAGCGCAGAGAGCGGAGACAAAGGCATGATGGAATAGGGAGGTCAAAACGATAGAGGCCGGATTTTACCACCACGCGGTTTTGCCAAATCAACCTTTGGGTTGCATCAATACCGGCGTTGGAAGGTGGTGAAGATGCGGTTGTTTCTTCACAATCTGCGTCTGACGCGATGCTATAATCGGCGCAAATTTCCTCACAAAAGCTTCCATGAAACTTATCGGTTCCCTCGCCAGTCCCTATGTTCGAAAAGTCCGCGTTGTCATGGCCGAAAAAAAGCTCGATTATGATTTCGTCCAAGAAAATGTCTGGGCAGCCGACACCACGATCCTTGCATCGAACCCACTCGGTAAGGTGCCTTGCCTGATCATGGAAGACGGCGGTGCGATGTTTGATTCGCGTGTGATTGTGGAATACCTCGATACATTGACGCCGGTCGGCAAGCTGATCCCCGCGCAAGGCCGCGAACGGGCTGAAGTTAAATGCTGGGAAGCACTGGCCGATGGCGTGTGCGACGCAGCGATCCTGGTACGGTTGGAAAAAAATCTGCGCCCTGAAGCGCAGCAGAGTCAAGCGTGGATCGATAGGCAGTTGGGTAAGGTCAATTCTGGTATCAAAGCCATGTCGGTCGGCTTGGGAGAAACCGCATTTTGCGCTGGTAATCAATACACGCTGGCGGACGTAGCGGTGTGTTGTGCTTTGAGCTGGATCGGGTTTCGCTTTCCAGAAATCGACTGGCGCGGTGATTATGCCAACCTTGTGAAATTGTTTGACAAGGTTAGTGAACGGGCCTCGTTCCGGGATACGACACCCCAATAATTTCTAATGCAGGGCAATGGCGCTAACCCACTATTGGTATGCGAAGTGGCGCCGTGTCTGTGCGGCTATCGGTTTCGCATCGTGGCGCGGTTCGGCACTAGGAAGTGATAATCGATGTGCGCTAGATCTCGTTACTGGTTCTGGCAATTTCCTCACACCTCGCTTTGAACTTCGCCATTTCATTTTCCCCCTTTTGGTTTATCCGCTCGAGCTTATCTTCAAAACGTTGTTGTTGCGCTTCTTTCCTGTCGTAGGCTGCTTGTAGGTCTTTTTGATCATCACCCGGTCTGTCTGAAGTGATGTCAATACCTTCTCCGGTTGATTTACCCTTAGTGTTGTCTGTATGTTGTCCCCCTTTAGAGGAGCCGGATCCACCGCCACGGCTATGTTGCCCATTGCCGGAAGTATGCGTTTTAGGGGGGTGCGACGCACCGCGAACACGCATGAGATTCTCCTTGAATAGATTAACGCGCGCAAAATATCGGCATCTATTGTTAGGTGGTCTCGGCGGGTTGCTGGTTCCGGAAAAAACCAAACAAATTAATGTTGGCAATGTGTGCAACTGCGACTGCACTGTCTGTTCACGAACGGGCTATCGACATTGCGATAATGCCGCCGCCGAGGCATCTATCACCGTCGTACAGGACGGCCGATTGGCCCGGTGTTATTGCCCATTGATCATCACTAAAATGTACTTGCATCGTATCGCCGTCGATAGGATCTAGTTCACAGCACATATCTTGCTGGCGATAACGCGTTTTTGCTGACAGCATTCCCGACTCCGGGGGCGTGCCCGCAACCCAGCTCAGTTGCCCGGCTTCCAGCCCGGCCGACAGCAGCCAAGGATGGTCATGCCCCTGCACCACGTACAAAATATTGTTCTGCATATCCTTGCGTGCCACATACCACGCGTTGCTGCTGCCATCGGTCGACTGATGCGCCTTGATGCCGCCTAATCCGATGCCTTTGCGTTGCCCGAGTGTGTAGAAGCTCAGGCCCACATGCTGCCCGACCGTATCGCCATCCGGTGTTTTCATCGGCCCCGGTTGATATGATAAATACCGATTCAAAAAATCGCGGAACGGTCGCTCGCCGATGAAGCAGATGCCGGTGGAATCTTTTTTCTTTGCATTCGGCAAGCCAAGTTGTTCTGCCATGGCGCGCACGTCGGTCTTGCGGATTTCGCCTAGCGGAAACACGGTTTTCGATAACTGCGCCTGATTGAGCCGATGCAAAAAATAGCTCTGGTCTTTGGTGTGATCGATAGCTTTTAGCAATTCAAACTGCCCCGGTTGCGCAATCGATTCACGTACTCGCGCATAGTGGCCGGTGGCGATCAGGTCGGCGCCGAGGCGCATTGCATGATCGAGAAAGGCTTTGAACTTGATTTCGGCGTTGCACAATACATCCGGGTTCGGCGTGCGGCCCGCCTGATATTCGCGCAAGAATTCGGCGAACACGCGGTCTTTGTATTCGGCTGCAAAATTCACCGCTTCGATGTCGATGCCCAACACATCGGCCACGCTGACTGCATCAATCCAGTCCTGGCGAGTCGAGCAGTACTCTGAATCGTCGTCGTCTTCCCAGTTCTTCATGAACAGACCGATGACTTCGTATCCCTGTTCTTTTAGCAATGCCGCAGAGACCGACGAATCGACACCGCCCGACAAGCCAATCACGACTTTTTTCTTAGCCATGCGGGTTTCCGAAAATCGACGGGTCGCTGTAAAACATCGACAGCGGCACGCGCTTGCCAGCCAGATAATCATCAACGCAACGCAACACCATTTCGCTGCGATGCTTGCTGCGCGTAGCAACCAGCTCGTCGTAACTCATCCAGAGGGTGCGCAAAATGCCGTGGTCCAGCGGTTGATCATGCACGGTACCGGCGTCGCCGCAAAACGTGAAGCGCAGGTAGGTGACCGCGTCACCAGTGCGTATCGAACGATAACGCGACATATAAAATCCGATCAGCGCTGTCGGAATAAAATCGTGCGCAGTTTCTTCAAGCGTTTCGCGCACCACGGCTTGCTCAAGCGATTCATTCGGATCGAGGTGACCGGCAGGCTGATTGAAGCGTACGCCGTCGCTGGTTTCTTCTTCGACCATCAAAAATTTGCCATCGCGTTCAATCACGGCGGCAACAGTGACCGACGGTTTCCAGATGTCCGACATGGTATTCCCCCAAAAGAGGCGATATTCTACCGTGCCGTCCCGTCCCGTGCCGGGCAGGGCGTATGTGGGCAATTTCATAATCAATTGCATCGACCTCGCAGAGTCGTGGTTTAATCCGGCACGCGTTTTTTTGGTGAATCATTGGCGAATAAGCGAAAAGCAGGCAAAATCGAGCACTTTCGTTTTTATTCTCGTTTTCGCTTTTGTTTTCGCTGCGTTGTGCGGCGAAATTGCTGAAACAGTCAAGAGCAAAAAGTTGTCGGCGAGATGTTTTCGTGCAAATTCAAAATAACAAAATAACCCCTCTATTTGGAGAAGCTCATGAAAATCGGCATTCCAGCCGAGACGCGGCAGGGTGAAACCCGCGTTGCAGCGACCCCCGAGACCGTCAAGA
>JAYTZV010000005.1:0-6828 GCA_043741695.1 Burkholderiales bacterium
ATTGCGCTGAATTTGAACAAAAACGGATTCATGTTTGCGTTTCGTGAATTTATGTCGCTCAGTTCACGCTGTGGCGGCGGTTATGCAGACCATCCCTAACTCAAATTTCTGGTGTGTTGATGTTGTCAGTGGTTGTTTTAGGTGCATTCTCGGTTTGACTTTGTACAGTGCGTTGCTCCATGCCGTGGTTACAAACCGCATTGACACCTCTCAGGTGTCGGCGTAACGCTAGGTGCAAGATTGCCGGAATGCTTTTTACCATATTGCTTTGTTGCCGTATGTACGCTGTTGTGACCAACTAAAGCGGCAATACATGTACCCTCAATGTTTGCTTTTTTTGCATTCGGACCGTTAAAAACGGGGGGATTACCGCTTCATGACGCAAGTCATGCCAACGAAGATCGGTGATCCCTAGTTTTTTCAACGTTCGTTTCCAAGCGCAAATGACGGCATTGGCGGTTGTGTCGAGAACGGGGCCATTTGGCTTCCTGCCTTCGAAACCGTTCTCCAAAGCCGCAAGAACCGCGCTGGCTCGCTTTGAAAGCGGGAGGATTGGCGGTACGCCTTTATTCGCGACCTCCCTCATTGCTAGAGGAATTTTGATTACGCGTGCTTGAACGTCAACCCACTCCCACTGCAATTTGAAAAGCGTTCCCTGTCTAAGGCTCGTTTCGATAGCTAGTTCAAAAGCGGGAGCGACAAACTTGTTTGGATGGCTTGAAAGGACACCGACTAGGCGCTCAAATTCGTCCCCGATAAGTCGGCGATCGCGGGCCCGACTACCACCAGGCTTACGGATATTGTCAATGGGGTTTTGAAGCCCATCCATGCCCCATTCTTTTCGCGCAATCTCGTACATGTGGCTGACAAGTTGAAGTTCGAGACGAATGGTGTTTTCGGCTCTGCCAGCCGACCGCCGTTCGTCTCGGTACTGCGCAAAGTCTGTTCCCCGTAAATTACCAAAGGTCCGAAAGGAGAGATCGTTTTTCAACCAACGGTCGATGCGGCGATGTTCTTGATAAGGGTGTAATTTTGAGCACACGATTTCTTTTCGATACCGTTCAAGCGCGGTAGAAAAAAGGGTGCTTGCAGCGGCTGTACGATCCTGAAATGCGCCGGAGTCCATTTCCGACTCAACTCGTCCTGCCCACTTTTGGGCATCGCGTTGCGTATCAAAAGTCCGATAAGCAGGCTTGTAGCCTTTCCGGCGTACCTCTGCCCGCCAGTATTTTCCACGCTCAGTGATATATGCCATTCAAATCTCCCAGGTGTTTGTAACTAACCTGGTCTGAATTTTCACGCTCCGGCAATTTTCCGGCAAAGGCCCCGTTTTGCAGCACTCCGATGCGTTATGCAAAAAAAGCCTTCACGGAAACCCGCAAAGGCTTGATTTTTATACTGAATTCTGGCTCCCCGACCTGGACTCGAACCAGGGACCTGCGGATTAACAGTCCGTCGCTCTACCAACTGAGCTATCAGGGAAAAGAAGCAAGATTATAGTAGGAGAGACCGCTGCCTGTCAAAGCTAAAGGCAATTTTTTTCCCAACGGCGGAACGTGAACGTTCACATTTCGCCGTCGGGAACCCAATCACAATACTTTGGCAATCGCGTCGGTGACTTGATCAATGTTGCGAGTGTTGAGCGCAGCGACGCAAATGCGCCCGGTATCAACTGCATAGATCGAAAAATCGTCGCGCAGGCGTTCGACCTGCACCTTGGTCAGCCCAGAGTACGAGAACATGCCACGCTGCTTGATGACGAAATCGAAATCATGCGCCGGGGCTTTTTCTTTTAACTTGGCGACCAGCAGTTGGCGCATTTCGCGAATCCGAACACGCATGCTCGACAATTCTGTCTCCCACAGTTGACGCAATTCCGGTGTGGCTAATGCGGTGGCAACCACCGAGCCACCATGCATTGGTGGGTTGGAATAATTGGTGCGGATGACGCGCTTCATTTGCGACATGGCGCGGGCTGCCTCGTCGGTACTGACGGCAACCACACTCAGTGCACCTACCCGCTCACCGTACAACGAAAACGATTTCGAGAACGAGTTCGATACGAACAGTGGACCGCCCGCGTCTGCAAACTGTCTTACGACTTTACCGTCGGCTTCGATGCCGTCGCCAAAACCCTGGTAGGCCATATCCAGAAATGGCACCAAGCCGCGCTCGGTAACGACCTTGATGACATTTAGCCATTGCGCATCGTTCAAATCAGCGCCGGTTGGGTTGTGGCAGCAAGCGTGCAGCACGACGATTGATCCGGCTGGCATGGTATTGAGCGCATGCAGCATGCCGTCGAAATTGACGCCACGTGTCGCTGCATCGTAGTAAGGATAGTTGTTGACAGTGAAACCGGCGGATTCAAACAGAGCGCGGTGATTTTCCCAGCTTGGATCGCTGATCCATACCTGCGCGTTTGGCGCAAAGCGCTTTAAAAAGTCGGCACCGAGTTTTAGTGCACCGGTACCGCCGAGTGCTTGAACGGTAATTGCGCGCTTTTCCTTGATGACCGCACTGTCGGCCCCAAATACGAGCTCTTGCACCGCTTTGTCGTAAGCAGCCAGACCGTCGATCGGCAGATAGGTGCGTGGTGCCAGTTTTTCCATCAACGTCGCTTCGGCTTTGCGCACGCAATCCAGCAGCGGTACCTTGCCGTTGTCGTCGTAGTAAACACCGACGCCGAGGTTAATTTTGGCAGGATTTTTATCGGCATTGAAGGCTTCGGTGATGCCCAGAATTGGGTCACGGGGAGCCATCTCAATGGCGGCGAGGAGGGAGGCGGGGACAGGTGCGTTCATCGTGATAACATCAAAAGTTGACTGCAAAATTCACTTGCGGTCGGGGTTTCGGGCAGCACTGAAATACCTTTTCGGTGCCAATTTGCAGAACGCAATTTTACCAAAGGTCGCCGCTCTATGGCTGAGTTATCACAAGTATCCAACACTCCCGACGAAAGCAGACTGATTTCGTTTCCAGACTCGCCATATCGGTTATACCAGCCGTTCGCTCCTGCCGGTGATCAGCCGGCAGCGATCGCGAAGCTGGTGGAAGGTATCGACGACGGTCTGTTTTTTCAGACGCTGCTCGGTGTTACCGGGTCCGGCAAAACCTTTACGATGGCCAATGTCATCGCGCAAATGGGTCGTCCCGCCATCATCTTTGCACCGAACAAAACCTTGGCAGCGCAGTTGTATAGCGAGTTTCGCGAATTTTTTCCGCAAAACGCGGTCGAGTATTTCGTCAGCTACTACGATTACTATCAGCCCGAAGCCTACGTGCCGCAGCGCGATTTATTCATCGAAAAAGATTCGTCGATCAATGAGCACATCGAACAGATGCGGCTATCGTGTACCAAGTCGTTGATGGAGCGGCGCGATGTGGTGATCGTCGCGACTGTCTCGGCGATTTACGGTATCGGTAATCCGAGTGAATACCATCAAATGATTCTGACCTTGCGCGCCAAGGACAAGGTCAGTCAGCGCGACGTGATTGCGCGCCTGATCCAGATGCAATATGCGCGTAACGAAATTGATTTTGGTCGGGGTACGTTTCGGGTGCGCGGCGATACGATCGATATTTTTCCGGCCGAGCATGCCGAGCTGGCAGTGCGGCTGGAAATGTTCGACGACGAGATCGACTGCATTCAGTTATTCGATCCGCTGACCGGCCGCGTGCGACAAAAAATTCCGCGCTTCACCGTCTATCCGGGCTCGCATTACGTCACGCCGCGCGCCACCGTGTTACGCGCTATCGAAACTATCAAGGATGAATTACGCGAACGGCTGGAATTTTTCCGCAAGGAGAACAAGCTGATCGAAGAGCAGCGCATTGAGCAGCGCACGCGCTTTGATCTGGAAATGATGCAGGAAATCGGCTTCACCAAAGGAATTGAAAATTATTCGCGACATTTAAGTGGCGCCAAGGCAGGCGAGCCACCGCCGACGCTGATTGACTATCTGCCGCCGGATGCGTTGATGTTTCTCGATGAATCACATGTACTGCTCGGTCAGTTAAGCGGCATGTACAACGGTGACCGTGCACGCAAAACCAATCTGGTCGACTACGGATTTCGACTGCCGTCGGCACTGGATAACCGGCCTTTGCGATTCGATGAATTCGAAGGCAAGATGCGCCAGACTATTTTTGTATCAGCCACACCGGCAGAATATGAAGTCACGCACGCAGGGCAGGTGGTAGAGCAGGTGGTGCGGCCGACTGGCCTTGTTGATCCTGCAATCGAGGTGCGACCGGCGAGCACGCAGGTCGATGATCTGATGTCTGAAATTACCGACCGTGTTGCCAAGAACGAGCGGGTGCTGGTGACGACGCTGACCAAGCGTATGTCGGAACAACTGACGGAATTTTTAAGCGATCACGGCATCAAGGTGCGCTATCTGCATAGCGATATCGATACTGTCGAGCGCGTTGAAATTTTGCGCGATTTGCGACTCGGTACCTTTGACGTGCTGGTCGGAATCAACTTACTGCGCGAAGGTCTCGATTTGCCCGAAGTGTCGTTGGTCGCGATTCTTGACGCCGACAAGGAAGGCTTTTTGCGCTCCGAACGCAGCCTGATTCAAACCATCGGCCGTGCCGCGCGTAATTTGTCCGGCAAGGCGATTTTGTACGGCGACAAAGTGACCGACTCAATGCGGCGTGCCATCGACGAAACCGAGCGGCGGCGTACCAAGCAGGTTGCATTCAACCTGGCGAACAACATCACGCCGATCGGCATCAAGAAGCAGATCCGCGATTTGATCGACGGCGTTTATAGTCCGCAAGAAGCCCGCGAGGAATTGCAGGCAGCGCAGGAAACCGCCAAGTATGAATCGATGAGCGAAAAGCAGATCAGCAAGGAAATCAAGCGCCTTGAAAAACTGATGCTCGATCACGCAAAGAATCTGGAATTTGAAAAAGCCGCGCAGGTGCGTGATCAACTGCGGATATTGAAGGAGCAGTTGTTTGGTGCGAGCGGTTCCGATAACGTCACCTCGATGATTGGTAAATGAGACTGATGACGCGTCACGCCTTGCTGCACCCACCATTTTGATGCCACAGATTCCGACTGAAATTCAGGCAACGCTTGATCTTGCACACGCGTCCTGGCATGCAGTGCTGTTGCGTGGATTATCGCGCGTTGCCGATGCTGATCCGGCTTACTTGCCGGCACTTGCCGCAAGCGACTTTCTACCCAATGAGGGCAGATTGCTCGCCGCGTTTGCGCAACCACGCGATGCGGTGCGCTATGTGTTGATCGGCGAGGGGCCTTATCCGCGTGTTGCAAGCGCGACCGGTGTGTGTTTCATGGATGGGGCGGTAGGCACGCTGTGGTCGGGCAAGGGGTTATCCAAGCAGGTTAATCGTGCGACTTCGCTCCGCAACTTCATCAAGATGCTGCTGGTAGCCGATGGTGCGCTGATGCCGACGCAGACCATTGGCGCGGCAATGGCGGCAATAGGCACAGCCGCCCTCAAGGAATCCTCGGCACGCATACAAACACTCGCGCAGTTGCAATACAACCTGACCGCGCAGGGATTTTTATTGCTGAATGCCTCGCTGGTATTTCGACCCGACGTCGCGCCGCTCAAAGACGCGCGCGCCTGGTTGCCGTTTCTGGAGGTAATTCTGGATGCATTGCTCGTGGCGGATCCGGGGCATCCGCCGGTGCCAACTCTGGTGTTGTGGGGAAAGATCGCGGCGCAACTCAATGCGCTGCCGAAGCTGGCCCTTTTTCCGCAAGCCGTCGCGGAGCATCCTTACAATTTGTCGTTCATTCAGAATCAGCATATGCAGGACCTGTTTCGGCCGATGGCATTGCTGAATCAAATTCCGTAGGCGCATGCATGTTGTCTTGGAACAGATGAATCAACTAACGAAAGATCGGTGTGGCGAACGGACTGTTCAACGCTCCACAGGATGTCGGCCGGGAAAGTGATAACGACATTGCGCGGTTCTTTCTCGGAGAGGCGGATTGAATGCGGCTATGAAAATGCTTGCTGAACGTCACGGACGCGCTTTGTTTTTTGCGCCTAAATCAGACTAAGCTGTCGCGTGTCGGCATTATCTGAATCACCGAACGAATCGATCATATCGATCTCTTGTGATGCCTCGCCCAATTTTCCGGGTTTGTCACGCCAACTGCCACGCATCAGCATCTTGCGCAGCATCGCCTCAAAAAATGATGTCATTGCGTCGCCTTTCGACTGGCGATGAAACACCTGCCGGATCATCAGTCCATCCCACAAGGCCGTTATAAATAAGGCAGTTTGCCGCGCGTCGATAAGTGCATCGACTTGACCGCGCGCTTGTGCAGTACGCACCATGTTTGCCAACACAGAGATCCATTCATCTTCTGCGTGTTTGATGATTGAACCGATGCGCTTGTTGCGCATTCCTTCGGCATAGACCTCGGTCATTATCGATGCATCGGCGGCAATATGGTGTCGCAGCAAAAACGCCTGAGTCATCGATTGCAATGCCTCGACAAAGTGATCCGTATGCTGCACAGGTTGATCGAGCGATCGAACTGCGCGGCACTCCTCGTCCGCCATCGCTTCAATGATTGCCTGCTTGCTACTGAAATACCGGTACACCGCGCCGGGACCCAATCCCACTGCGGCGCAAATTTCTTGCATCGATGTTTGATGGAAGCCGTTTTTTCGGAAGCAGGAGCGTGCCGCCTTCAAAATTTCGCTGCGTTTTTTGTCTGCCTTCTGGCCGGGTTTGAAGAGTGGGATTTTTTTAGTGGAAAGCATTAGAAATATCGATCATTCATTCAAAAACAGTTTTTTATTATAAAGCGAATGATCATTCAAATTATTT
>JAYTZV010000006.1:0-2364 GCA_043741695.1 Burkholderiales bacterium
AGCACCTCCACTTTTACCACCGCACTTCACCCCCGCCTCTCGACGGGAGCCGAACTATATCAAACTCCCCGGAATACTGGCAAGCGCTTTTCGAGGAAAGCTGCCATTCCTTCCTTCTGGTCTGCCGTCGCAAAGGTGCTGTGAAAAAGCCGTCTCTCGAAAAGAACGCCTTCCGATAAAGACACTTCATAGGCGCGATTAACCGATTCCTTCACCATCATTACTGCTGGTAACGACATCGCGGAGATGATGGTGGCGGCTTCGAGCGCCTCGTCAAACAGTCTTTCAAGCGGCACTACGCGGGATACCAATCCAGCGCGCTCGGCCTCAGCCGCATCCATCATGCGCGCTGTCAAACACATATCCATCGCTTTGGATTTTGATACCGCCCTTGGCAGACGCTGCGTACCACCAGCACCCGGCAACGTGCCCAGTTTGATTTCAGGCTGACCGAACTTGGCGTTATCTGCGGCGATAATGAAATCGCACATCATTGCCAGCTCGCAGCCACCGCCTAGCGCGTACCCAGCCACTGCCGCAATCACCGGCTTGCGCACTTTACGCATCTGCTCCCAGTTGCGCGTGATGTAATCGCCTTTGAATGCATCCATATAACTGTAGCCAGCCATCGCAACGATATCGGCACCTGCAGCAAACGCCTTATCGCTGCCGGTCAGGATGATGCAACCGATCTGCTCGTCAGCGTCGAACGCCAGTAGCGCAGCACCGAGTTCATCCATCAATTGGTTGTTGAGCGCGTTGAGCGCTTTCGGACGATTCAGCCTGATGACACCAACGCGTGCGTGCTGCTCAACGAGAATTGCTTCGTATGCCATAAGAAACTCCGATTAAATTCGATTGGTAAAAATCGTGACGCTATCGACTTGGCGTCGATGTAGCCACGGACTTCGGCAGCAACACCCACATCATCCCGCGCTGCTTCATCTTGCCTGCCTTTTCGCCTGCCTCCGCGCCGAATCCCCAGAAATAATCCGCCCGAACGGCGCCCTTGATGGCGCCACCCGTGTCTTGCGCCATCATCAATCGTTGCAGCATCGATGATGTGTTGGGCTGCGTAGTTGACAAATAGATCGGCGCTCCCAGCGGCAGGATTGACGAATCGATCGCTATCGACCGCATTGGCGTCAGCGGCACACCGAGCGCGCCTTTCGGGCCTTTTTTGGGATCGACCAACTGCTCTTCCTTGAAAAACACGTAGCTTGGATTGGCGTTCAACAATTCTTGCCGGCGCTCGGGATGCGCGACGTACCACGCCTTGATTCCCTGCGCCGATGCTTGATCAAGAGTGAGATCACCCCGATCAACCAGATATTTACCAATCGATTTATACGGATGCCCGTTTTGATCTGCATAAGCCAGACGCACTATCGCACCGCTATCAGCCAACTGCACCCGACCCGAGCCCTGCACTTGCAGGAAAAACGCTTCGATCGGATCGTCAACCCACAGCAGCTCCTTGCCATCCAGACTACCCGACTTCACCAGCTCGGCGCGCGACGGATACGGCACGACTTTATTTCCTTGCAAGCGCCCCCGCAATCGCATCCCTTTCAATTCCGGATACTCGCTGACAAGATCAATCGTCAGTAAATCATCCGGCGCGCGATGCAGCGGCGTTTGAAATGCGCCGCCACGTTTGCGGGAACCATGCAACAGCGGCTCGTAATACCCGGTAACGAGACCGGTGTCCGACCCATCGGCATTGCGCACCTGTTGCGGCACGAAGAACGCCTCGAAAAATTGCCTGATCGCGGCATCATCCCGTACATTGACATCACGGGCGATCGTGCAAGGCTCTTTCCATTCAAGCTTTTTGATCAGAACATCACAGGACGCCATGAACGCGGGCCAGCTCTCGCGCAGGTCGTCCTTGTCCCAGCCCGGCAACTCTTTGAAAGACACCGGCCGTAAGGTGTCGGCTTTTGCAGCCGAAGGTAGCGTCGAACCGAAAGGCGGCAAAGGTCGCTCGGGCGCAACCGTCGCGCAACCTGCGAAAATCAATGCAGACAAAAATAACGATGCGAGTAAACTCAAACGATCAAATGGCATGGGGAATTTTTATGTGGCTGTTATTACTGGAAGCAGGCTTCGCAGGGTTTTTGCTAATTTTTATTGTCTGGTGGACGATGTATTCCGGACCGAAGTCGCAACGACCACCGCCGCGCCCACTGCGGGCACCGCCGAAAGAAGACGCGTCTGAATCAGTCGATACAAAGTAGTTGATGCGGATTTAATGCAACGTGCGCGGTAGCGACAGCACGAATTCAGGAATGTTTGCCTGGAACTGCTCACCATCCTCTGCCACACAAAAATACGCACCGCGCATCGAGCCCTGTGGTGTCG
>JAYTZV010000007.1:0-2363 GCA_043741695.1 Burkholderiales bacterium
GACGATGGACGATGACGATTTGCGCGACCATGTCGCG
The DNA here is from genome assembly GCA_043741695.1 of Burkholderiales bacterium. Lineage (GTDB taxonomy): Bacteria > Pseudomonadota > Gammaproteobacteria > Burkholderiales > Burkholderiaceae_D > Actimicrobium. The sequence continues at coordinate 38 of JAYTZV010000007.1, forward strand.
CTGATGCTCGATACGATTGTGATCGACCTGAATACGCCACAAACCGCGGCGGAGCAGGCACAGAAATCTAAAGGTCTCGCGCCTTCGGAGCAACAAGAAAGTTATGCGCAAATTCATGCGTCGGCGCGACTAGCCTCGGGTTATACGATCAATCAGCTGGTGGCTGAATACAGAGCACTGAGGGCGAGCGTACTGAGATTGTGGGAGCGAAATTCGATGGAAGAACTGGCTACCGATACCGATGACATGACGCGTTTCAATGAGGCGATCGACCAGGCGTTGGCCGAGTCTGTTGCGCGCTTTGCGGAGCTGACAATTGCAAATGCACTTTTTGAGAAACAGCGGCTCGATGCCATTCTTGAAGTTGCGCCGGTAGGCATTGGTATCGCCGATACGAGCGGTAAGCTGGTATTGCTGAATGTTGAAAATCAACGTATCTCGGGCGACCATCCGGTGGCCAACTCGCTCGTCGAACTCGATCGCTGGAAAGGTTGGTGGGCGGATGGCTCACCAAAACATGGCGAGCCGGTTCACCCCGATGAATGGGCACTCGTTCGCGCATTGCAGGTCGGTGAGTCGGCGCGCGACATTGTTGAAATCGAACCCTTTGGCGCACCTGGTGAACGGCGTACGATTTTGCTGCATGCCGAGCCGATTCGAGACGCGATCGAGAATGTGATCGGATCGGTCATGGCACAGATGGACATCACCGCGCAAGTGAACATGGAAGCAGCCTTGCGCGAGAGCGAAGCAAAATTCAAAACCATCGCAAATGCGATGCCGCAAATGGTGTGGTCAACTTTGCCGAACGGCTATCACGATTATTTTAATAAACAGTGGTACGATTTTACCGGCACGCAAGAGGGGTCGACGGATGGTACCGATTACTGGAACCTGATGTTTCATTCCGACGACCGCGAGCGTGCCACACGCAACTGGTCGCGGTGTCTCGCGACCGGCGAGATTTACGAGATTCAGTACCGCCTACGTCATCACTCGGGAATTTACCGCTGGACGCTGGGCCGGGCCTTGCCGGTACGCAGTGAATCCGGTGAAATTATCCGCTGGATGGGGACCTGCACCGATATTCACGATCAAAAACTGGCAGAAGAATTGCTCAAGGAAGAAAGTCAGCGTAAGGATGAATTTCTGGCGATGCTGGCGCATGAGCTGCGTAATCCTCTTGCGCCGATCAGCACGGCAGCACAGATCATCCGCATAGCGACCGGTGATGCAACGAAGGTGCGCTCTGCCGCTGACATTATTTCACGCCAGGTCAAGCACATGACGAATCTGGTGGACGATTTATTGGACGTGTCGCGCATCACGCGCGGCCTGGTTGAATTGCAAAGCGAGATACTCGATCTCAAACAGGTCGTCGTCAGTGCAATCGAGCAAGCGCGACCGCTGGTCGAAAGTCGCGGTCATGAGCAACGACTGGTGATGACATCGCTACCGGCGTTTGTGAAGGGTGACAAAACGCGGTTGGTGCAAGTGGTCGCAAATTTACTCAATAACGCGTCGAAATACACGCCGCAAGGGGGCGGCATTACGATTGCGCTCGATGTCAATGACAGTGCTGCGAGCATCGACGTCAGCGACAATGGCAGCGGTATCGCGCCTGCGCTTTTGCCGCATATTTTTGATTTGTTCACGCAAGGTGAGCGCACGCCCGATCGTATTCAGGGTGGCTTGGGGCTGGGTTTATCGCTGGTAAAAAACATTATCCTTTTGCATGGCGGTACCGTGACAGCACACAGTGACGGGCCTGGTAAGGGGAGTCGATTCAGCATCAGTATTCCTCTCGAAATGGATGCCTGTAAGCCGGTGGATGCGTTGGTTTCTGCTGATGCGTTGATCGCGGCCGCGGTCCCTTTGCGCATCATGATTGTTGACGATAACGTCGACGCAGCGCAGCTTCTTGCGACGCTGCTGGAATCGTTCGGCCATCAGGTATCGGTTGCGGAAAGTTCAGCCTGCACCTTGTCGTCACCCTTCAAGGCGGAAATCCAGGTGTTTATCCTCGATATCGGTTTGCCAGGCATGGATGGTTTCGCGCTCGCACGGTGTTTGCGCGAAGATGCGTCGACAAGAGATGCGCTGTTGATCGCGCTGACCGGATACGGTCAAGCACACGATCGCGTTTTAACAAAAGCGGCAGGGTTCGAACATCATTTTGTCAAACCGATCGACATCGACGCGCTTGTCAGCGTATTCAACGACGCTCAGCGAGTGAGTCCATGCGCGAGCGCTGCGTTTTCTAAATGATGCTCTTCACAATCTCTTTTTAGAGCCGCTAGCGGCTGTTCAAATGCATACGTGGCTT
>JAYTZV010000008.1:0-6742 GCA_043741695.1 Burkholderiales bacterium
ATGCGCGGCTCGCGCGTTCAAGCGGTGACTGGTGAGCTCGGTGGTGAGCGTGTCGACATCGTGTTGTGGTCGGAAGACCCGGCGCAATTTGTCATCGGCGCATTGGCACCAGCCAACGTCTCTTCAATCGTGGTCGACGAAGAAAAGCATGCGATGGATGTGGTCGTGGATGACGAAAATCTGGCAATCGCAATCGGCCGCGGCGGTCAGAACGTACGCCTTGCTGCTGAACTGACTGGCTGGCAGATCAACATCATGACTGCGGAAGAATCGGCCAGCAAGTCGGCTAATGAGACCGCAGCGATCCGTGTTCTGTTCATGGAAAAACTCGACGTTGATCAAGAGGTCGCCGATATTCTGGTCGACGAAGGTTTCGCCAGTCTCGAAGAAATCGCGTACGTGCCGATCAGCGAAATGCTGGAGATCGAATCGTTTGACGAGGACACCGTCAATGAGCTGCGCACCCGGGCTCGTGACGCGTTGGTAACCGAAGCGATCGCATCTGAGGAAGGTCTCGATGGGATGGAAGACGCGTTGGTATCGATGGAGGGTATGGACCGGGTAGTGGCAGGCAAGCTGGGCCTCGCAGGCGTGAAGACGTTGGCCGCATTTAGCGCGTTGGCCTATGACGAGTTTGGCGCGATCCTGGCATTGCCAGCCGACCGCGCACGGCAATTGATTGATGATGAATTCAAAGATGTGACCGATGACGAAATGAAGTTCATCGATGCGAAATACGATGATCGTGCCAAGGCGCTGCAAGCCAAGGCATGGAGCGCCGCCGAAGCAAAATAATTCGCGACGTTCTATATCATCGACCGCGTCACATAGAAAAGAGGACTGAATGGCGAGTAACAACGTAGCCCAATTTGCAACCGAACTGAAGATGCCGGCAGACTTGCTGCTGACTCAGTTGCGCGCTGCTGGTGTCGAAAAAAGCACGACCGACGATGGCCTGTCGAAAGAAGACAAGGACAAACTCCTTGAACATCTTCGGCGGACCCACGGCGTTGCTGCCGATACCGAAAAAAAGAAGATCACGCTGACCCGCAAGGAAACCACCGAGATCAAGCAGGCGGATGCCACCGGCAAGTCGCGCACAATTCAGGTTGAAGTGCGCAAGAAGCGCACGTTCGTGCAGCGCGATGAAACGCCGGTCGCGCCGCCCGCCGTTGTTGCACCGGCTGCGCCGATCATCGACGAAGCAGAAGTAGCACGCCGCGCTGAAGAAGCGCGTCGTCAAGCGGAGTTGATCGCACGTCAGGAATCGGATTTGCGTGAAAAGCAGGAAACACTTGCCAAGCTCGAAGCGGAAAAACTGGCGCAAGCCAAGGCAGTGCAAAAAGCTGAACTTGAAGCTGAAAAAGCAGCAGTTGCCGAGACCGCTGCAGTGGTAGCGAAAGCTTCAGAATCGGCGGCTGAAGAAAAGAGTCGCGTCGACGCGGAAGAAGCAAAGAAAAAAGCAGCGCAAGCTGCGAAGGATGCCGCGAAAGCAGCAACCGATAAAGCTGCTGCCAACGAGGCAGCACGTAAAGTCGTCGCTGACGAAGTCGCACAGATCAAATTGATGATGAGTGCGCCGCGTCGCGCGATCAAAGCGCCGGAGCCAGTCGCGCCACCAGTCGTTGCGAAAGCGCCTGAAGGTACGCTGCACAAGCCTGCCGACAAGAAGCCTGGCGAAAAGAAAGACGATAAAAAGCCAGCAGCAACTGCTGACAAAAAATCGATCAAGTCGGCGAACGTGTCATCGACTTGGCAGGATGATGCGAAAAAACGCGGTGCCGGTATCAAGACCCGCGGCAACACGGGCGGTGGACGCGATGCATGGCGTGCAGGTCCGAAAGGCCGTCGTCCATCGCATGGTAGTGATGATCGCGAAACCAATTTTCAGGCACCGACTGAAGCCGTCATCAAGGACGTGCTTGTTCCCGAGACGATTACTGTCGCCGAACTCGCGCACAAGATGGCAGTCAAAGCCTCCGAGGTCATCAAGCATTTGATGAAGCTGGGTCAAATGGTCACGATTAACCAAGTGCTTGATCAAGAGACCGCGATGATTCTGGTCGAAGAGATGGGCCACACTGCGCATCCAGCGAAGGCCGATGACCCGGAAGCCCTGCTCGAAGATGGTGTTGAACATGCTGATGCCGAAATGTTGTCGCGCGCACCAGTCGTAACAGTCATGGGCCACGTCGACCACGGTAAGACCTCGCTGCTGGACTACATCCGTCGCGCCAAAGTGGCGTCGGGTGAGGCTGGTGGTATTACGCAGCATATCGGCGCGTATCACGTCGAAACGCCGCGTGGCATGATTACCTTCCTCGATACACCGGGTCACGAAGCATTTACTGCAATGCGTGCACGCGGTGCAAAAGCAACCGATATCGTTATTTTGGTGGTCGCGGCCGACGACGGTGTGATGCCGCAAACGAAGGAAGCAATTGCGCATGCAAAAGCTGCTGGTGTGCCACTGGTTGTGGCGATCAACAAGATCGACAAGCCGGGTGGCAATCTGGACCGCGTCAAGCAGGAACTGGTCGCTGAACAAGTCGTGCCGGAAGAATACGGCGGTGAATCGCCATTTATCGGTGTGTCTGCCAAGACCGGTGAAGGTATCGATGCATTGCTTGAAAACGTTTTGCTGCAAGCCGAAGTGCTGGAACTTATGGCGCCGATTTCGTCGCCTGCACGTGGCCTGGTGATTGAGGCGCGTCTGGATAAAGGTCGCGGCCCGGTCGCCACGATTCTGGTGCAATCCGGTACCCTGCGCCGCGGCGACGTGGTGCTGGCAGGTTCAGCCTACGGACGTGTTCGTGCCATGCTGGACGAGAACGGCAAGAGCATCACCGAAGCCGGTCCATCGATTCCTGTTGAGATTCAAGGTCTGACCGAAGTACCGGTCGCCGGTGAAGAAGTGATGGTGATGGGCGACGAGCGCAAGGCGCGTGAAATTGGTCTGTTCCGACAAGGTAAATTCCGTGATGTGAAGCTGGCCAAACAGCAGGCAGCCAAGCTGGAAAACATGTTCGATCAGTTGGCCGATGGCGAGATCAAGAATCTGCCGATGATCATCAAGACCGACGTGCAGGGTTCGCAAGAAGCGCTGGTGCATTCGATGCAAAAGCTGTCGACTGGCGAGGTGCGGGTGCAGGTGGTGCATGCGGGTGTCGGTGGTATTACCGAGTCCGACGTCAACCTGGCAGTTGCATCGAAAGCCGTCATCATCGGCTTCAACACGCGTGCTGATGCACAGGCGCGCAAGCTGGCCGAAGCCAACGGTATCGACATTCGTTACTACAACATCATTTACGATGCGGTTGACGAAATCAAAGCCGCGATGTCAGGCATGCTGGCACCGGAAAAACGCGAGCAGTCGTTGGGTCTGGTCGAAATTCGCCAAGTGCTGCTGGTCAGCAAAGTCGGTGCGATTGCCGGTTGCTACGTGCTCGAAGGTTTGGTGCGCCGCGGTGCGTCGGTTCGCTTGTTGCGCGACAACGTGATTCTGTGGTCGGGCGAGCTCGATTCGCTGAAGCGATTCAAGGATGACGTCAAGGAAGTCAAGTTCGGCTTCGAATGCGGTCTGACCTTGAAGAATTTCAACGACATCAAAGAGGGCGATCAACTCGAAATCTTTGAAGTCCAAGAAGTGGCGCGCACGTTGTAAGGTTTTAAAAATTGGGACGGGTCGCCGTGGTTTGTGCGACCCGAATCAGGCAGTTCTTCAGGCCTCGCAGTCGCGCCATGCTGACCGTTATCGTCAGCAAGGTGCAGACTGCGGGGCCTGCTTATTTGCTGCTTATTTGCGACTCATTTTCTGCGTTATTTGATGTACTCGATGGTCATTGCTTGTAGGTTCAGCAGCACTGGATCATCGAATTTGTAGAGTTTTAATTCATGGCAAAGCACAGTAAAACCATCCCCGTTCGCGGCATTCGCGTGGCTGACCAAATTCAGCGCGATCTGGCGGAAATCATTTCGTATGAATTGAAAGACCCGCGTGTGGGCATGATTACGGTCACCGAAGTGCAGCTGACGCCGGACTATGCACACGCTAAAGTATTTTTCACGATGCTGTCGGACGATAAAGAAGCGATCAAAAATACCGTCAAGGGTTTGCAAGTGGCCGCCGGTTTTATTCGCGGACAGCTTGGCAAGCGGCTGTCGGTGCACACACTGCCCGAGCTGCATTTTGTGCACGATACATCGACCGCACGCGGCATTGAATTATCGAAGCTGATCGACGAAGCTAACGCCACCCGCTCGAAAGATGACGAGCCGGGCTGAGCAGGCGCGTTAATATTACCGACTGATGTCAAACACTCTTCCCAGGAAAAAGCGCGTGCCGATTCACGGCGTGCTTCTGCTCGATAAATCCGCTGGCCACTCCAGCAACGACGCGCTGATCAAGGCCAAGCGTTTTCTGAATGCAGAAAAAGCCGGCCACACCGGTACACTCGATCCCTTTGCAACCGGCTTGCTGCCGCTGTGTTTTGGCGAGGCGACCAAGTTTTCGCAAGATTTGCTAGAGGCTGATAAAACCTACGAGGCCTCGATACATCTCGGGCTGCGTACCGATACCGGCGACACCGAAGGGCAGATACTTGAGACGCTGCCAGTCGACGTGTCGTGCGCGCAAATCGACGCGGTACTGAAAAAATTTCGCGGGCCGATTCAGCAGATTCCACCGATGTATTCCGCGTTAAAGCGCGACGGCAAACCGCTGTACGAATATGCGCGCGCGGGCATTACGCTGGAACGTGAAGCGCGTGCGGTCGTCATTCATTTGCTTGAAGTGATCGATTTCACTGCACCGTTTTTACGATTGCGCGTGCGCTGCAGCAAGGGAACATACATTCGCGTACTCGGCGAAGAGATTGGTGCAGCGCTCGGGTGTGGCGGTCACTTGAGCGCGCTGCGACGCACGCAGGTCGGCAGTTTGATTTTGCGTGATGCGTTGACGCTGGAGCGCCTCGAACAGCTTGGCGACGACGAGCGACTGGCCTTGCTTGATCCGGTCGACGCGATGCTGGCAACCTTTCCCCCGTTGTCATTAAACGACGAACTCGCGCGCCGCTTTCTGCACGGGCAGCGCTTGTCGCTGGGTAAGGAAGAGATCGCCTTGCCGGCAATCGAAGGGCGGGTACGCGTGTACCGCGCGCACGACGGCCAATTGCTCGGGACCGGCACGATGCAGGAATTCGGCGTACTTGCACCGGAACGGCTGATTTCGACAGCGGTGTAGTTGCCCAAGGGCTTCTGTGCGGTCTCGACAGCGCTGTTTCTTCGGACAACCTCAGCGCCGGGTGCGGCCCGGCAGCAGCTCCCTTTTTTTGCTTCGCCAAACAAAGGAAGCAAAAAAAGGCGACCGCAGACTTCTGCCTTTCGGGCAGTAGTCCCAAGCGGAATTCAAAAGCGAAAATCTACGCCTTTTAACTTCGATATATGCGCGCTGAAAACGTCGGTGTATTACTGGCGTGAGTTCTTGTTGAGTAGTAGAAATTCAATCGAGCTGAACCACTCTTCCAAAGAACGACCACTAAGCAGCCAATTATCAACAAGCAAGCCATTGAATTGTCACGCCTTTTTCATAATTCGTGCAGCGCAGCATGGTATAATCTGCGGCTTCTCAAATCCGGCAGCGATTACGTACAACGTATATTGCCCGCCTGAGCAACACTTTAGCCACCTAAGCCGCCAATCAGGCAGCCAACCAAGCAGCCATTAAAGATCATGTCCACACCAAAACGCGCTATCCGCAACATCGCCATCATCGCTCACGTTGACCATGGCAAGACCACTCTCGTTGACAAGCTGTTGCGTCAATCAGGCACCTTCCGCGACAACCAGCAAGTCGATGCCCGCGTGATGGATTCGAATGACCTTGAAAAAGAACGCGGCATCACGATTCTCTCGAAGAATTGCGCGGTCGAATACGAAGGCACCCATATCAATATCGTCGACACCCCAGGCCACGCCGACTTCGGTGGCGAAGTTGAGCGCGTGCTGTCGATGGTCGATAGCGTGTTGCTACTGGTCGATGCACAAGAAGGCCCGATGCCGCAGACGCGTTTCGTGACACGTAAGGCACTGGCGCTCGGCCTGAAGCCAATCGTCGTCATTAACAAGATTGATCGTCCGGGTGCACGTCCTGAGTGGGCGATCAATGCCACGTTTGAATTGTTCGACAAACTCGGCGCAACCGAAGAGCAGCTCGATTTCCCGGTAGTGTTTGCATCTGCCTTGAACGGTTATGCCAGCCTCGACGCCAACGTGCGCGAAGGCGACATGAAACCGCTATTCGACGCGATTCTGGAACACGTTCCTGCACGTGAAGATGACCAGGACGGACCACTCCAATTACAAATTTCCTCGCTCGATTATTCGTCATATGTCGGTAAGATCGGCATTGGCCGCATCACCCGCGGCCGCGTGCGCGGCCTGCAAGACGTGATCATCATGAACGGTCCGGATTCAGTGCCAGTTAAGGCGCGTATCAACCAGGTATTGAATTTCAAAGGTCTGGATCGCGTGCTGGTCGACGAAGCTGTTGCTGGTGACATCGTACTGATCAACGGTATCGAAGAACTCGGCATTGGCACGACGGTATGCTCACCTGAAATGCCAGATGCATTGCCAATGCTGACCGTCGATGAGCCAACATTGACGATGAATTTCATGGTCAACAATTCGCCATTAGCCGGCCGCGAAGGTAAGTTCGTCACCAGCCGCCAGTTGCGCGAGC
>JAYTZV010000009.1:0-2329 GCA_043741695.1 Burkholderiales bacterium
TCAGTGCGTCAATGCGTCGATACATTGATGCGTCAGGCACTCACTTTACGAAGCGTACAGACGGTATCGAACCACGCCTGCATGCCTACCAACGGCTGCGGGTTGATCGGCAAAATAGCGTTGATATTGTGGCCGTTGCCGCGACCACCTTTGCGCTGATCCCACCAGACACTGTGCGTCAAATCATCTTCCTGCGGCGCGGGGCCGTACGCTTCGGTGCCGATGGCTGATTCAACCGCACGCACACCTTGTCTTCCTGTGGCAGCCCTGCCCGATACCGTATAGCCAACACTGTTAGACACCGACACCACTTTTGGATGAATGCCGGGCGTGACGAAGGCCTTCACGCGCGCGCTGCCGACGACTTCACCGTTCGCGCCAAATGCACGATCACCGCGCGTACCGCTGAGCGGGCGATAGGTCGTAATCTCTACCCAGTCGCCGGTCGCAATCCCCAACGCTGCAGCCGTATCGACATGAATCCACATCGGATTTGCATGCACGATTTCCGACAGATATTTTTGATTCGCGGTGCGTGCCTGCGTATGCACATTCCATTTAAACGTCGACAGCACGAAGCGGTCAGCAGGCAAATTGTCATGCGCAGGAACCGCATGATGCGTCGGCATGCCATCGTCCGTTATGCCCATTTTTTGAGCAGCCTGTATTACCTCGGCCGATAGCACATCGAATTTTCTGGATGGCGTATCGAAGCCGCGCACTGCCACTGATGCACCGTCAAGTTCGACCATCAGACCGATGGCTTTTTCCTTGCCGGGCTTCTTTCCCACTACCGTTTCAGCGACGCTTTTTTTATAAATGATGTGCGTGTCCGGATCGATACGCGTATCAATCAGTTGCTCGGATTTCAATCGACACGTATGCACCATGTACGATTTTTCTTTACGCGTATCGACATAGACACCATGTTTCTTCATGAAAGAAAAACCGTCTTTTTCAACGCCGTGCGGAATTTTTGAACATTGGTGTTTGACGAACGCTTCGTGATTCCCGAATTGAAAATACTGCGCCTGCTGCGCGCCCAGTCGTCGACCGATATCAAACAGCACATCGGCATAACTGCGTGCCTCACCAGGTGGCGGCACCATCGGCTGACGCAGCGTGACGTAATGCTGCAGTTCGAGATTATTGCGAATATCCAGACCCCATCGCTCAAGATAGCTCGCATCCGGCAAGATCAGATCGGCGTAATGCGCCATCTCGGAATACACCACATCTGAACACGCATGAAACGCAATGAGCGATTCATCTTGCAAGACCGCCACCGTGGTGCTGCGACCTTCCGGCCAGGTCATCGGCGCGCTGATCGTGTACGACAAATACACAGCGACCTTGGCACGTCCCTGACGGATGTAGTCATACACGATTTGGCCGACATTCATTTTTTGCCAGCGATTTGCCAGCGGCCATTCCGGCGGATCTTCCAGATCGGTACGAATTACCGGTTTGCGCGGCACCGGAGCCGGTTGCGGATACCGTTCCTCGCTGAGCTTTTCATCGAGACCGTAGCAGTAACCACCGACCGCTCCGATCGAGCCGGCCAGTGCATTAAGCATCACCACCGCGCGTTCGGCATTAAAGCCGTTGTAATGTGCGCCGGTGCCGCGATTGGTAAATGCCGCGACAGCTGGGCGCGCTCTGGCAAATTCAAGTGCGACTCTTTCGATATCTTTTGCAGGAATTCCGGAGACCTTTTCTGCCCACTCGGGCGTGCAGTCGGCCAGCCAGGTGTTGAGTGTATCGATACCGACATTGAGATAGGTCTGCACGAAGGCATGATCGTATTCGCCCTCACGTAGCATTGTGTGCGCCATCGCCAGCGCGACTGCGCCATCGGTGCCGGGGAACGGCATCAACCATTCGTCACTGCGACCAGCAGTATTGGACATGCGCACGTCGAAGGTCACCAGCTTGGCACCATGATCGAAGCGCGCCTTGACCACGCGGCTAACCAGATGCAAACCGCCCTGATGCGCTTCGTAAAAATTCGACCCGAAATTCAGAAAGTATTTACAGCGCTCGGCATCGATCGATTCCCAATCGGTGTAGCCGATGCTGACGTAATTGGCCGCACGTTTGTTCGATGAACAAATAGCGCGGTGATTGAGTTGTACCGGGGTGCCGATTGCACTCAGGAAGCGATTGATCTCAGCGTCGATACGAGAGCGACCCTGATGTAACGCCACGTGCTCGGGATGTCCGTCATCGATGCAATGTTGAATACGGCCCGCGATATCGGCATACGCTTCGTCCCAGCTGATGCGACGCCACAAACCTTCGCCACGTTTGCCGACACGCTTCATCGGAT
>JAYTZV010000010.1:0-2325 GCA_043741695.1 Burkholderiales bacterium
AGTCGCCAGATATTGAAAGAAGAAATCGGTCTGCTACAAGACCTCGCGAACGATTTATCTTTCGGCATTGTGACGTTGCGGGATCGTGCAGAACGCCAGAAAACCAGAGAGGATGTACACCGTCTCGCGTTCTACGACACACTCACCGAATTGCCCAACCGGCAATTCGTCATTGAGAAACTGACCACGATTCTTGCGCACGGTGACAAGAAAATTCCCGACGGGGCAATCCTGCACGTGGGACTCGATAATTTTAAAGATCTCAACGATACCGCGGGCCACGAGGTGGGAGATTTTCTGCTGCAGCAGGCAGCAAAACGGATTGTTTCAAGCGTGTCGCCTTCATCGATCGTTGCGCGAATCGGTGGCGATGAATTTCTGGTGATCCTTACCGCTTCCGCACCCTTTGACGAACAAATCCGACGCACTGCGCAACGTACCGCAGAGACCATCATTACGGCGCTCGCACAACCCTACAACCTTGCCGGTAGCAGTTATGTCAGCACGGCCAGTATAGGATCGGCGCAGTTCTGTAATGATCGGGATACCGTGATCGAACTCCTGAAACGCGCAGATCTTGCCTTGAGCATGGCAAAAGCTGGCGGACGCAATGCATTACATTTTTTTGATCCGGCGATGCAGGAACGTATTTCGCTGCGCGCGTCTCTGATAGCGGATTTGCGACCGGCGATGGAGAGTGGGCAAATCTTTGTGCACTACCAGCCACAGGTCGACGATACCAGGCGTGTCACGGGTGTCGAAGCGCTCATGCGCTGGCACCATCCGCTGCGGGGTAACGTCTCACCCGCCGCATTTATCCCTCTCTCGGAGGAAATTGGTACGATCACCGTGCTTGGTCAGTGGGTATTACGAAAATCGTGCGAGCAACTCGCCGCCTGGGCAACCGATCCGATAACCAATCGCCTGACTATCGCTGTCAACGTCAGTGCACACCAATTCAAGCATCAGGATTTTGTCACGCAGGTGCAAGCCACGGTACTGCAGACGGGTGCGGATCCTAAGCTGTTAAAGCTCGAATTGACCGAGAGCCTGTTAGCGGAAAATATCGATGCAATCATTGCCAAAATGCTGCAGCTCAAAACACTGGGAATCAGTTTTTCGCTCGACGATTTTGGTACCGGATATTCGTCGCTTTCGTACTTGCGCCGTATGCCTCTGGATCAATTGAAGATCGACCAATCCTTTGTACGGGATGTGCTGAACGACCCCAATGATGCTGCAATTGCGCGCACTATTGTTGCGCTCGGTAAGAGTCTCGGATTGTCGGTGATCGCAGAAGGCGTCGAGACGGAATTGCAACGCCAGTTTCTTGAGGACCAAGGCTGCCTGGCGTATCAGGGTTACCTGTTCAGCAAACCATTGACGATCGAGGCGTTGACCGTATTTCTGCTGGAGGCTTCTGCCAGAAATGGGCAATAACCTTTTGCAGTTTTAAGCTGCAATTTTTTGATATTGATGTTGTGATGTGACGGCACGATGGCTGACATCGGCGTGCTGCACCTGTTTTCTGCTGGCGCAGGCGAATCACGCGAATCAGGCGTGCAGCGTCCCGACAAAAAAACAGCGAGCATCAGGCTCGCTGTTTTCCCGCCAATAACAAAGTTTGTAGAGCCAATTTCCGCCCCTTCTCGCCCGCGTTACCGCAGAACTAATCGTCGCTCGTTTTCACACCACCCACTACCGCTTGCCCGATCTTGAAAAATACATCCGTGTTGTCCATCACCCCTGAAAACAACCGCGCACCACGCCCATACGCAGATAACGGAATGTCAGTTGCGGTGTGCACCCCCTGATCACCCGGCACTTGCCCGGTGATCAAAAAGCCGGTGCTGGCATTGCGGGTTGTCGGCTTGCTCAGTCCAGTCGTCGGATAACCACTCAACGGTGCCTGCCCGGCGAACGGCTGCTGCGAATCTCGCGCAGGCTGTGCGTTGGATTGCCAGGTTTCATAGCGGTCGGCGTTGCCGGCAAAACCGATCAGCATTTTTCCCGGGATATCGGTCGTTTGCGGATAGCCGTCAGCAAGGATCGTATATTTTGGAAAAGCGGCTCCCTCATAAATTGCTACATTCGCAGTGCTCGGTGCGCCGCTTCCGGTGTAGGTGCCGATGATACCTACGCCAGCGCATTCATGGTCGGCAGTCACGATGACCAGCGTGTCGGCATGGGTGGCTGCAAACTCTTGCGCTACTTTTACGGCGCGATCAAATTCGATAGTCTCTTCGACGAAGCGATCGGCATCCATCAGATGCGATTGCTTGTCGATCGATGCACCTTCGATCATCAAGTAAAACCCTTTGTCGT
>JAYTZV010000011.1:0-6712 GCA_043741695.1 Burkholderiales bacterium
ATCTGGCGACCGACGCCCGTGCGGTCAGCATCACCATCAACGGCACCTGCAGCCAGCACCAGGTGCAGCCCCGCACCCACCTGATCGATTTCCTGCGCGAGGGCCTGGGCCTGAAGGGCTCGCACCTGGGCTGCGAGCATGGCGTGTGTGGCGCCTGCACCGTGCAACTCGACGGCCAGGTGGTGCGCGGCTGCCTGGTGCTGGCGGTGCAGGCCGACGGCCACGCCGTCAACACCATCGAGGGCCTGAGTGACAGCGGCGTCATCCGTGATCTGCAGCAGGCTTTTGTGCGGCACAACGCGCTGCAGTGCGGATTTTGTACCGGCGGCATGTTGCTGGCCGCTGCAGAATTCATCGAGCAGGAACCCGATGGCGATCGGGAAGCGGCACGGATGGCAATCTCGGGTAACTACTGTCGCTGTACCGGCTATCAAGCCATCATCGATGCGATCGGCGACGTGCAGCAGATCCGCCGCGCTGCATGCAGTGGAGTGTCCGAATGAACGCACCTGAGAAAGCCGTTACCGAAGTACAGCCGCTCACCGACGACGCCCGCTACATCGGCCAAAGCACGCCGCGCCAAGGCGCACGCCGCCTGGTCGAAGGCCGTGGCCAATATCTCGACGATATCAAGTTGCCGCGTATGGCGCATGTGGTGTACTGGCGCTGTCCGGTGGCGCATGCAAAGATTATCCGCATCGAGCGCGAATACGCCAACATGATGCCGGGCGTAATTGCGGTAATCGATGGCGCCCAGATCGCTGCCATCTGCAAACCGTGGGTAGCAACGTTGAGCCATCTGGCCGGCATGAAATCGGCACCGCAATATCCACTGGCGATTGATCGCGCGTGTTGGCAAGGCGAAGCCGTGGTCGCTGTTGTTGCCGAAACCCGCGCGCAGGCTGAAGACGCACTGCAGTACCTGCATGTGGAATGGGAAGCACTGCCGGCAGTAACCGACATGCTCACAGCACTTGATGCGAACACGCCCGTAATTCACCCCGCATTGGGCGACAACCTGTGCTTCACCCGCGATCTCGATACCGGCGGTGTGGACGCAGCGTTTGCATCAGCCGACCTGATTGCCGAGACCACCTTCGATTTCGGTCGCCATACCGGAGTCACTCTCGAATCACGCTGCCAGATTGCCGACTGGAATCCGGGCGAGCGTCACCTGACGGTCTACCATTCGCAGCAAGCGCCGCACATGATGCAGGATTTGTATGCGCGCCAATTCGAACTACCGGAAACCGCCGTGCGCGTGATCTGTCGGGATGTCGGCGGCTCGTTCGGCATCAAGGTGCATGCGTATCCGGATGATTTTGCTACCGTTGCGCTGAGCATCATGCTCAAGCGCCCGGTCAAGTTCGTCGCTGATCGGCTTGAGTCGTTCACTACAGATATTCATGCGCGTGAACATCGTGTCTGGGGACGCGTGGCAGTCAGCGCCGCGGGCGAGATACTCGCTTTTGAGATGCGTGATTTGACCGGCATCGGGCCATATTCGATGTTCCCGCGAACCAGTGCAATCGAAGGCAATCAGGTGGTCAATCTGGTCGGTGGTCCGTATCGGCATACGCACTATCGCGCGCATCTCGATGTGGTGTTTCAAAACAAAACGCCGACCTGCCAGTATCGTGGCGTAGGCCACCCAATTGCGTGCGCGGTCACGGAAGGCCTGGTGGATCTGGCAGCGCAGCAGCTCGGGCTCGATCCGCTGGAATTTCGCAAGCGTAATGTGATCCCCGATGATGCCTATCCGTGCAGTGGCGCGTCAGGCATCAAGCTCGAACGACTGTCGCACGAAGCGTGTCTGCGCAAAATCGAAACCTTGATGGATTACCCCACGCTACGCGCCGAGCAAAGTGCCTTGCGTGAACGCGGCGTTTATCGCGGTATCGGCTTTGCAACACTAATTGAATTAACCAATCCGGGAGCAGCATTTTATGGCGTCGGCGGTGCGCGCATCGCCGCGCAGGACGGTGCCACGATCAAGCTCGATCCGGCTGGTGCACTCACTGTCATGGTTAGTGTAGGTGAACAGGGTCAAGGTAGCGAAGCCATTTTTGCGCAGATCGCGGCCGATGCAGTGGGTGTGGCAATCGAGCAGGTAAAGATCGTTACCGGCGATACCGATGTCACGCCGTATGGTGGCGGAACCTGGGCATCGCGCGGCGCGGGCATCGGTGGCGAAGCGGTGTTGCAGGCGTCGTTGGCACTACGCCAAAATATTCTGCATCTGGCAGGGCTGATCCTTGATCTCGATCCAAACGCGCTCTCGATTTATCGTGGAAGTATCGTCGATGTCGCAACCAGTGCTGTGTGTTTGCCGCTCACTGAACTCGGCAGGATCGCGTACTTTAGACCCGACACGCTCCCTGCCGGTTTCACCCCAGAGCTCGTCGTGACGCGCCACTATGCGCAACGCGACTATCCATTTATTTTTACCAACGGCGTGCAGGCATCGTATGTCGAAGTTGACTGCGATACCGGTTTTGTGAAACTACTGCAGCATTGGGTGGTGGAAGATTGCGGTCGCGTCATCAACCCGATGCTGGTGGATGAACAATTGCGCGGCGCGATCGTGCAGGGAATCGGCGGCGCATTATTCGAAGAGTGCCTGTACGACTCCGCAGGCTTGATGCAAAACGGCAGCATGGCCGACTATCTTGTGCCGATGGCTGCCGAGATGCCGGACATTCATATTGCGCATGTGCAAACCCCGACGACTAGTTCGCTGCTGGGTGCCAAGGGCGCTGGCGAGGCCGGTACGGCTGGTGCTCCGGCAGCGGTAATGAATGCGATCAACGATGCGCTATCACCGTTCTCAACCACAGTGCACTCGCAACCATTAACACCAGAAAAGATTTTGAGGGCATTGGGTAAAGTGCGTTGATATCTGACCCGTCGCGTCAATTTTCACCGCACTTTTGCGCGTGGATGCACAGGACTCGGCAGTAGCATGCGTCGCAGCAAATTTTTTACTTTGCGACGCACTAAAGGGGCTTCCAAAAGAAGGTACGTATCGCGTGCATCTATCTTTCTGTTGTCACTATCGATCTGATGCGCGCTGTAGCAAGATCGGACACATCGCTGTCGGCTGCGAACAATCTGCAGGGGCAACCTTACTTGTCTGCCGTACCCGCAGGGGTTTCTTGCGGCTGTTGCTTGTCCAGATAACTCTCTACTTGCTCAAAAAACTGTTCATAGAATTTTTTCGTCGTGATTGTTTCGCTGGCGACCTTCACCATCGAATCATCGCTCGAACCGAATGGCAGCGACAGCGAACCGATAACGCCCACACCAACGCTGGCGGAGTTACTGCTTTTTTTCAATGCGTAGGTATCGCGCACGGCATTGGCGAAGGCCGAACTGGTTTGGCTACTCGCACTGTTGGCTGCACAGACGACATTGAATTCGATTTGTTCGTGGCGTTCGCTATTGGGCTGAAAATTCTTGTCGGCCTTAACCAGCGATGCGCTTGCTTCGTGTACCAAATAGCCTTGCGACAGCAGCGCGCGGCGCACGCCTTCGCAGGCTTGTTCGCTGGTGGCGGCGAAGACGCGCGAATAGGTCGTGCCGGCGCGAAATTCTTCGACCGGCGCAGCCGCCTCCCTGGACGTGGCGCAACCGGCCAACACCAGCATTGCGATAGCTCCAAAGAGAACTGACGCTCGCTGCCGTGTAGATTTTAATGGCGTGCAACGCGCCAATAATCGCGCAGTGTTTGTCATAGATTGGGGAATGGAGTTTGACGAGATTGAGTGCATCGATTGTGGAACGGATCGGCGGCGTGCATTGGTGCATTGATAGGTTGTGTGCAATAGCTTGACAGCGAAGCGTAGCTTATTCGGCTGGCGTTGCCAATTGCGTTAGAAAAAACCTGCACCAATACCTAAGGCGGCAATCGCGCTGTCGGCCCGTGTAAAATACGACGCGATGCTTTGCACCGCATCGCCGTATGCGCACAGAGCAAACGAACCGTAAAAATCCCTCTGTAAGCCGCACCCGGTGACATGCCGCACGCAGCTGATTTTTGTACCCATCCTGCATCGCCGCTGTTTTTTTCGAGACCACCATGACCGTCATTAAACAAGAAGACTTGATCGAATCCGTTGCCGCTGCGTTGCAGTTCATCAGCTATTACCACCCTGCCGATTACATCGAACACCTGGCGCGTGCCTACGAATCCGAACAAAGCCCGGCAGCCAAAGATGCGATCGCGCAGATTCTGACCAACTCGCGTATGTGCGCTGAAGGCAAACGTCCGATTTGTCAGGATACCGGCATCGTCAATGTGTTTTTGAAGATCGGCATGGAAGTACGCTTCGAGGGTTTTGGTAGCGGCTCGGTGACCGATGCGGTGAATGAAGGCGTACGACGTGCCTACAATTTTGAAGATAACAAGTTGCGCGCTTCGATCGTTGCTGATCCGCAGTTCGAGCGTAAAAATACCAAAGACAATACGCCTGCGGTCGTGCACATGGAGCTCGTGCCCGGCAACACAGTAGACGTGCAGGTTGCTGCAAAAGGCGGTGGCTCTGAAAACAAATCCAAGTTCGTGATGTTGAATCCGTCCGATTCGCTGGTCGACTGGGTATTGAAAACGGTACCGACAATGGGCGCGGGTTGGTGCCCGCCGGGTATGCTCGGTATCGGTATCGGCGGCACCGCCGAGCGCGCGATGCTGATGGCAAAACAATCGCTGATGGAAGACATCGACATGTTCGCGCTGCGCCAGCGCGGGCCGCAAAACAAGACCGAAGAACTGCGTATCGAACTGTGCGACAAGATCAATGCACTCGGCATCGGCGCGCAAGGTCTCGGTGGTTTAACCACAGTGCTGGATGTAAAAATCATGATGCATCCGACGCATGCCGCCTCCAAGCCAGTGGCATTAATTCCGAATTGCGCGGCAACGCGTCATGCACACTTTGTGCTCGATGGCTCAGGCCCAGCGTATCTGGAACCACCTTCCCTGTCGAGCTGGCCCAATGTGCATTGGGTCGCTGATACTGAAAAATCCAAACGCGTTGATCTCAATACACTGACCAAAGAAGAAGTCGCGTCATGGAAACCGGGTCAGACCTTGCTATTGAACGGCAAGATGCTGACTGGCCGCGATGCTGCACACAAACGCATTCAAGACATGCTGGCCAATGGCGAATCCTTGCCGGTCGACTTTACCAATCGCGTGATTTATTACGTCGGCCCGGTCGATCCGGTACGCGACGAAGCGGTAGGACCGGCGGGTCCGACCACGGCGACACGGATGGATAAATTTACCGACATGATGCTGGAGAAAACCGGCTTGATTTCAATGATCGGCAAAGCTGAACGCGGCCCGGTCGCGATTGAATCGATTCGTCGTCATCAGTCGGCGTATTTGATGGCTGTAGGCGGTGCGGCGTATCTGGTGTCGAAGGCAATCAAGTCTGCCAAAGTGGTCGGCTTCGCTGATCTCGGCATGGAAGCGATTTATGAATTTGACGTCACTGACATGCCAGTGACGGTTGCGGTGGATGCGACCGGTACTTCGGTGCACACCACCGGTCCGCAAGAATGGCAGGAAAAAATTGCCCATTCGGCGCTCAGCAAAATTGCGATCACGACTGCCTGAGTAATGCGCGGAAAGCACGGCAAGCATGGCGATGCAGTATCGATGACGGTATTGTCCACTGCGTCGTCAAATGCGTCGTCAGGTACGCCGACAATAGCGTTATCCGCTATGCCGCCAGCGCTGGCAACACTCCCAACGACGCTGTCACCGATCGGCATATTCGACTCCGGCGTCGGCGGCCTGTCGGTGCTGCGGCATATTCGAAGCTGCCTAAAAAATGAGCAGCTGATCTATGTATCAGACGCACGTTACGCGCCGTATGGCGAACGCACCGAAATCGAGATCGAACAGCGTACGTTGCGCATCGGTGCAGTTTTCTTAGCCCAAGGCGTGAAAGCCATCGTGGTCGCCTGCAATACCGCGACCGCCGTAGCCATTGGTGCGTTGCGCGCTGCTTATCCGTCGTTGATCGTGGTCGGTGTTGAGCCTGGTTTAAAACCGGCGGTGGCCTTATCCCGCTCGAAGATAATCGGCGTACTGGCGACCGAAGCCACACTCGCCAGTGAAAAATTCCGCCACTTGCGCGATCAGCTAAGCAATGAAAACACCGTAAGATTTTTGTCGCAGCCGTGCAATGGCCTGGCCGATCGCATCGAGCGCGGCGCGTTTTCCGATGCCGATACGATGGCGATGCTGCAGCGTTACACCGTGCCGCTGTTGGCGCAAGGTGCCGATACGCTGGTGCTTGGTTGCACTCACTACCCGTTTGTGTTGACGCAAATTAGCCGTCTGGTGAAGGCGGCTACCAACGTACCGATCACCATCATCGATACCGGCGCAGCGGTGGCGCGGCAAGTTCAAGCGCAGCTGACGCAGCATGGGTTGGTCGCTGGCACCAGCGCCATCGGTAGCGTGCTTGCCTTCACCAGCGGCGACCCGGCTGCACTGGAGCGCGCTTTCCTCACTTTGCTTGAACTACCCATCAATGTTGCTGCAAATGATTTTTCATAGCGCCAGCTGCTTGATTGGGGACGTGGAGCTGACCGAGCACGACCCGTATCGAATCGCCCTGCGTCGCGAATTGCATTGCACGCCGGTCGACAACTTTGTATAATTCGGGTCTTTCGCGCGACGGCATTTCTATATTGCGTG
>JAYTZV010000012.1:0-6709 GCA_043741695.1 Burkholderiales bacterium
TTTGAATAGATGACGCATGACTTCTTCAACTGTTCGTCCTGATACCCCGTGTGTGGCGGTGTGCTCCACCACCTTTGATCCTGTCTGTCGCGGCTGCGGACGTACCGTTGCTGAGGTGGCGCAGTGGGTCGTCATGTCGGCTGAGGCAAAGGAACTGGTCTGGCAACGCATCGATTCGGAAGGCTATCCGCGCCGCCGCGGTTAATCCACCTAGCGAGCACTTTTTGAAGTGCTATTTTTGCGCTTTTTTATGACGGCGATTTACCACGCTCGTCAACTATGCTGCCTTTGGAAATACCTTCGTTTTTCTGATTTTTCCTGCGCACTGAGAGCGACGTACATCAGCAATCCAGTCAGGCAAGCGCTGATCAATTCATGTCGGCGGCCCGGGCTTTCAAGTGCGAACCCTACTGCGTTGCAAACCCTCGCAAGATCACCGCTATTGCTGCGGAGTGCGACTCGTATCGTACGCACCTGAGAGTCAGTTCGATCCGCTAGAATTAATCAGCGCTTCCCGAGCGAAATTTAATTCGCTAAATCGTTTATTCCAATTATAGATACCGTAGACTATCGACGGCGCTTGGGTGCAAAGTACGCAGGTTATTTTACGAGGGACGGCATGTTTGCAGCAGTGGATTTGGGATCGAACAGTTTTCGTCTGCATATCGGTCGGCATGAAAATGGCGTGATCCGCATTATCAAAACTGCGCGCGAGCCAGTGCGTCTCGGTGCCGGTCTCGACAGTCGTGGCAATCTGACGCCCGCAGCAATGCAAGCCGGTCTTGATTGTCTGCGGCGCTTTAGTGCAGTGCTCAGTGCGTTCCCGTTATCGGCCGTGCGGATCGTTGCCACCAATACTTTGCGCATCGCTGGCAACGCCCAGGTATTTCTGACTCAGGCTGAACTGGCACTGCGCTATCCCATCGAAATTATTTCCGGCGAAGAGGAAGGCCGTCTGATTTATCTTGGTGTTGCCAGCACGCTCGATAGTCTCGATGAGCGGCGTCTGGTGATCGACATCGGCGGTGGTTCAACCGAACTGGTGCTGGGCGCTGGCCACAAGGTAGAACAGGTCGAATCATTCAGCATCGGGACTGCCAGACACAGCGCGACTTTTTTTGCCGATGGTCAAATCACTGCGCGCGCTTATAAGGCCGCCATCTTGTCGGCACGCTCGGTGTTTGAAGACGGCGCGCTGCCGTTTCATCCACGCTATTGGCAAGCGGCGTATGGCTCGTCGGGGACGATTCGCGTGATTGCCGAAGTCATTGTGCGCAACAGTCTTGGCGACGGAAAGCTGTCCGCATCGGGCTTGCAGGCTCTGAAAGAGTGCTTCATCGACGCCGGCCATGTCAGCAGGATCGCGCTGACCGGTATGAAGCCCGAGCGCGCGGCGGTAATGGTCGGTGGCCTTGCCATCCTGATTGGGGTAATGGAAGAAATCGGTATTTCAGTGCTAGCACCGATTGAAGCCGGCTTGCGCATGGGAGTCCTGTGGGACTTGCAACTGCGCGACACCAAGCTGGACCGACGCGAGCAATCGGTGCGGCAGTTTCAACAAGTATTCCATGTCGATAGCCACCGCGCTGACCAGGTTGCTGAGGCAGCCAATGCGTTGTTCGTGCAATTGAAACCGGCCAACGATAGCTTGGCGAGTTACTTGAACTGGAGCGCGTTGCTGCACGAAGTCGGCATGGCGGTGTCGCATAGTGGTTATCACAAGCATGCCGCCTACATGATCGAACATGCCGATCTGCCTGGCTTTACGACGCGTGAACAACGGCTGATGAGTACCCTGATCCTCGCGCAAAAAGGTAATCTGAAAAAACTCGGCGAGCAGTTGTGTGAGCTCGACTTCGCCAAGGCAGTACTGGCGCTGCGCATCGCGATTATATTGATGCATGCCCGCATACCTGTCGATCTCGCCCATATTCGTCTGAAAATGAAAAGCCGTAGTGAGATTGATATCCGTCACGATCTGAGCGCGCGGCACCCGACGATTGCTTACTGGATGGAGAAAGAACAGGAGTGGTGGGCTGCGGTAGGTGCTGATGTGACGCTTCGGCAGACTGCATGAATATGGTGGCGTACGCGTTCAATGCAGTTATAGCCCCGGCTGCGGATGCGGCTGAGGCTGAGCCGTGGAAGTCGCTTTTCTTGCAGCGATAAATTAAATAAACTATATTGTTTATACGATTAAAAAGTAGTGAGGAAAATCTGATGGTCACATCTGCACCCCGCAAGTCTCCGGCGAAAACACCTGTCCGCCCTGTCGCAAAAGCTGTTGTCGCCACGACCCCGGCGACGCCAAAAAAGCCAAAGCAGCCGGGTCGCGTCGCGGCAAAAAAAGCCGCCACCGTTTCTTCAGTCACCGTTTCTTCACTAAAAGCTAAAAAAATCCCGGCGAAATCGACCGCCGCCGCGCCTGCGAAGCCGGTTATGGCAGCGAGTAAGTCGATTGGAAATCGCAGCGTTGCGAAGTCAACACCTCCAAAAGCACTCAAAGACCGAACTGTCGAAAAAGTCAAGAAAGCCAAGCTGGTACGCGATAGTTTCACGATGCCAGAAGCCGAATATGCTGCTTTGGGCGAAGTAAAAAAAGCCTGTCTGAAAGCTGGGTTTGAAGTCAAGAAAAGTGAGTTGTTGCGCATCGGTGTTGCGCTGGTGCGCAAGTTGACATTAGCGGCGCTGAAACAGGAAGTTGGCGTACTGGCGCCGCTGAAAGCGGGTCGGCCACGTAAGGAAAAAGTAGCGGACAAATAATCGCACTGGTGTCATGCAAAGCGGTCAATAAACAATGCTAGCGGTCTATTTGCCCGGCAGGTGCAATCGACCGCTGTAGTTAATGAAAACGGTCGAGTAAAACAGTCAACGCAAGACGACGCATTCGATTATCGTATTGATTCGACATATGTTGCTCTGTCACGGAATTGACATGGGTTTGTCATCGTACTGAAGCAATCGGTGGTTAGTCTCTCGTGGTCGACACCACGAGGACTTTTGATGCGCTTACTGACCACGACCGCTGACCAAACGCCGAAATATTCCAAGCTCACTTTGAGCCTCGCGACTACTCCCGAAGAAGTACGTGAAGTGCAGCGTCTGCGCTACAAGGTTTTCATTGAAACCATGGGTCTGTCAGCCCTCGAAAATGCAGAGGGACTCGATCGTGACGAGTTCGATACGTACTGTGATCACCTGATCGTGCGTGATTCGCACTCCCTGAAAGTTGTCGGCACCTATCGCGTGATGAGCCCGCATGCTGCGCGCAAAATGGGACAGTATTATTCCGAACAAGAATTTGATCTGAGTCGCCTCAATAATTTGCGCCCGCGCATTGCCGAAGCCGGTCGTGCCTGCATCCATCCCGATTATCGCAGCGGTAGTGTCATCATGATGTTGTGGGCGGGCTTGGCTGCGTTTATGAAAAAAGAGCAATGCGAATACCTGATTGGCTGTGCCAGCATCAGCCTGTCAGACGGTGGACACAACGCCGCTGCGCTGTATCACACCCTGACTGAAAACAATCTGGCACCGGCTGACTATCGTGTCACACCACATCTGCCTTTTCCAATCGACGATCGCGATTCCGGTATCGCACCCGTTGCACCGCCGCTGCTAAAAGGCTATCTGCGTAGCGGTGCGTGGGTGTGTGGCGAGCCAGGTTGGGATCCGGATTTCCACAGCGCCGACCTGTTCATGATGCTGCCATTGGCAAAGCTCGATAGCCGTTATGCACGTCACTATCTCGGCGAGCAGAGGGCGGCATGACGTCGCGCGACAGTTTCTCGATGCGGATTACGCCGAAATCAAATCGGGCGGCCGTCACAGTCTGGTGCGCTTTCGCTCCATCTGGATTTCGGACGTGCACCTCGGTACGACCGGGTCGCAAGCCGGCCCCTGCTTGAATTTTCACGCGCCACCGAATCAGAAAATCTGTATCTGGTCGGCGATATCATCGATGGCTGGCAGCTAAAACGCCGCTGGTACTGGGATCAGAATCACAATAATGTGGTCCAGACCATGTTGAAAAAAGCACGTAAGGGAACCAACGTTATTTTTGTTCCGGGCAATCATGACGAGGCCATTCGGCAATTCATTGATCTCGATTTTGGCGGCATCAAGGTGCGCGACGAGCTGGTCCATGTGACTGCCGACGGCAAGCGCATGCTGGTGCTGCACGGTGACCGTTTCGATGGCGTAATCGCCTGCGCGAAATGGTTGGCCTACCTTGGTGACAGCATGTACACCGTCATTTTGAAATTCAATCAGTGGTTGAACAGTTGGCGTGCGCGGCTCGGTTTGCCTTACTGATCGTTATCGCAATATCTGAAATTGAAAGTCAAGAACGCGGTCAGTTATATCTCCTCATTCGAAGAAGCGCTCGCTACCGAGGTCAGAAAACTCGGTCTCGATGGCGTGATTTGCGGTCATATTCACAAGCCGGAAATGCGCGATACTGGTGGCATCCTGTATTGCAACGATGGCGACTGGGTGGAAAGCCTGACGGCGCTTATAGAAGATCACGCCGGCGCGCTGCGTCTGGTGGCAGGGCAGGAGGTAATGATGGTGCACGAGCGACTTCATTTACATTCTGCGAAAAAGGTCAAATCTTTCGTTGGTTAATTGCATTTCTTCTCGCGTCTTGCGCATTGTCGGTCGGTCGAAATCGACCAACCGCTGACGTCTTCGTGATACTCTGTCGCCTTGGTCAAAACCGCAGTTTTTATGTGCGGTGCACACCGCTAAGGGCGCTCTGATCCCGTCTTCTCGACTAATCCGGCATTCCGAAGGGCGACATTCGTCGGCATTGTTTCGGCGAACCGTGATCGGAAAAGCGCGACAAGATCGCGCTTTTTTTCGCCCTTCCTTTTGTGATTTTTCAGCGACTTTTTAATCGGATGCCGGCTGTGCCGCGCATCATGGAGCTTTAACATGATTTCAGTACGCCTTCCCGATGGATCGCAGCGACCGTTCGATCAACCCGTCACCGTTGCGCAAGTTGCCGCCAGTATTGGTGCGGGTCTGGCAAAGGCCGCGCTTGCTGGCAAGGTCGATGGCAAGGTCGTCGATACGTCGTTTCTTATTACGCACGATGCTGATCTGGCGATCATCACCGACAAGGATACTGAGGGCCTGGATGTTTTACGCCATTCGACCGCGCACTTGTTGGCCTATGCGGTCAAGGAACTGTTCCCGGATGCGCAGGTAACGATCGGCCCGGTCATCGACAACGGTTTTTATTACGATTTCTCCTACAAGCGGCCGTTCACGCCGGACGATCTGGTAGCGATCGAAAAGAAGATGACTGAGCTGGCAAAAAAAGATGAGCCAGTTACGCGTCAGGTCATGCCGCGTGATGAGGCGGTGGCTTACTTCACGTCGATTGGCGAAGCGTACAAGGCCGAAATTATTGCGTCGATTCCCGCAGATCAGGAAGTCTCGCTCTATACCGAAGGCAAGTTCACCGACCTGTGCCGCGGCCCGCATGTGCCATCCACCGGCAAACTTAAAGTCTTCAAGCTGATGAAGCTGGCTGGAGCTTACTGGCGCGGCGACTCGAAAAATGAAATGCTGCAGCGGGTGTACGGCACTGCATGGGCAAAAAAAGAAGACCTTGAAAACTATCTTCACGTGCTGGAAGAAGCCGAGAAGCGCGACCATCGCAAGCTCGGCAAGGCGCTTGATTTGTTTCACATGCAGGAAGAAGCGCCGGGTCTTGTGTTTTGGCATCCGAAGGGCTGGACAATTTGGCAGCAAGTCGAGCAATACATGCGTCAGGTCTACAAGGACAGCGGCTATCAGGAAGTTAAAGGCCCGCAGATTCTGGATCGCTCGCTATGGGAAAAAACCGGCCACTGGGATAATTATCGCGACAACATGTTCGTCACCGAATCGGAGAATCGTGCGTATGCATTGAAGCCAATGAACTGTCCGGGTCATGTGCAAATTTTCAAGTCAGACTTGCGCAGCTATCGCGATTTGCCGCTGCGTTACGGTGAATTCGGCCAGTGTCATCGCAACGAGCCATCGGGCGCGCTGCACGGCATCATGCGGGTGCGCGGCTTTACGCAAGATGACGGCCATGCATTTTGCACCGAAGACCAGATTCAGAGCGAGGTCGTCGACTTTCACAAGCAGGCGATGAAGGTCTATACCGACTTTGGCTTCGAGGATATTAAGGTCAAGCTGGCGCTGCGGCCGTATAGTCGGGTTGGTAGTGATGCAGTTTGGGATAAATCCGAAGAGTCGCTGCGCACTGCGCTGCGCAGCTGTGGCGTGAGCTGGACTGAGCTTCCTGGCGAAGGCGCATTTTATGGTCCGAAGATTGAATACCATCTGCACGATAGTCTCGGTCGCGCCTGGCAGGTCGGTACGATGCAGGTTGACTGGAACACCGCCGAACGTTTGGGCGGCACCTATATTGACGAAGAGAGCAATAAAAAAACACCGGTCATGCTACATCGGGCTATCGTCGGTTCGCTTGAGCGTTTCATCGGCATTCTGATTGAAAGCTATGCAGGCGCACTGCCGCTGTGGCTCGCGCCGATGCAAATTTCGGTGTTGAACATCTCCGAAGGGCAGGCAGACTACGCGCAGCAGGTCACACAAAACCTGAAGAAACAAGGGTTTAGAGTGCAGTCGGATTTGCGCAACGAGAAAATAACCTATAAAATACGCGAGCATTCGGTTCAGAAGGTTCCATATA
>JAYTZV010000013.1:0-6700 GCA_043741695.1 Burkholderiales bacterium
TGGCCCGTCCG
Organism: Burkholderiales bacterium; assembly: GCA_043741695.1. Classification (GTDB taxonomy): domain Bacteria; phylum Pseudomonadota; class Gammaproteobacteria; order Burkholderiales; family Burkholderiaceae_D; genus Actimicrobium. The sequence continues at coordinate 12 of JAYTZV010000013.1, forward strand.
AACAGGTGGCGCTCTCACGCGCTGTCGGCCTGGACCGTGCCAATATCGCCGATGTGCTGACGCGATTAGTGGAGCGCCGCTTGGTGCAGCGGCGTATTTCACGCAGCGACAAGCGCAAACGGGTAGCCGAGTTGACTGATGTGGGCCGCGCGACACTGGCACGACTTGAAGCGGCCGTGTCACGGGCGCACGAGCGCACGTTGGCCGCATTACCGCCGAAACGTCGCAAGGAATTCATTGCAGCGTTGACGGTGCTCGTGGAAGCGAACAATGCCTTGAGCCGTACGCCTATTTCAAATACACAGTCGTACATTCCCGTTGCCGTGCGTGCAAAGAAAACCGGGTAATCCTTGTTTGTGAATGCCGTTGCGTTACAAAACAGATCGTTGAATGCGTCGATGCTGCTGTGTACAAGCCGTAAAAAAATTGATCACCATGACACGCGCTGCGCTGTGGCGATCAATGTTCTCCCAAAAACTTGAGCAACACCTGACTAAACGCGGCGGGCTGACGAACGATCGCATCATGGTTACTGTTTGCAATCGTGACAAGTTCACCATGCTGCGCGCAGGTGGCCATGGCTTTTGCTGCCAGGGTCCATAACTCGCGCGTCTGTGCGCCAACCGTAATAAGTATCGGTGCCTTGATAGCCCTGACCATATCGCAAGAAATCGGTTGTGGCGGTGCATTCAGGCTTAGCGGCACGGTGCGTGCATTGTCGAGCACGATTTGGCGCAACGGCAGCGGTTCGCGGTCGAGACCGCCAACCGGGAGTCGCACGACAAATTCCCAGAACTGGCTCATCGCGCTCTGCGTGTCGCCACTGTTTGCTACCTACCGAAACTTCGCGATCTCCTTACCGAAATCGCTGGCGGCTGCCTTGCCTTCCACGGAGTTGACAATCAGGCTGCCAATCGTCGGCTCATGGAGCGACAGACTGCGTAACAATTCAGGATGCTGGCTAGCAGCCAGAGTAGCAACCGAACCGCCGTACGACCAAGCGACCACGTGTACCGGACCGGCACCAAGACTTTGAATAAAAGCAATCAAATCCGCCGCATGGGTCGCCTGGTTAAAATTGCGGCCGTCGTCCTGCCACGGCGTGTTGCCAAAATAACGCTGGGTGTAGGCAATAGTGCGATATCGCGCAGCTACCGCCGGGCGCTCGGCTTCCCAGATTCGATAATCGGGCATCGAGCCGTGCACGAACACGACCGGAATGCCTTGCCCGTCCTGGATGTACGGCAGATCGACGCCATTGACATGCGCCTGCCTGATTTGCAGTGCCTAATTCGGTGGCAAGTCGGTTGTCCGGCAGCCCGCCAGCGCAAGGATCAGTGCACTTAATACGAATAATTTTTTCATTCAATTTTTCTCAGATACCGTTGATTAATCTAGGATTGACTACCGCGTAGGCGTCGCTGCGATAGACAGAATTATTTTTTTACTGATTCGGCAAACCGACTATTTTTTTGAGCTGGCAAATAGAGACACGGTGCCGTCAGGACAGGCTGCTATTTTTCGGAGTAAATCTGTCAGCTTTCACGCTCAAACGTTCGTGATTGTAATTGCGTCGCGACGAAGTAGCAAAATCACCAAACGTCATGCCCGCTGCGAATGTCGCCAGCGCGGCTTGTTTCACATGCGCCATTCTATTTTTAAACGCCATCCCCACGTTCAATTCAAGGATTCAGTCAATCCGACAAACCCGTTCACACTTCAATTTTTTTGCTCACGAGTTGACGCTCGTATGGAACGCTCAAAGCCATCAATCATGCTGAACACCAAGCCGATCTGGTTGTTTAAATCTAGCAAATCTCAATGTGAAATTTTATCAACCGCATCGCGATAAGACTCTTCTTTTGCGTGTAATTTATGGTGGAAACGTAAACAGTGCAAACCGCCTCGGTTTTTAGTCGAGGCGGTTTGATTCAGTACATGCAGACGATCTTGCTAACACTTTTGATGATCGAATCAGCAATCAACTTTTCAGGAACGCGAGAATATCCGCGTTCAACATGTCTTTATTCATCTGCGGAATCGCATGCGGCGCTCCTGCATACACTTTCAACGTACCGTTCGGCAAAATCTTGACTGCCGCTTGGCCGGCCGCTTTGATCGGAACGATTTGATCAGCATCACCATGAATGACTAGCGTCGGAATCGACATTTTTTTCAAGTCTTCCGTAAAGTCAGTTTCCGAAAACTGCTTGATACATTCATAAGCACCGCGCAGGCCACACTGCTGACCGAGCGCCTCGAACGTGTCACGCTTGCCTTGCGAATCGGTTGATGGATTTTTATTAAAACCAAAAAACGGACCCGATAGATCGCGCCAAAATTGAGCGCGATCTGTTAATACTGCTTTGCGTATTCCATCGAATACTTCGATCGGAGTGCCATCTGGATTATTTGAAGTCTTCAACATTAACGGTGTCACTGAAGCAACCAGGACAGCTTTGGCAACCCGTGACGTACCATGCCGACCGATATAACGTGCAACCTCACCGCCGCCAGTTGAATGTCCGACCATCGTAATACCAGTCAAGTTAAGCGTTTCAATTACCGTCGACAGATCGTCGGCATACTGGTCCATGGTATTGCCTAGCCACGGTTGGCTCGATCGACCATGACCACGACGGTCTACACCGATCGTGCGATAACCATTATTCGATAAGAACATCATTTGATCTTCAAACGCATCTGAGCTTAGCGGCCAACCATGACTGAACGTGACGACAGGACCATTTGCCGGACCCCAATCCTTGTAATAAATCTGGGTACCATCTGCCATCGTAATGATGCTGGCAGTTCGCGTCGTCGGAGTGGTTGTTGCCACCTGAGCCGATGCACCACCGCATGCCGTGAGTGCCATTGCACTGCCTGCGGCGACGGCCACCGTGCCGAGTAGTGCCTGCCGGCGGGAAAGAATCGTTGTGTTGTCAGTGATATCGCGTGCCATGTTGTTCTCTCCGTAGTTTAAATGTTTTGTCTTTTGTTATAAATATGCAGATATTGAATAGTACGCTATTTAATTGTGCGCTACTAAATAATGTGTAATTTGAGGCACCAAAATTTCTTGGACATCAAATTTCCGATTTTTGTCGCGATAACGCTGAGGGTTTGGTGCTCGGTTCAATCAGCACATAGCTCATCTGCTAAACGTAAATCACCGTCGTTGCCCAAAATACCTGGTTAAGGTATGTGCAAAATCGGTTTGACGTTATCGCGCTTGGCAAACTACTTTTTTGCAATAACCTTGTCCCGATTACTTTCGATAATATCCATGAATTCAATTACCTCTGGCTGCGGTACGCCGAGTTGGTACATGGTATTTCGAATCTCATGGGCAGTCACGTCGAACTCATAGTCTGTCAGACCGAGATCCTTATGGGACGCGAACATATCGCGACCCGGGTAGCACTTCGGTCCTCCGGCTGCCTCGATACTCCAGGCAGTTACCATAAATTTGTAGCCCGCTTTGTACTGAGCCGTATGGAAATCCTCAACTTTTTTATTCTTATTGTTGAGCGTTGCATTGGTATGCAAACGGTCAACCAAATAATCAACTGCAGAAGCGATTGCATAAGCACCGCCAAGGCGCTCGTATAAACTAGTTGCTGGCATCATTATTCCTTTTGATTAAATAAATTTTTTTTGCTATCTGGCTTTGAGAACACCACGACCGTCACACCGGCTCGCTTTTTCAGGTCTGTGAATACATCTTTCGCAGCGATACACTAGAAAACTTTGCCCGATAGTCTGCCACTGCGAGAAAGACTCTTCGACCGGAAATCGTCAAGCCCTAAGCTAGATTTTTCCTGCAGCTGACTACGCGCCGCAGGACTACTCGAGCGAACCCAGCAAATAACGCATTGGCTGTGCAGCTCGCTCCTGGTAATGCGTTAATGGGCTTTCGACTTTGCGATATGGGCCGCAATTGCATCCATCAACGGTGGCGATAGACAGTCGTACGGTGGCAGCCCCAACTCATTTAGACGGGCACGCACTTCGCCCATTTTGTCAGCTGGCGCACCCGCTTCAATAATTGAGGAAACGAACGCGGCGAATTCTGCCGGCGCCCAACCACTCTGCGGCGATCGTTCGGTATGAATGAAATCAAGGCCGTAAAACGGATGGGCTTTGTTTTCGATGCGGCCGATCATATGCACACCGCAAGCAGTGCAGGCATGACGCTGTATCGCAGCAGCTTCATCAACGACTTTCAGCTTGTCGCCATTTGCAGTGATACTGACCGCGTCCTTCGATACGACGGCAACTTGCGAAAATAACGCGCCAGCAGGCTTCCAGCATTTTGAGCAGCCACACACATGATTGTGTGCGGTTTGTGCTTTCACGGTTACTTCGACCTTGTGGTCGGCGCAATCGCATAACAAGGTCCCGCCTGCGAACCCCGCTTGCGCTGGCTTGACGCCACCGTCAACGGCGGGATGAATATGTACGGTCATAAAGTCTCCTGGTAAGGTCAGCTGATGCTGATTGCAACGAGGTGCTAAATCGTTGTTCAAATGATTACTACACGAACAGAAGTAGCAAATTGCGCGCCTGAATTTTTTCAGGATAGGCGTGTACAGACGCTTCATGCGTCGCGTCGTAACTGGAACGATCTGTTGCATCGGCTGTTCAAATTTTGAACAAATTGACGAGGGACTCGGATGCTAAAAAAGCTTGGCCGGACTTAAGATGGAATTTTTGAGACACGCTGTGCGTGGCTACATAAGCCCGGCACTACGCATCCTGTAAAAAATTATCGCTGCGCCATCGGCCCTTACCGCGGGCGATGACGTAGCGAAGCCGTGGTGACGTCATTGAACCGTCATTAGAAGGTGACGACCGAGCGAATAGAGGTCCCGTCATGCATGAGATCGAATGCATGATTAATTTTTTCGATTGGCATCACATGCGTAATCAGATCATCGATATTGATCTTGCCCTCCATGTACCAATCAACGATTTTCGGTACATCGGTACGTCCGCGTGCGCCGCCGAACGCAGAGCCTTGCCAGACACGTCCCGTGACTAGCTGGAACGGCCTCGTGGCGATTTCTTTCCCCGCGCCCGCTACGCCGATGATGGTGCATTTGCCCCAGCCTTTATGGCAGCATTCCAGCGCCTGCCGCATCAGCGTTACGTTACCAATACATTCAAAACTGTGATCGGCGCCACCTTTGGTCAGGTTCACCAGATACGGCACGATATCGCCTTCGACTTCTTTTGGATTGACGAAGTGCGTCACGCCAAATTTTTTCGCCAGTTCCATGCGCGCGGGATTGATATCGACACCGACGATCATGTTTGCGCCCGCCAGGCGTGCTCCCTGTACGACGTTGAGCCCAATACCACCAAGACCAAAGACCACCACATTATCGCCAGGCTGGACCTTCGCGGTGTAGATCACCGCGCCGATGCCAGTGGTCACGCCGCAGCCGATGTAGCAAACTTTTTCGAACGGCGCATCTTCGCGGATTTTTGCCAACGCAATTTCTGGTACGACGGTGTACTGAGCAAAGGTGGACGTGCCCATGTAATGAAAGACTTCGGCACCGTTATGCTTGAAGCGGCTGCTCCCGTCAGGCATTAAGCCACGGCCCTGAGTCGACCGGATCGCTTGGCAAAGATTCGTTTTTTGTGAGAGGCAGTAATCGCAGTTGCGACACTCGGGCGTATAGAGCGGGATCACATGATCACCAGGCTTTAAAGAGGTCACCCCGGCGCCAACTTCCACCACGATACCAGCGCCTTCGTGGCCCAATATCGCTGGAAAAATCCCTTCCGGATCATCACCGCTCAGTGTGAATAAATCGGTATGGCACACGCCGGAGGCCTTGATCTCTACGAGCACCTCGCCAGCGCGTGGTCCGTCGAGCTGAACCGTTTCGATTGTTAGTGGCGCACCGGCTGTGTGGGCGACTGCTGCTTTTACATCCATCGTTATCTCCTTGATTAGACTGGTTATTGGACTGGAATCTGACTTTGAATCGGACTTTGAATCACCTTTAAGCAAAATCGCAGGATATGTTTTATCCTCGCCACAGCTGGTAATGCAGTGGCGGTCGCGTTGCGGAACACTGTTTCGCTGCGCTATCGAACAACGGATTTACTTACTAAAAAAATCCTGTTGGTGAAGGCATGGGTGTGTTTTATTTTTGTGATCGTCTACCCTTTAGCGGATGAGCATTCACGGTATTGCAGCAAAAAATGGGCCAGTAGTGCTTTTAGAAGGCAGATAAATATTTTCGTCTCGTCGGCAAAACTGCTACGAACCGAAACAGGAGACAACGATGGAAACCCTGCAATCTCACGGCTCGCGAATCCGCACAGTTGTGCATTCTTCGCATCTTCCACTTGGGAACATTCCGGCCCATATTGCCGAATCATGGCGTCGATGCGCTGCCGAGTATCGACTTGATACTGCGAGGCCAGGCGATCTCTATGTGATCGAAGGTCAAGAGCTGCGCCGGCGCCAAGAACAAACCTATGCCGTGTTTAACGCTGCCAAAAGTGAGATGGCAACGCTATTTCAGCAGATTGCCAAATCCAACTACGCAATCGTGCTGACCGATACCGAGGGTATGCTGTTGAATTGTTTTGGCGATCCCGTATTTATCGACACTGCTTCCAAATCAGGATTGATGCCCGGTGCTATCTGGTCTGAACGCTATCAAGGT
>JAYTZV010000014.1:0-17547 GCA_043741695.1 Burkholderiales bacterium
ACGTCGACCGATGTGTCGCATTACGCCGGTGAATTCGAGCGCGAGTTCGAGACGCAAGTGGCCGGCGTACGCGTGCGTGCGCCGATGATGAGCATTCATACTGTGGCGGCCGGTGGTGGCTCGATTCTGCATTTCGATGGACTGCGTTATAGAGTCGGGCCGGACAGCGCTGGTGCCAATCCCGGCCCGGCCAGTTATCGGCGCGGTGGTCCGTTGACGGTAACGGACGCTAATGCGATGCTGGGTAAAATCCAGCCGACAAGCTTTCCGGCGGTATTCGGCGCCAACGCCGATGCGATGCTCGATCACGATGTAGTGGTGACGCGATTCACTGCGCTGGCGCAGCAGATTCACGCTGCGACCGGCATGCTGCAAACCCCTGAACAAGTCGCTGAAGGATTTATCACGATCGCCGTCGGCAATATGGCGAATGCGATCAAATTCATTTCGGTGCAGCGTGGTCACGATGTGACTGATTACACCCTCAGCACGTTTGGCGGCGCGGGCGGGCAGCATGCGTGTCTGGTGGCAGATGCGCTTGGTATGACGCGGATTTTTGCGCATCCGATGGCGGGTGTTTTGTCGGCGTACGGCATGGGGCTGGCAGATCAAACTGCAATGCGCCTGGCTGCGATCGAACTGCCGCTGTCGACTTCTTCGCTTGCCTTCATGCAGACCCGCTTCGAGACATTGGCGGCAGAAGGCCGCGCCGAATTACTGGCGCAGGATTTACCGGCAGAGCGCATCGATATCGCGCAGCGCGTGCATCTGCGCTATGACGGATCGGACTCGGTGATCGTCGTGACGCTTGCTGCTGAATCCGACATGCGCGCCATGTTTGCATCGATCTATCAAAAGCGCTATGCATTCCTGATGCCGGAAAAAGCCTTGATCGTTGAATCGATTTCGATCGAGGCGATCGGCTCATCGCAAGACAATACCGAGCAGATCGAAGTGCTGCCGCCGCGCGATGGTCCACTACAGCCAAACGAATCGGTGCCACTTTTTTCCGGTGGCGCGTGGCACGCGACGCCGCTCTATCTGCGCGAACAGATGCGTCCTGGCGATCTGGTCGACGGCCCAGCAATCATCGCGGAAAAAAACGCGACTAATATTGTCGAGCCGGGCTGGCGTGCTGAAGTAACTGCGCTTAATCATCTGGTACTGCAACGCGTGGTACCACGCGCGGCCGCCAACGCTATCGGAACCAGTGTCGATCCGGTGATGCTCGAAATTTTCAACAACCTGTTCATGAGCATCGCCGAGCAAATGGGGCTGGCGCTGCAAAACACGGCGGTGTCGGTCAACATCAAGGAGCGGCTTGATTTTTCATGTGCGCTGTTTGATCAGGACGGCAATCTGATTGCCAACGCACCGCATATTCCAGTTCACCTCGGCTCGATGGGCGACAGCATTAAAACCATCATCCGCGAAAACGCCACCACAATGCGCGCGGGCGATGTGTTTATGCTCAATGATCCGTATCACGGTGGAACGCATCTGCCGGATATCACGGTAATCACGCCGGTGTTCGATGGCGAACATATTCTGTTTTACGTTGGCTCGCGTGGCCATCATGCCGATATTGGCGGCATTACGCCGGGGTCGATGCCTGCCAACAGCACAGTGATCGAACAGGAAGGTGTGCTCATCAATAATTTTCAGATCGTGCGCTCTGGCCGGTTTCTTGAGCAGGAAGTGATTGCGTTGCTATCGTCCGGTAGCTACCCGGCGCGCAATATCCTGCAAAATCTGGCCGACCTGCGTGCGCAGGTCGCAGCCAATCAAAAAGGTGTCGATGAACTGCGCAAGCTGGTTGCGCACTACAGCCTGCCCGTTGTGCGCGCCTACATGAAGCATGTGCAAGACAACGCAGAAGAATCGATTCGCCGCGTGCTAGCGACAATGCGTGATGCAAAATTTATCTACCCGATGGATAACGGTGCACAAATCCATGTGGCGATTCGTGTCGATCAAATCGCGCGAAGTGCCGAGATCGATTTCACCGGCACATCCACACAACTGCCAGACAACTTCAATGCGCCGAGTGCGATTTGCATGGCTGCGGTGTTGTATGTTTTTCGCACACTGACCGATGAAGCAATTCCGCTCAATGCCGGTTGTTTGAAGCCGCTGAAGGTGATTATTCCACCGGGTTCCATGCTGAATCCGGCGTACCCGGCTGCGGTCGTATCGGGCAATGTCGAGACATCGAGTTGCATCACAAATGCACTGTACGGCGCACTCGGTGTGATGGGTTCCGCACCCGGCACGATGAACAACTTCACGTTCGGCAATGCGCGTCATCAGTACTACGAAACCATCTCGGGTGGCTCAGGCGCGGGGGATGGCTTTAATGGAACCGACGTCGTGCAAACCCACATGACCAATTCACGCATGACCGATCCGGAAGTGCTGGAGCATCGGTTTCCGGTGCGGATCGACAGCTATGCAATCCGGCCTGGTTCAGGTGGTGCGGGACGCTGGCATGGTGGAAACGGAGGCACGCGGAAGATACGTTTTCTGGAAGCGATGACTGCGTCGATTTTGTCGAATAACCGTATCGTGCCGCCGTTCGGCGCAGCGGGTGGTGGCGCGGGTGCGTGTGGTGATAATTACGTGATTCGGGCTGATGGGTCGCATGAACGCTTGTCGTTCGTTGCGACGACGGCGATGCAGCCGGGGGATGTATTCGTGATTGAGACGCCGGGGGGCGGTGGGTTTGGGGACGCTGGGCTACGGGCTTGCACAAAAAGCTGCACAGACGACTGAACTTAAGGTTAGACGTTTAGATTGCTAGGCTTTTTAATGCCAATTAAGGTATATTTTTTATGCTATGGATTTATTTGAATTCGATACGGCAAAAAGTAAATCCAATCGTATGAAGCACGGCATCGATTTTGTTGACGCACAAGTTCTGTGGAACGACCCGATGCTCATGGAAATTCCGGCAAAAACCGATGACGAGTTGCGGTATCTAGTGATTGGGCTGATTGAGGGGAAGCATTGGTCGGCCGTCGTTACTTGCCGAGGCGAAAATATTCGTTTGATATCCGTTCGTCGCGCACGCACAGAAGAGGTGGCACTTTATGAAAGCTAAAAAATTCGAGCAACAGTTTGACGAAGGCGTTGATATTACGGCTTCCTTGGACTTGTCAAAAGCCAAGCGCGTGCTGCAAGAGCAAAGACGGGTCAATGTCGATTTTCCAACATGGATGATTGACTCGCTGGATCGCGAAGCCAATAAACTGGGTGTGACAAGGCAATCGATTATCAAGGTCTGGCTAGCCGAGCGTCTTGAGGCGACCGCTTCGCACTTGCCCTTGCAGCCAACGCGGGCTGGTACCACGCGTCGCTGACTCTACTGTTTCTGGCAGGATGGAGTGCCTAATCTGCACTGCCAGTTTCGTTGGCGTCTTGCCATAACTCCCATCCCTCGTTAATGACGTAGGCACCGATCGCGAGACCTGTGATCAGATCGATGCTTTGAAATCCGAAGAGGGTGATCGCAAGGCCTGACAGCAATACGCCGAGATTGACGACAACATCAGCTCGGGTATCGACCCATGTGGCCCGCAGATGAATTTCAGCGGAATTACGATAGCAAGCCAGCATGCGCAACACCGATCCATTGACGATCAACGACAAAAACGCAAACACAATGGTCAACAGGCCTTGCGGCTTGCTGCCAGCAAAGTAGCGATGTATAACTTCACCAATCACACCCGCTCCGAGAATAATCAACATCGTTCCGTTCCAACGCGCTGCATTACGTTTGAATAGCGCAGTGCGACCGATTGCAAATATGGCGACAACATAACCCGTCGCATCCGCCAGCATATCGAAAGCATCTGCCAGCAAACTTGCCGAGTCGGCGAGATACCATCCAACAAGTCCGGTCAGGAACATGGCAATATTTGCGATCAGGGCGATACGCATTCGGCTGCGATCGGCCGACTCACTCACCACAAGATTAATTGACATGAAAAAGAGTCTGAAAAATTGCAGGCCGTGACCTTAGCTTTTGCTGCTCTAAAGAAAACGCCTAAATTGAACCGGCAGGAGCGCGCCATCCGCAATACAATTTTTTAACCAAAATGGACGTTGTAGCTCGAAAACAGATTTCAAAAATATGCCGCAGCGTATTCGCTCTTGTCGCTGCGGAATAACGAAGATAAAAATAGCGTCAGATATCGACACATCAGCCCAAAAAACCCATCTACACAACAGAAAAAAACGACTGTTCAAATTTTTATTTGATCAGATTATTCAACTAATATTGCGCAACAACCAATCCAGTACCGCACCAAAACTGCGAAATTCATCAACCGATCGACAAGCAATCTCAGGATGACGCGCCACCATCATGCGCGACAACGCATTGCCAGGACCGAGTTCCAGTACCACCTCTATGCCATTTTCAACACACGCATCCATGCAGTCCTGCCAATGAATTGTATCGGTCAGTTGCGCTTGCAAGGCTGCTATCGCTCGCGGCGTAGTGCGTATTTTTTGTGCATCGACACCGGCCAGTACCGGCGTACTCATCGGGGACCAGTTGCACAGATTGAGTGCCGCACTAAATTCAGTTGCCGCATTTTTCATCAGCGGCGTATGGGATGCCACCATCACCGGTAAGTGCTGACAAGTCGCACCCAGTGCCACTAACGAGGGCTCTGCTCTCGTGCAGCCAACGGCCAATCCACCCACCACCAGACGATCACTGTCATTTTGAATCGCAATCGACAGACCATGTGCCTGCAAAACAGGCAGTGCATACGCTGCTGTCAATCCGCTCACTGCCATCATCGCTTGTGGCTGATCCATCTGTACGCAGCGATCCATCGCTGCCGCACGTTGCGCTGCCAGTGCGATCACCGTTGCGCTATCGAGTGCATCGACCACACCATACGCGGTGAGTTCACCGACGCTGTAACCGGCAACCAGCGATGGTGCTGGCAAGCGTTGGCGCAGTGCCTGCCAGCGTGTCAAGCCGACCGCAATGATCAACGGCTGCGCATGGCAATTGGCAAATAGCAAAGCCGGGTCAGCGAGAATTTTATGAAATTGTGCATCGCTCCAGTCAGGCCGAATTTGCACCGGCTCGTGCTCGGTCAACCCAAACATCGCGGCATGCTGCGCGCCCTGCCCGGTACAAAAAATGGCGTAGCGTTTGCTCACGCGCGTGTTCCGGGCGACGTCGTGGCCCAATGCACCAGACAAGTCGCTGAAAGCAAATCGGCAGCTCCACCGGGCGATAAATTCAATGAGACGAAGCGCGCGCTGATCCGTGCGGCATGACGTTCCCAACCCGGATTACCGGTTGCACCGGCGTCGATAAATTGCTGTGCCAACGCACGCGCCTCGGCTGCACCGGCGCGTCCACCGCGATGCATGATATTGGTATCGTCGATGTGTGTAATCAGCGCAAACAACGTATCGATGCACGCGTGATGCCAGCCGCGTTGCAGCTTCAACGAGCGACGCAAGGTTGGTAGTGCAAGATTGAAAACAGAAATAAAACCGCTGGCAGCTTCAGTGCGTGCACCGATGATTGGCGTTAATTCATTACGATTGCTTGAAAGAGTATGCGCCTGTAATGCGTCTCCCCAATACTCTTGCAACGCGCGCTGAATCTCGTCGATACCAAGAATTTTATTTCTACTCGACTTGTTCGCCGCACCGATCGCCGCAGCCAACATACCAACAGCAAAAATCGCACCGCGATGCGTGTTGATGCCGACGGTAGCGCGCATCATCGTCCGTTCGGCAGCGATACCTAATTCACGTAACACCTCGAATGGTGCCGCGTCACAGCCAGCCTGCGCAATGCGAACAAAATAATGACGCAGCGCGAACAGACTGCGCATGAATGTATCGGCTGTCATGTCGCGATGACTACCATTGCAAAGAGGCGTAACCAGACCGGGCTTGGGATGCAGCCGCAACTCGGTGCGCAGGCTGCGTACTGCCAGCAATGCGATACGACGCGCTGCGGCAGTCGACGATGCAGACGCCTGCGACAGCGGAGCATCGCAAAGCTGCGAGTCGATTACGTCTGCAAGCATGGCTGTCGATCAAGCAGTGATATCAGTGCATCTTTGCGCATTAGTGCGACACCGGCAGCCTGCTTGGCCAGTACCCGAAATCCACCGTCTTGCTGCGCGGCGTTGCACCATTCTCTGGCCGCCACCGCAGCGCTTGTGCCGAAGACGATTTCGCCATCGAGTGGTAGCTGTTGATCGAATTGAAAAAAGAGTCGCACGCAGTCATCGAGCTGTTGCAACGTCGTCGGCTGCAGTAACAAATCGAGGTCCGAGGCGTCGTGCAGATACTGCAAACCCGTAATTGATTGCAGTGCAGCCGAGCCGTACACCTGTACCGACAAGCCCGCATGTTGCGCGCTCCCATGCAGCTGCAACGCTGCATCGCGCCACGATAATGGCAGACCAGAGACGATCTCCGACAGGGACAACGTGGGTTGATATTTGGCCACAGCGCTGAACTCTACGCGATAAGGCAATCGCACTTTGTTTCCGTCCTGCGGCGGCAACGCAATACCAACGCAAAGCTCATCGTCGACAGAATCTGCATCCCGACGCCGCACCGTCAGCGGCCAGTTTGCGTCGCGCCATCGAATCACTTGCGCGCGAACGTGAGCTGGTGTTTGCGCCAGCACCGCGCGCCACCCCTGTGCATGCAACCAGACCAGACTATGCCGCGGCGGCACGACCATCTTTCAGTACCGCGTCGACCACTGGCAAGGCCATCTTGCGCCCGCCGCGTTCGGCACCGAGCGCGTTACGCCGATCGATCGGGTCGGCAGTGGCGAATGCATCGATCAATTTTGCCGCGAGATCGTCGTGCCAGATCGCATGCAATCCACCCATGCGCAAGTAATTTTCTGGGCCGGGTGCAAATACCGGGTTGTCTTTGGCGAGCTCAACCAAACGCTCTTCGGGCACTTTGGTGATGCGCGCCATCGCTGGCAAGCCCATCACGCGAATCGTCGCTTCGGGCAGTGCATAGCAGGCGTCAGCCATCAGGCCACTGGTGATAAAGCCACCTGACAGCGCCTGGTCGTACACCAGCGCGATGATGCGATGACCAGACTGGCGCGCCAGTTCGATGCACTTGCCCAGATGCGCCATGTAGCTATTGATGCCCAACATCTCATCGCGATGCCGCAAGCGCTGGCCTTGTGTGTCGACCAAAATCAGGATCGGTCGATCTGGATGATCCCGCACCACGGCCAGCACCGCTTGTGCTTGCGCCAGTGCGATTTCGACACCGATTGGCGTGTGCTCGGAGGTGCCGATTACTGCAACAGTCTGTGAGCCGACCTGTGCGGTGCCGGACAAAAAAGCATTGCGTTCAGTGACTTGATGACCGAGCGGGAATAGCGATGCAGTTAATGTGTGCCAATCCATTAGTGACTCCTTGCCAGGCTGACCGCAGCGGCAGCCATAAATGCATCGGCCTCCAGCATAGCGATGTGCTGCGGGTCGGCGATACCGAGTTGCGACCAGATCGTCATCGGCTCGGTGATCGTGCCGTAGTTGTCGATGCGTGCTTGCAGTTGCTGCTGTTCGGCTTCCAGTCCTGCCAAGGTCAGCGGCACGGTCTGCTGTTGCAATGCGACGATGACTTCGATGGCGGCAGTACGAAATGCGTCAATGCGATCATCAACAATCCGATCACAATCACCCAGCAAATAACGATGCTTGCCGCCGGTCGTGCGCCACACCAGCGCCCGATCGCGCGAATCAAATTCCTCGACGCCGTTGGCAGTCTCGATCACTTCCGGACCCGACATTGCAAGTCGTCCTTGCTCGGACATCACGATCGCATTGGCGCAGCGGGCAGTAATGCCCATGCCACCGAAGCAACCGTTGGAGCCACCAATAAGCACAACAACAGGTATACCGGTAGCACGCACATCGAGCAATGCGCGCATGACTTCGGATACCGCAATCAATCCCGCATTGGCTTCGTGCAAACGCACGCCGCCGGTTTCCAGCAACAGCAATACCGCATCGGGTTTTTCAAGGATCGCGCGGCGCAGCAAGCCGACCAATTTGGCGCCATGTACTTCACCAACCGCGCCGCCCATGAAACCACCTTCCTGAGCAGCCGCAAAAATATGCAGCCGCCCCAAGGTACCGTGGCCAATGATGACGCCGTCATCGAACGAACGCGGTGCATCCAGTTGCGCCAAATGCGGGCTGACAATACGCGCCGATGGCGGCAGCCATTCTTCGAATCCGCTTTGATCGAACAGTGCCGCCAGACGTTCGCGCGCGCTCGCTTCCAGATAACTTCCGCTGTCGCTATTCATGACATTTGCCCTAGCATCGATTCAACCGCCTGATCGAGACGCAGGCTCACCACTGCCGGTGTCGCACCCATATCGTTGATCGAAATGCGCGTGTCAGCCAACTGCCAGCGCGCGTGAAAGTCTTCCATCACTGCTTGCCAGATCGCGCCAAAACCGCGTGCTGCAGTTTGAATCTCGATCTCGCAAGCACCCTGCAACGACGCAGATTCGATCAATACTTCAAGATTGCCCGAACTGACCACGCCGACCAATTGCGACTGCTGGCGGCCACGCGTGCGGCCGCCTTCAAAGTGAAATTGCAGAGTTTCCATCGGACGATCCTTGAGTGCTGTTGCTCGATGCGGTGTGGTGTTGCCGGAGGCGCATTACCAGTTACGGAAACGTTTCGGCGGGTCGTACAAACCGCCCGACGCGCGCACTAGATCCTTCATACTTTTTGCTGCAAGCAGATCACGGGTCGCCATACGCTTGTCGACGCCAAGGTCTTCTGCGCGCTGAATGATGCCGCGGTCACGCAGATTTTCGACTGCGCGGCGATCACGCGCCATGCCAACCGGCGTATAACCGGCCACACCACGAATAGCTTGTTCACGTTCCTCGTCGGTACGACACAGCAGTAAATTGGCGATGCCTTCTTCGGTCAAAATATGCGTCACATCGTCGCCATAAATCATCACCGGCGGCAACGCCATCTTGGCTTGCTCGGCGAGCTCCCACGCATCGAGCCGTTCGACGAACGCCGGTGCCATGTGCTCACGGAAAGTCTCGACAATTTGCACCACCAGTTTTTGCCCACGCGGCATACGGTTGCGCCCTTGCCCGGCTTGTTCGCCGGCCTTCAGCCATGCGGGGCTGGCATGACGCCGTCCACGTGCATCGGCACCCATGTTCGGCGCGCCACCAAAACCAGCGATGCGCCCTGCGGTAGCCGTCGATGAATTACCCTGCAAGTCAATCTGCAAGGTCGAGCCGATAAACATGTCGCACGCATAGTGGCCAGCGGCCTGACTGAACGCGCGATTACTGCGCATTGAGCCATCGGGGCCGACGAAAAATATATCAGGGCGCGCGCTGATATATGCTTCCATGCCGAGTTCGGAACCGAACGAATGCACCGATTCAACGAATCCCGCTTCAATCGCCGGGATCAATGCCGGGTGTGGATTCAATGCCCAGTGCCGGCAAATCTTGCCTTTTAATCCGAGCGATGCGGCATACGTCGGCAGCAGCAGTTCGATCGCTGCGGTATCGAAGCCGATGCCGTGGTTGAGGCGATCGACCTGATACTCGGCGTAGATGCCTTTGATAGCCATCATCGCCATCAACACCTGAATTTCTGAAATTTGTGCCGGATCACGTGTGAAGAGCGGCTCAATGTAATACGGCGTCGGTGCTTCGACTACGTAATCGACCCAGTCTGCCGGAATATCCACCCGCGGCAGATGATCGACGATACGATTGACCTGCGCGATCACGATGCCACTTTTGAATGCAGTCGCTTCAACGATGGCTGGCGTGTCTTCGGTGTTGGCACCGGTGTATAAATTACCGTGCCGATCGGCGGCTTCGGCCACGACCAGCGCCACCCGCGGCGTTAGGTCGACAAAATAGCGACCGAATAATTCGAGGTAGGTATGGATCGCACCGATATTGAGTTTGCCGCTGCTGGTCAGCTTTGCCAGACGCGCTGCCTGTGGACCAGAAAACGAAAAATCGAGTTTCGATGCGATACCGTTTTCGAACACATCCAGATGCTCCGGCAGCGCGATCACCGACTGCAGCATGTGCAAATTGTTGATACGCTCCGGGTCCAGCGCTGCCAGCGCCTTGGCTAAAAAATCCGCTTGCTTCTGGTTGTTCCCTTCAAGGCAAACCCGGTCACCGCATTCGATGACCGTATGCAGCAGGTCGCCGATGCGGTTTGCCGCAACGATCTTGCCTTGCTGACCCGCACCCAGAATTTGTTTGCCGCGTTGCAGTCGCGCGGCACGATTACGTTGTTGCGTATCCCAGATTTTTAACGGCGCATTCACTTACTTGTCACCCATCATCAAGGCCGGCAAGCCAGTCGCAATACCCGGGAAGAAGCACAGCAACAACACGGCAACAAACATCAGTCCGACAAACGGCATCACACCCCAGATCACATCCTTTAATGGAATATCCGGTGCGATATTTTTAATGACAAAAATATTCAAGCCGACCGGTGGATGGATCAAGCCCATTTCCATTACGATCGTCATCACCACGCCGAACCAGATCAAGTCGAATCCTGCGGCTTTCAAAGGCGGCAAAATGATTGGCGTCATCATCAAAATGATCGAGACCGGCGGCAGAAAAAAGCCGAATACAATCACCATCAACAAAATCACCGCCAGCAGCACCCATTTCGACAGCGCCAACGCTACCACCGCTTGCGCTGCTGACTGACTGATATGCAGATAACTCATCACATACGAGTACAGCAGCGACATGCCAATAATTAGCAGCAGCATCGTCGACTCTTTAATCGTCGAACTCAGGAACGGCATCAGGTCGCGTGGCCGCCAGATTTTATAGATCACCGCAATCAGAGCCATCGCGAACAAGGCACCCAGACCAGCGGTCTCAGACGGCGTTGCGTAGCCACCGTACAGCGCGACCATCACGCCGAGCAGCAGGATAATGAATGGCAGCACGCGCGGCAGCATCTCGATTTTTTGTGCGAAAGTGAAATGTTCTTTTTCAAGATACGCCGACTCAGTACCGCTGCTTAAAAAAGCAGCATGTGCCATTTTGTATTCCTTGCGAGCGCGATACACGGCATAGCCGGAAAACAGCGCGACGAGTAATACACCGGGCCCAATACCAGCGAGAAACAAACGTCCCAGCGATTGTTCGGCAGCGACCGCGTACAAGATCATCGTGATCGATGGCGGCAACAAAATACCGAGCGTGCCACCGGCGGCGATAATACCCGCGGCGAAGCCCGGCGAATAACCGCGACGGCGCATTTCCGGAATACCGGCTGAGCCAATCGCCGAACACGTCGCGGGCGATGAACCGGCCATCGCGGCGAACAGTGCACAGGCAAACACGTTGGCGATACCGAGTCCGCCCGGCACCTTGTGCAGCCAGGTATGAATCGCCGAATACAAATCTTTACCGGCCGGTGATTTGCCGATTGCCGCACCCTTTAAAATGAAAAGTGGAATCGACAGCAAGGTAATCGATGCCATTTCTTCGTACACGTTTTGCGTGACGGTATCGAGCGACGACGCCGGCATGAAAAAATACATGAAGCTGACTGCGACAACGCCGAGCGCAAACGCGATCGGCATTCCGGAAAACATGATTACTAATGTGGCGACGCCGTACATGGCGCCTAAAGTCAATTCACTCAACGCGTTCCCCGATTTTCATTTGCTTTTTATTTGCTTGTTATTTGCTTGTTATTGGTTTGTTGTTGGTCATGCGCGCAAGTACCTGCACCGCAATCTGCAACGCCAGCAGCGTCATACCGGCGGCCATCATCGCGTAGGGAATCCAGAGTGGTGGTGCAAAGGTCGAGCTGGTAGTCTGGCCGTCGTGCCATGCTTCGTAAAACAGGGTCCAGGACTTCCACGAAAAAAAGCTGCAGAACGCCAGAGACACGACGTCGACGAAAATCATGCGCGCGGTGTTGACCGCATCCGGCAGCAAGGTTGCCAGCGCTTCGATGCCGATATGGCCACGCAGCGACTGCACATAGGCGCCGCAAAAAAACGTCACACCGACCAGCATGAAGACCGATGCTTCATCCTGCCAATCAGTCGGCAATTTGAAGAAATAGCGCGAGACCACCGAATAGGTCAGCACCAGCGCGGTGATGACCATTGCCACCATCGACGTCAGTAGCAACGCATGATTCAGGCGATCGAGCGCGCGCGACAATTTGGCCACCAGCGGGTGGTCCGGCACCGCCGGTCCCGCCGACGGTGCCATCTCGAACCCATGGCTCATAGTGTTTTCTCAGCCAATGCAAGCAGCTTGGCGCAGCTGTCGTTGCGCGCGCCGTAGTCTTTCCATGCGGTGCGGCGGGCGATGGCCTGCCACTTCTTGACGGTAGCATCCGACAGATCAACGACCTTTGCACCGGTTTTTTGATAGACCGCAGCCACTGCTACGTCATCCTGCTGCGCCGACTTGCGGGCAAAGGCTTCGAGCTCGGCGCCGACCGACATGATGGCGGCTTGCTCGTCTTTTGTCAGCTTGTCGAAGATTGCTTTCGACATCATCAGCGGCTCGAACATGTACCAGTACGATTTACCGCGACCCGAGGTCAGGCCTTTGGAAACTTCTTCCAAGCGAAATGAAATCAGGGAAGTCGATGAGGTCAATGCCGCATCCATCGCGCCGGTTTGCATGGCCGCATAAATTTCATTGGATGGCAGCGAAACGACGGCCGCACCAGCATCTTTCAAGATCAGATCCATCTCACGCGAACCACCGCGAATTTTCAAGCCCTTTGCATCTTCAGGCTCGACGATTGGCTTGCCACGCGACGCCATGCCACCAGCTTGCCAGATCCAGCTCACCACCACGATGCCTTTTTCCATCAGGATGCGCGCAAGCTCTTTGCCGACTTCGGCATTTTTCCAGCCATAGCCCTGCTCGTACGAAGTAACCAGACCAGGCATCAAACCGATGTTGACTTCCGGGACTTCACCACCTGCATAAGACAGCGGCACCAACGACATATCGAGTGCGCCCTTACGCATCGCTGAAAACTGCGCGTTGGTTTTCATCAATGACGAACCTGGATAAATTTCAAATTTCAGGCCACCCTTGGTTTTCTTTTCTACTTCAGCGGCGAACAAACGGCAGAGACGATCGCGGAAATCGCCTTCGGTTGGTGAACCGCCGGGGAACTGGTGAGAAATTTTAAGGGTGGTTGGTGCCGCCCAAACATTGGACATCGAAAATGCAGGTGCTGCAGCGATTGCGCCGAGCAAAGTACGACGTGTGGTTGAAAACATGGTGTCTCCTCCGAAGTGGGAAGTTTTATGCCGAATTTGGCACGTTGTAGTTTTATTCGTACTTAGCTTAATACGTGCTCTTGTATACAAGAATATCTTTACTGGATGCATTGTCAAGCGTTAAATACTGATTATAATAAATGTTGCATACTTCATTACCGTAAAAAATATAAAGAAAAACGGGATTAAAAATCATAGATACCATCGCCTCCACCGCAAAAAAGCGCTCTGTATCCTTATCGGAAGCGATTGAGGAGATGATCGCCATCGGCGAACTTATACCCGGTACGCATCTTGACGAGACTTTGCTTGCGAGTAAATTCGGGGTTTCACGTACACCGGTGCGCGAAGCACTGATTCAATTGTCATCAATGGGCCTGATTGTTATTCGCCCCCGACGCGGCGCTGTGGTGGCGGAAATCGGTCCGCATCAACTCGTTGAGATGTTCGAATTCATGTCGGAGCTGGAAGCCGCTTGCGGCCGACTCGCAGCGCGACGCATGTCCGAAGCCGAACACTGCCAGCTACTTGCAGCGCATGTCGCTTGTAAAAGCGCCCGAGACATGCACGATCCTGACGATTATTTTTATCGCAACGAAGCATTTCATCATGCGATCTACGATGGCAGTCACAATCTTTTTCTGGCGGATCAGGCGCGCACATTGCAGCGCCGTCTACGACCCTATCGACGCTTGCAACTGCGGGTAAGAAACCGCGTAGACAAGTCCTATCAAGAGCACGATGCGGTCGTGCAGGCCATCATTGCCGGCGACGGCGACAAGGCCGCTGATTTGCTGCGCGCACATGTGATGGTGCAAGGTGAACGCTTTGCAGATCTGATGTCTTCCCTACCTGCCATCAGCAAAGAACCTGTTCGATGAGCTTGTTGAGCACCGGCCTGACGCTGTTTGCAGTAGCGACGCTGGCCGGCACCATCAACGCTGTGGCGGGTGGCGGCGCGTTTCTGACATTTCCAACATTGCTGTTGGCCGGCCTGCCCGGCATTGCCGCCAATGCCACCAGCAACGCCGCGGTATGGCTCGGCACTGCCGCCAGCGCGGTCGGCTATCGCAATGAGTTACGCGAGACTCGCGCCGTCAACCTGCGGCTGGTATTGGCCAGCTCGCTCGGCAGCCTGGTTGGTGCCGTGCTGGTGTTGATCACGCCCGAGACGGCGTTCCTGCGGGCGGTGCCTTTTCTGTTATTGGCAGCAACCATTTTGTTTATCTGCGGCCCGATGCTGAACCAGCAGCAAAGCCTACAGGAAGACGTAGTAACCCTGCCACGGTGGGTCATGCCGGTGCAATTTTTGCTCGGTATTTATGGTGGGTATTTCGGTGCCGGTGTCGGCATCGCCACGCTGGCCGTATTGACGCAGATTGGCTTTACCCGCATTCATCAAATGAACGGCATCAAAACGCTACTGACCTGCTGCATGAATGGCGTGGCCTGTATTCCGTTTGCGCTGGCCGGCGTGATCGTCTGGCACTGGATGCTGGTGATGTGCTGTGGCGCAGTCATTGGCGGTTACGTCGGCGCGCGTGTGGCGCGCACAGCGTCGCCTGGCCTGATACGGGGGATTGTTATCGTCGTAGCCGTGAGCATGACAACGTACTTTTTCTGGAAAACATACGGTGCCGGGTTAGCTAGCGCATAAACGCGCTCGTGCAATTTGCGCCAGACTAGCGTTTTTGTCAGCGGGCTTGCTCGCCATCTTCCATGCCAGATCTCGTCGTCGCACGTCCCGAGGGGCTTTTTTGTGAACCGGGCAATTTTTACATCGATCCGTGGCGTCCTGTCGAGCGGGCGATCATTACACATGGTCACGCCGACCATTCGCGTACTGGCCACGGCCATTATCTGGCGCATCGTGCCGGCGAAGGCATTCTGCGTACGCGTCTGGGTGACATCAATTTGCAGACACTGCCCTACGGCGAACCGCTGGTACATAACGGCGTAACTATCTCGCTGCACCCGGCCGGACATGTGCTGGGCTCGTCGCAAGTGCGGCTGGCATATCGCGGCGAGGTCTGGGTCGCCTCCGGTGATTACAAGGTCGAAGCCGATGCCACCTGCACGCCATTCGAGCCAGTCCGGTGCAATACCTTCATCACCGAATCCACCTTTGGCTTGCCGATCTATCGTTGGCAACCACAGCAGCAAATTTATGACGAGATCAATCAATGGTGGCGCACCAATGCCGCCAACCGCCGCGCCAGTGTTTTGTTTTGCTATTCTTTCGGTAAGGCGCAACGCATTTTGAGTGGCGTCGATCCGAGCATCGGCCCGATAGTTTGCCATGGCGCCGCCGAGCCGCTGAATCGGGTGTATCGCGAAGCGGGCGTGGCGCTGCCGCCAACGCATCTGGTGACCGAGATCGCTGACAAAGCGTCGCTCAAACAAGCATTGGTACTCGCACCACCGTCGGCTGGCGGCTCACCGTGGATCAAGCGTTTCGGCGATTACAGCGATGCATTCGCCAGCGGCTGGATGTTGCTGCGCGGCGCGCGACGACGGCGTGCGGTTG
Source organism: Burkholderiales bacterium (assembly GCA_043741695.1). Taxonomy (GTDB): domain Bacteria; phylum Pseudomonadota; class Gammaproteobacteria; order Burkholderiales; family Burkholderiaceae_D; genus Actimicrobium. The sequence continues at coordinate 15,863 of JAYTZV010000014.1, forward strand.
ATCGCGGCTTCGTTTTGTCAGACCATGCGGATTGGCCCGGTTTAATGGAAGCGATCAAGCAAACCGAAGCACAGCGCATCATTGTCACCCACGGCCAGATTGGCGTGATGGTGCGCTGGCTACAGCAAAATGGTCTGGAAGCTGGTGCATTTCGGACCGAGTACGGCGGCGAAGACGACGAACGCAAAGCTGCTCCGGAACCTGCCCATGCGTGAATTTTCCCGGCTTTTCACCGAACTCGATGCGACCACCTCTACCACGCGCAAGCTGGCCGCCCTGACCCAGTATTTTTCCACTGCCGCGCCGGAAAACGCTGCATGGGCCGTCTATTTTCTGATCGGCGGAAAGCCGCGCCAGGTGGTGCCCGCCAAGCTACTGCGGCAATACGCGACCGAAGCTGCGGGATTGGATGAATGGTTGTTTGACGAGTGCTATCACGCGGTCGGCGATCTGGCCGAAACCATTGCGCACATTTTGCCGCCACCGCTGCAGCACAGCGATATCGGCTTGGCAATCTGGCTCGAACAACGACTCGCACCGTTGCGCGGTTCGTCACCGGAAACGATTCGCGCCGCGCTGTTTGAATTCTGGAACGAGCTTGAAGCGCGCGAACGATTTTTGCTGATCAAATTGATTGGTGGCGGCTTTCGGGTTGGTGTGTCGAAATTGCTGGTGACGCGGGCGCTCGGTACAGTGGCAGGTATCGATCCAAAATTAATTGCACAGCGGTTAATGGGCTGGACCGAAGCGCGACTGCGCCCTAACGCTGAACGCTTTGCCCAACTGATCGCGCCAACCTCTTCGCAAGAAGACGCGCTGCGCGGCGGTCAGCCATTCCCGTTTTTTTTGGCGCACCCGTTGCAGGCTGACCCCGCCACGCTTGGCCCGATCACGCAGTGGCAAGTCGAGTGGAAATATGACGGCATCCGAGCGCAGCTGGTGCGACGTAATGGTCAAAGCTGGCTCTGGTCACGCGGCGAAGAAATGATCACGGATCGCTTTCCCGAGATCGCCGCGATACCGCTGTCCGATGGTACTGTCATCGACGGCGAAATTCTGATCTGGAACAAAGATTCGCATGCATCGTTTAACGATTTGCAAAAACGTATTGGCCGTAAAACTGTCTCAGCAAAAATGCTCACCGAATTACCAGCGGTGCTGGTAGCGTATGACTTGCTCGAACGCGATGGCCTTGATCTGCGTGCGACCCCGCAGGCATCGCGCAGACAATTACTCGAACAGATAGTGCAGCAAGTTGATGCAGAACGATTAAAACTATCGCCGCTGGTAATGGCCGATAGCTGGGAAATGCTGACCGCGCTGCGCGAGCAATCGCGTGAAAAAAATGTCGAGGGCATGATGCTAAAAGCGGTCGATGCGCAATACGGCGTTGGTCGCACCAAGGATGTCGGCACCTGGTGGAAATGGAAGGTCGATCCCTATAGCGTTGATGCGGTATTGATCTACGCGCAAAGCGGTCATGGACGGCGTGCGTCGCTCTATTCCGACTATACGTTTGCGGTTTGGGATCAGGCCCCAGATGGCAGCAAAACGCTGGTACCGTTTGCCAAAGCGTATTCAGGATTAACCGATGCCGAGATCGCGTCGGTCGATGCGCGCATCCGTAAAAGCACGATCGAAAAATTCGGGCCGGTGCGCAGCGTCAAGCCGTCAATGGTGTTCGA
>JAYTZV010000015.1:0-2312 GCA_043741695.1 Burkholderiales bacterium
TTCAGGCAACGCACTGCTTCGTTCAACATATCGGAATACAGCTGAAAGCCGATCTCGGTCATTTCACCCGACTGGTTGTCACCCAATACTTCACCGGCACCGCGAATTTCCAAGTCATGCATCGCCAGATAAAAGCCGCTGCCGAGTTCTTCCATCTGCTGAATCGCATCAAGCCGTCGCTGCGCCAGTTTGGTTAAACCCGCTACATCGTGCACCAGCAAATACGCGTACGCCTGATGATGCGAGCGACCAACGCGGCCACGTAGTTGATGTAGCTGCGCCAAGCCAAATTTATCAGCACGATGCATGATGATCGTGTTTGCAGTCGGCACGTCGATACCGGTTTCAATGATGGTGGTGCACAACAGAATATTGAAGCGCTGCGCAACGAAATCGCGCATCACTTTTTCAAGTTCGCGTTCGTGCATTTGGCCGTGCGCGACACCGACGCGGGCTTCGGGCAACAGTGCCTCCAGCATGGCCTTGCGGTTTTCAATCGTGTCGACTTCGTTGTGCAAAAAGTAGACTTGGCCGCCACGCTTCAATTCACGCAGACAGGCTTCGCGGATCACTGAATCGCCTTCACTGCGAACGAAGGTTTTGATCGCCAGACGCTTTTGTGGGGCAGTCGCAATGATCGAAAAATCGCGCAGGCCTTCGAGTGCCATGCCGAGCGTGCGTGGGATTGGCGTGGCAGTCAGCGTCAGTACATCGACTTCGGCACGCAAGGCTTTCAGTGCCTCTTTTTGTCGCACACCGAAGCGGTGCTCTTCATCAATGATGACCAGGCCGAGGCGCTGAAATTTGACATCGTCGGAGAGCAGCTTGTGCGTACCGATCACAATATCGAGCGTGCCGTCAGCCATGCCCTTGATCGCTTGGGTGATCTCTTTGCCTGATCGGAAACGTGACAACTCGGCGATTTTTACCGGCCAGTCGGCAAAGCGATCGGCAAAAGTTTGCGCGTGCTGCTCGGCCAGTAGCGTGGTTGGCGCCAGAATCGCGACCTGTTTGCCACCCAATACAGCAACGAAGGTCGCACGCAATGCGACTTCAGTTTTGCCAAAGCCGACATCGCCGCAGATCAATCGATCCATTGGTTTACCGCTGGTCATATCACCAATTACCGCGTTGATTGCGGCAGCTTGATCGACGGTTTCTTCGAAGCCGAAGCTCTCGGCGAAAGCTTCGTAGTCGTGTGCAGAATATTGAAATGCATGCCCTTCGCGCAATGCACGGCGCGCATATAAATTCAACAATTCAGCCGCGGTATCGCGAATTTGTTGGGCCGCGCGGCGCTTGGCTTTGTCCCACTGGCCGGAGCCGAGTGAGTGCAGCGGTGCGTCTTCCGGTGACGCGCCAGAGTAGCGCGAGATCACATGCAGTTGCGAGACCGGCACATACAGCTTGGTGTCTTTGGCGTATTCCAGATGCAAAAATTCGGTTTCGCCTTCGCCTAAATCCATGCTGACCAGACCCATGTAGCGACCAATACCGTGATTGCTGTGCACGACCGGGTCACCGATCTTGAGTTCGGACAGATCGCGCACCATCGATTCGACTTGTGTTGCGCCTTCCTGTTTTTTGTGACCGACGCGCCGGCCCGAGCCGGCATACAGCTCAGTCTCGGTGATAAAAATCACGCCACCTAATGGGTAATGAAGCTCGAACCCGGCATGCATCGGCGCCACACCGAGCATCACTTTCAACGTGCTGTTGATGAAGCCGGTATAGCCTTCGCACGGTGCGAAATCGAGGTTGTACTCATTGAAATACTGCTGCAACGTTTCGCGACGGCCGTTCGATTCGGCGCAGATCATGACGCGACGTTCGGTGCGCGATAAAAATTGTCGCAAGCGCGCAAGAGGATCATCGAGTCGGCGATTGACCGCGATATCTGGCAGTGCTGCCGATAATTCGGACGGTGCCGGATCGGCGCGCAGTATCCAGCGCGGGAACGGTTTGGCGCGCGTGAAAAATTCTTCGTCGCTCAGGAACAGGGCATCTGGCGCCAGAATAGGGCGCTCGCGGTCAGCTTTTAAAAACTGATGGCGTGAACGGGTATCGCTCCAGAAGCGCTGAATTGTGCCTTCGATATCGCCGCACAGCGCGAAGGTACTGTCGTCGGGCAGATAATCGAACAGCGTGCAGGTGGCATCAAAAAACAGCGGCAGATAATATTCAATGCCAGCTGACGCAATGCCGTTGCCAATATCTTTGTAGATCGACGAGCGCGATGGATCGCCTTCGAATATTTCGCGCCAGCGACTGCGGAACGCAGTGCGCGCCGGTTCGTCCATTGGAAATTCGCG
>JAYTZV010000016.1:0-2310 GCA_043741695.1 Burkholderiales bacterium
GACTGGATCACTCGCCGCTCGCCGCTCGCCGCTCGCTATTCGCTATTCGTTATTCGTTATTCGCTTTTCGGCTCTTGTTTCATCGATCAAGCATGTCATGAATCGAAGCGGTACTGCAGACCGCCTGCGGCACCGATATCCGACAAGGCCAGCCGTGATTCGATCCGTTTGCGCAGACGCGATGCCGTATCAAGGCGTCTTAATCCATCGAGTACCAATGCCTTGGCGCGTTGACGGCAGCTCGGAATCTGCATCACATCCGTCAGTTCCAGCAGGATGTCGATCTGTGATTGCGGTTCGATACATTCCTGTTGCAAAAACAGAGCGATCGCGTCGAATGCGCGCGGTGTCAGATTGCTGGATAGTCCCCAAAGCTGTGTTGTCAACGCCTCAGCGAGCGCGAGTTGGGGGGTGTGCAGCAGCGCCATTTCGATCAGCGTCAGGGCTTGCACCCGTTGTTGTAAATCAGGCAGGCGCGCGAGGCAACTCGCCATTAGCATCAGTAATGGCTGCAAAGTATCTGCTTGCAGGGAGACAGGTTGTTGTTGCAAAAAATTGTGCAAGCGTGTGAATGCCCGATGCTGCTGCGTCATGTTCTCAGGTGTTTGCGATTGTTTGCGAATGGTGCCGAGAATGTGTGCAGCTGCATCGAGAGATAACGCCGGCGGTACGAATACGGCAGCGATCCGTGTCAGAACGCTGCGCAGTTGCCTCGTCCTTGCCTGGGTCAACGCGTGCATACGCTGCGCGAGTAATTGAACATGAAATTGCGTGAAATTCAGACGGTGTCCGGCGCTTGGCGTGCTGGTCCGTGTACGCGCGGTTGCCGGTGTCGTGCTCCGTTGGAAGCGGGGTAGATGTTGTAGAAATTCGGAAAATTTCATTGCGTATCCGTGCAGCGGAATTATGAAGTGAGCTTATTTCAGTCGCTGTAGCTGACGCGAAGTTCCTTTTTTTTGCATGACGCCGATAGATCGTTTCACACATTCCTGTTGTATGGCTGTGAGGAGGTGTGTGTCGCGCCTCAACGCACCCTGCGGACGATCATGGTCGAAGCAGGTGGGCAATCGGCAGCAAGACATCCTACGGATTGAGCGATAGCAAGGTCCGCATTGCCCGCTTTGCCGTGGGTTGAAAGGTCTGGATGAATAAAAAACTGTTGGTTCGATACGCGCTACTTGAAACGAGGTGCAACTTTATCGGTCAACTGCCGTAAAGCATTCGACGTGAATCGAGTGGCCTGATGTGTGCGCAGAACTGAAGCGGCACTGAAGCAAGATTGAAGCGGGATCGAACTAGAAGCAGGATCGAACTAAAAGTGCGTCAGAGCATGGCATCGTCAATTTTGCATGCTGCGAGACTCATAGACGGGTTTCTCTGCGAAAGCGGCACCGTGCGCGTGGCGCCTGCGGGTGCCGGTCAGATGGATGACGGCCATGCAAATACGGACATGGCACGTGCTGTCCCTGCGACTTTTGCGCAAATTGAATCAAGCCTGAAGTTGCAAAATCTGTTCTTCAGTGCAGTATGCAAGCATCAAATTACGACGAATTTGTCCGCATAGGGCAGGCTCGTTGCGAAGTCGCTTCAAGCCCGCGGCAATCATTGCACTGGCACGTTCGCGGCATTCATCGATGCGGACTGCGCGGGTCAGGTCGAGCAAAATATCGACATGCGATTGTGCGATATCTGCTGTGCGCCAGAGAAACTCTTCGATCTGGTCCAGTGCGCGCTGCTGCAACTCAGGCGGCATGCTCGCCAGTTCAGCCGCTAACGTTTCAACTACTTCAATTTGCGGCAATGTTTTCAATGATCGGGCGACGACCTCCATCGCCAGACCACGTTGGGCCGGATCATGCAGGTGGGCAAGGCGCCGTGCCAGCAGGGTCAGTATCGGCAAGCAATGCGCTGGTTGCTGCGCGTAGTTTTGTTGCTTTAGATAGCTGCAGATGCGCAGGAATGCACGCTGCTCGATTTCGGTACTCACTAGCGTAGGCGGTGTGCCGGGCAACGTGTCGATAATCGTGACAGCCTGATCCAGCGTCAGTTCAAAGAGTAGTGCGAGCGCTGCTTGCGAAGGCTTGAGGGTGTGATTGTTCCGGACGACGTGCAGCCCGGAAGGTTGTGGCGCCTTGGGATCGCGCGGCACGCGCCGATCGTCGTAGGCGTCGTGCTGGCGGCGTGGATCGTTTGGCTCGATTCCTGGCTGGCGATCTTGTTGACGATCTTGTCGATGATTTTGCTGATGGCTCTGCTGCTGATTTTGTTGAAGATTTTGCTGCTGATTTTGTTGACCAGCCCGTTGCGTGT
>JAYTZV010000017.1:0-6681 GCA_043741695.1 Burkholderiales bacterium
TTAACCGAGGATCGAGACGATTTGCAATTCGGTATAGTTTTGGCGATGGCCTTGGTGTTTCTGGTAGTGCTTACGGCGACGCATCTTGAAAATCTTTACCTTGTCGTGGCGACCGTGCGCCAAAACCGTAGCCAGGACCGTAGCACCTTCAACCAATGGCGCACCAAAACGAATGGTGTCACCGGCGCCCACTGCGAGCACTTGATCAAGGGTGATTTCGGATCCAATGTCTGCCGGTATCTGTTCTACTTTAAATTTTTCGCCAGCGACAACTTTATACTGCTTGCCACCGGTTTTTATGACCGCGTACATGGAAAACCTCATCAATGAGAATTAAGGGACTGAATCAAACATTCCCCCGGACGATCTGTCATGCAAAGCGCGATGCGAAGCGGTGTGCCGATTTGGGAGAACCGCGGATTATACATGGGGCCGCTGCTGCAGTCAAAAAACCTTACCGCACGTGCTCGACCAGGCAGAGAGGCCACTTAAGCGAGCGTGGCACCGCGTAATTATGCTTGCCACGACCGGCATACAGCACCCGCGGCAGTCATCGTATAATCGTAGGCTAATTGACCCTCAGCAGGCCTCCCTTGTTCGCAGCTCAACTTTCCACACCACGCCAATCTGCCACGCACGCCATTGCTGTCGAGATGGACGCCGTCAATGAGGTTATCCGGGAGCAGCTGCATTCCGAGGTGCCGCTGGTCAATCAAATCGCCGATTACATTATTAGCGCTGGCGGCAAGCGCATCCGGCCGGCCTTGGTGATTATGATGGCAAAGGCGTTTGGCTACCAAGGCAGCAACCACCACGCGCTGGCAGCGGTGGTCGAATTCATTCATACCGCAACGCTGCTGCATGACGACGTAGTCGACGAATCGTCATTGCGACGCGGGCGCGAAACTGCGAATGCGCTGTTCGGTAATGCCGCGTCAGTATTGGTGGGTGATTTTGTCTACTCGCGGGCGTTCCAGATCATGGTATCGATCGACGACATGCGGGTGATGCGCATTTTGGCAGATGCCACCAACGTGATTGCCGAAGGCGAAGTGCTGCAACTCTTAAACATGCACGACCCCGATGTGACTGAAGCGCGCTACTTGCAAGTGATCCGCTCCAAAACAGCGAAGCTGTTCGAGTCCGCCGCGCAGCTTGGCGCGCTGGTGGCCGGCGCCGCCGATGCCGAGATTGAAGCAGCGGCCGAATACGGCCGCTCGCTCGGCACCGCTTTTCAGCTAATCGATGATGTTCTGGATTATTCTGGCGACGCGAACCAAACCGGCAAGAACGTCGGCGACGATCTGCGCGAAGGCAAGCCAACACTGCCGCTGATCCATTTGATGCATCACGGCTCGGCCGAGCAAAGCGCACTGGTTCGCGCCTGCATCGAAAACGGCGACGAGCAGCATTTCGACGCGGTGTTGGCCGCAATCAGCCAATCCGGTGCGCTCGACTACACTCGTAGCGCGGCTGAAAAATCTGCCGCGCAGGCAGCACACGCCATCGCCGCGATGCCAGATAGCCCGTATAAAAATTCTTTGCTAGACTTGTGCACGTTTGCGGTCGATCGAAATCATTAAGTGATGCGGTAATGCGAGGTAATGCGCGATCGGGAGACACGCATTACGTCGGGGTGTAGCTCAGCCCGGTAGAGCGCTACGTTCGGGGCGTAGAGGCCGAAAGTTCGAATCCTTTCTCCGCGACCAAAAGCAATCGGTTACCAGTCTCTTGCTCGTTGCGCTTACTGGATTGCGCTCATATCGAGTCAACGCACTAGCTAGTCGGCACCACGATCGGCGCAGGGGTGTGTTACGTTGCACTGACAACTGCAGGCAAAACAACTCGTGTGCCGAGTCCATGCACCTCACACTTTTACCCGCGCGCTGCGCTAAATGCATCAACCTGCATCAACCACAATAACGATGCAAGCCCATGAATCACCTTTTTTTGCGATGACCCTTTGAACGCCGTCCCCTTCTGGGTAAAACTTGTTGCCCTTGCCTGCCTGATTTTATTGTCGGCTTTTTTTGCGATGGCCGAAACCGCATTGATGGCGGCCAATCGGCATCGCTTGCGCCATCTCGCCAAACGCGGCAGTCGCAGTGCGTCGACGACACTCTGGTTACTCGACCGCACCGATAAGGTGTTGTCGCTCGTACTGATTGCCAATACGCTGATCAATGCGCTTGCCACAGCGCTGGTCACGGCGCTGGCGATTTCCGCGTTTGGCAATGACGAGGCCGTGATCACCATCGCTACCGGCGCCGTGGCATTTTTGCTGATCGTGTTCTCCGAAATTTCACCAAAGATTATCGGCGCGACTTTCCCGGAACGCATTGCGCTGCCGGCCAGCCTAATTTTGAAACCATTGATGTCGGTCGCCAAACCAATTGTCTGGTTCGTCAATTTGTTCGTTTCGATCTTGCTGCGGCTTCTACAGATCAAGCGCGGCACCAAACGCGATCATCGGCTTTCTCCCGAAGAATTGCATTCCTTGGTACTGGAAGGCGGTCATTTCATCCCGAAAAAACATCAAAGTATTTTGCTGAATCTGTTTGATCTGAACCATATTTCAGTCGAAGACGTGATGACACCACGCGCTCAAGTCGAAGCATTAAATTTGTCGGTATCGATCGAGGAAATCAAGCGCCAGTTGACGACCTGCTATCACAACAAGCTGCCGGTATATGAAGGCGAAATCAATCAGATTGTCGGCATCCTGCATGTGCGCAAGGCAATCGGCCTGTTGAATGAAGACGATGACCTGACGGTCGAGCATTTCCGTGCGCTGCTGACGCCGCCGTATTTCATCCCTGAAGAGACCGACGTATTGACCCAGTTGCAGTATTTTCAGGAAAACCATGAACGGCTCGCCATTATTGTCGATGAGTACGGTGAAGTGCAGGGGCTGGTGACGCTCGAAGACATTATCGAGGAAATGATCGGCGACTTCACCACATCGACACCCGGCTCGGCACGCGCCGATCATTTTGTCTGGAATGCGCAAGGTGAAGTGCTGATCGAAGGTTCGACCACGCTACGCGATATCAACAAGCATTTGCACTTGCAGTTCCCGCTCGATGGACCAAAGACCATCAATGGCCTGCTGCTCGACTATCTGCAGGATATTCCAGAGGCGAGCGTCTGTTTGAAGCTGAACAACTGCGTCATAGAAATCGTGCAAGTCAAGAATCAGTCGATCAAGGTGATCAAGTTGATTCGCCTCGCTGAATTACGCAATAGCGAACGGGTCGCCTGATGCAATGATGCGGTGACCAGGGCCGGTCGTAGCAAGATCCGCCGAGGTTACCTTCCCCGGCGCGCCACCTTAATTTGGGCAGGAATGTCGCGTGTCACTGACGACAGAGCCGTGTGCAACCACAATGCCTTTACAAGTTTGATGCTTCCCGGCATCATCAGACGAGTATCTGGAATTCCGCAGGAGGGAGCCTTGCCATCGACTGTTCAAAACGTGGCATGCTAGCCGGATTACCAGCGCAATGCGCCTGCCGGGGCAAGAAATCGGCAATAAAACGTGATGCAACGTGATGCAACGCGATTGAGTTCGAAGCAGTTCGATGCAGTTCGATCTTTATTCAGACAAATTTATGGCCGCAGTTTTATCCAATACCGCAACCAACATCGCCATGCCTGGCTTGGCGCGCGCATTGCTGCAGGCCGGCCGTTTGTCACCGACGCAAATCGACGCACTGACGAAGCAAGCTGCCGTCGACAACCAGCCGTTCATTGACGCGCTCATCGCGTCGCGCACCCTCGACTCGCGCGCGCTAGCCAAATTTTGCTCGGAAACCTTCGGCTATCCGATCCTTGATTTCGCGTCGTTCAATATGGCGCTGCGCCCGGAAGGCGTCATCGATACCAGATTGATGCAAAGCCAGCGCGTCATTGCGCTGGCCAAGCGCGGTAACAAGGTATCGGTGGCGATATCGGATCCGACCAACAACACGGTGCTTGACCAGATCAAGTTTCAGACCGAGCTGACCGTTGAGCTGGTCATTGTCGAGCATCTCAGTTTACTGAAACTGATCGAGCAGCTTGGAAAAAGCGCCGAAAACACACTCGCTGAACTTACTGGCGACGGGCTCGACATTGACTTCGCCAACGAAGAACAAAACACCGTCGCCGATGCACCCGCAGCCGATATTGACGATGCACCAGTGGTCAAGTTTTTGCAAAAAATGTTGATCGATGCAATTAATCTCGGCGCCTCGGATTTGCATTTCGAACCTTTCGAAAAGTTTTACCGGATTCGCTTTCGGGTCGATGGCGTGCTGCGCGAAATTGCCCAGCCACCGCTAGCCATCAAGGAAAAACTTGCCTCGCGTATCAAGGTCATTTCGAAACTCGATATTTCGGAAAAACGCGTCCCGCAAGACGGTCGTATGAAGCTGGTCTTGAGCAAAGTACGGTCGATCGATTTTCGTGTGAGTACGCTACCGACGCTGTTCGGTGAAAAAATCGTCATGCGGATTCTGGATGGCTCGCAAGCGCAAATGGGCATCGAGGCGTTGGGCTATGATGCCGACCAAAAAGAAACCTTGATGAACGCGATTCATCGACCATACGGCATGGTACTGGTGACGGGCCCAACTGGCTCAGGCAAAACCGTGTCGCTGTACACCTGCCTGAATATTCTGAATCAGCCTGGCATCAACATCGCCACTGCCGAAGATCCGGCCGAGATCAATTTGCCGGGCGTGAATCAGGTGAATGTGAATGATCGCGCTGGCCTGACTTTTCCAGTCGCGCTCAAAGCATTTTTGCGGCAAGACCCGGACATTATCATGGTCGGCGAAATTCGCGATCTCGAAACCGCCGACATTGCAATCAAGGCGGCGCAGACCGGTCACATGGTGTTCTCAACCTTGCATACCAACGATGCACCATCGACCTTGACCCGTCTGATGAACATGGGCGTGGCGCCCTTCAACATTGCTTCGTCAGTGATTCTGATTACTGCACAACGATTGGCGCGGCGACTCTGCACCTGCAAAAAACCGACCACGATTCTTGACGATGCATTGCTTGAAGCCGGCTTCACCGATGCAGATCTTGACGGCACCTGGAAGCCCTATACCGCGGTAGGTTGCGAGCGCTGCAGTGGCAGCGGCTACAAAGGTCGACTCGGCATTTACCAGATTATGCCAATCACGGAATCGATCGAGCGCATTATTTTGACGCACGGCACCGCGCTGGAAATTGAAGCGCAAGCCAAACTCGATGGCGTACGTACACTGCGCCAGTCTGGCCTGGTAAAGGTCAAACAAGGCTTGACCAGCCTTGAGGAAATCCTCGGCTGTACCAACGAATAATCAGGAGCAATGATGGCAACTGCAGCGCGCAAACCTTCCGCCACGATCACGGTCAAGGAATCAATTTATGCCTGGGAAGGCAAAGACAAGTCCGGCAAAATTGTACGCGGCGAAATTCGCGCTGGCGGCGAAGCAATCGTCAATGCCACGCTGCGCCGCCAAGGCATCATGGTTGGCAAGGTCAAAAAGAAAACCTTCCGCAGCGGTAAAAAAATTTCCGAAAAAGACATCAGCCTGTTTACCCGGCAGCTAGCGACGATGATGAAAGCCGGTGTGCCGTTGCTGCAATCGTTCGATATTGTCGCCAAGGGTCACGCCAATCCGTCGATGTCGAAACTGATCATGGATATTCGCGGCGATGTCGAGACCGGTACCAGTTTGAATCAGGCGTTCCGCAAATTCCCGCTGTATTTCGATCCGCTGTTTTGCAATCTGGTGGGTGCGGGCGAGCAGGCCGGTATTCTCGAAGATTTGTTGACGCGCCTGGCGATCTATAAAGAAAAAACAATCGCCATCAAGAGCAAAATCAAGGCTGCACTGTTTTATCCGATCTCGATTCTGGTGGTCGCGTTTGTGGTCACTGCCGTGATCATGATTTTTGTGGTGCCTGCGTTTAAGGAAGTGTTCCGCAGCTTCGGTGCCGACCTGCCGGCACCAACGCTGATCGTGATGGCGATTTCGGATTTTTTTGTCGCTTACTGGTACCTCATTTTCGGACTGATATTCGCTGCGTTGTACACTTTTTTTCAGGCATGGAAACGCAACCTCAACGTGCAACGATTCATGGACCGTACGCTCCTGCATGCACCGATTTTCGGCGCAGTGATCCGCAAAGCAACCATCGCACGCTGGACGCGCACACTGGCAACCATGTTCGCCGCAGGTGTGCCATTGGTTGAGTCGCTCGACTCGGTTGGTGGTGCTGCAGGTAACGCGGTCTACCTCGACGCCACCAAAAAAATCCAGAGTGAAGTCAGTACTGGTACCAGCCTGACGGTGGCGATGCAAAATTCCGGCGTGTTTCCAAACATGGTGACGCAGATGGTCTCGATCGGTGAAGAATCAGGCTCGCTCGATCAGATGCTCGGCAAAGTTGCCGACTTTTTTGAAGCGGAAGTCGACGATGCAGTAGCGGCAATATCGAGCCTGATGGAGCCGCTGATCATGGTGGTGCTCGGCGTGATTATCGGCGGTCTGGTCATTGCGATGTATCTGCCTATCTTCAAATTGGGTTCCGTGGTCTGATGCAGGAATTTTTATATTTGGCAGCACCGCATGTGGTGCTGGGTGCCGTACTGGCCGGCATTCTTGGTCTGTTGATTGGCAGTTTTCTGAACGTCGTGAT
>JAYTZV010000018.1:0-17474 GCA_043741695.1 Burkholderiales bacterium
CCCCAACGCGGCGACGTCATGGTCTTCAAATATCCAAAGGATATGAGCCTGGATTACATCAAGCGGGTGGTCGGCATTCCTGGTGATAAAATAGTGTACAAGAACAAGCGCTTATCGATTAATGGTGAAGCTTTATCTTATCAGCCGCTACCGGATTATCTCGATGATGAACGCTTAACCTACTCAAAACAATTTGTAGAGAAACTGGGTAGCGCTGAACATCGTATTTTGAACCGGCCAGAAGCGCCAGACGACCTGGGGGCAATCGAGCCGTATCCGATGCGCGAAGCCTGCAGTTACAACGCAGATGGCTTTGCTTGCACGGTACCGGCTGGACATTACTTTATGATGGGGGATAATCGGGACAATAGTGCCGATAGTAGATATTGGGGCTTCGTGCCAGATCAGAATATTGTCGGCAAAGCGTTTTTTGTCTGGATGAATTTTGGCAATTTAAAGCGTATTGGCAGTATCAATTGATAACCCCACGGAGTGTAACGATGAAATCCGGATCGTCATCAAAGCAGGATGGAATTACTTTGGTAGGGCTAATTTTCGTGCTCGCCATCGTGGGTCTGGTCGGTGTGCTGGCGTTGAAAGTATCGCCAACCGTGATCGAATTCATGTCGATCAAGAAAGCGATGGCCACGGCTAAAGCGTCTGGCACGACCCCGATAGAAATCAAAAAAACATTCGATAAGCTGACTGAAACGGGCTACATTGATTCGGTCAGCAGCAAGGATCTGGAACTGACGCCTAACGGCGACCAGATCGAACTCAGTATCGCGTACCAAAAGAAAGTTCCAATGGTTGGGCCTGTCTCTCTTCTCATCGATTATGAGGCGACGACCGCAGCCAACGGTATTGTTCCAGCGCCTGCGCCGAAGAAACCCGCCAGTTAATCACTTAACAGATTACACAACAGTCGCCTCGACTGAAATGGATGCCATGCCTCTGGAAGATCGAATCGGCCACCGCTTCGCCAATGCCGCATTGCTTCAGCAAGCATTGACCCACCGAAGCCATGGCAGTGTGCATAACGAACGACTGGAATTTCTCGGCGATTCGATCTTGAACTGCGTTGTCGCTTCGCTGCTATTCGAGCGTTACAGCAAGATCGATGAAGGTGATTTGTCGCGCTTGCGCGCTAACCTTGTCAAACAGCAGTCACTTTATGAAATTGCGCAGCGTCTGGAGTTGTCGCAATTTTTACGACTTGGTGAGGGTGAATTGAAGTCAGGCGGGTTTCGGCGCCCGTCAATTCTCGCCGATACGCTGGAAGCCTTGTTCGGCGCGATTTATCTCGATGCGGGGTTTAATGTGGCGCGTGATGTGATTCGGGCGCTTTACATTCCGATTCTCGATACGGTCGATCCAAAGACGCTCGGCAAGGATGCGAAAACCCTGTTGCAGGAATATTTGCAAGGAAAAAAAATTGCGCTGCCGCAATACAACGTCGTCGCCACGCATGGCGCAGCGCACAACCAGGAATTTGAAATTGAATGTCTAGTACCCAAACTTGATATCCAGGTCTTTGGCGCAGGCGGCAGTCGTCGTGCCGGCGAACAAGCCGCAGCGAAATTAGCTCTTGAAGCCGTGCAGGCGGCTTTTCTGAAAAGTCCATCTGCATCGCGCAAAAGCAAACCCCGCACGTCGCAATTGAAACTTGCTGGTATCGCGACGATTCAAGCGGATATGGAACTGTCGCCTGTCGAGCCGGCAAGTACAGAGCCGGTGTCGGCGTCGCTATCGCCACAAGCATCCGCAGCTGCAGCTGCAATTGCAGCAGACGCGCCAGTTTCAGTATCGAATGCAGCGCCAGCAGCAAAAGCCGGTGCAAAAGACAAGGACAGTTCAGCGCGGGACATCAAGCCCGCGCCGCGGCGGACCGTTGACGAAGCCGTCTCCGCTGAATCGTCGGCCAATCCGGCCGGACCAACAACACACACAAAGATCGCATGACTGATACCGCCGCACCTTCGCATTTTCGCTGCGGATATATCGCTATTGTTGGCCGTCCGAACGTCGGTAAATCGACGTTAATGAATGCGTTAATTGGCGCCAAGGTCAGTATTACTTCGCGCAAGGCACAGACCACGCGGCATCGTATTACCGGCATCCAGACGAATGAGGATGCACAGTTCGTGTACGTTGACACGCCCGGTTTTCAGACTCGACACGCAAATGCGCTCAACAAGACGCTGAACAAAACCGTCTCCAATACCTTGACCTCTTCCGACGTCATCTTGTTTTTGATTGAGGCAGGGACGTTTGGCCCCGCTGACCAGCAAGTGTTGGACTTAATCCCAACGTCGGTGCCGTGCATCCTCGTCATCAACAAATCTGATCGGGTCAAAGACAAAGCTGTACTGCTGCCGTTTGCGCAGCAAATAGCGGCGAAGCATCCCTTTGCCGCGGTAGTGCCGGTATCGGCAACGCTGCGGTTTCAGCTCGATGCCTTGCAAAAAGAAGCCCGCAATTTTTTACCGGAAGGCCCGCCGATTTTTGGCCCTGACGACATTACCGATCGAAGCGAAAAATTCCTTGCCGCTGAAATCATTCGCGAAAAGGTATTCCGGTTTGTCGGTGATGAACTTCCTTACACCAGCACCGTGCTGATCGAAAAATTCGAACAGGAAGGTGATCTGCGCCGCGTGTTCGCAGCGATATTGGTTGAGCGCGATACCCACAAGTCGATGCTGATTGGGCAGAAGGGAGCGCGCCTGAAGGAAATCTCGACACAGTCCCGGCTCGATATGGCGCGCTTGTTCGGCGGGCCGGTCTACCTTGAAGTCTGGGTCAAGGTGAAATCTGGATGGGCAGATAACGAGGCGGGGCTGCGTGCTTATGGCTACGAATAGTCAGGCACCTGATGCGCATGGCCGCTGAGTCATTGCAGCCTGCAGTGGGCAGCGTCAACGCAGGCGGGTTGCTTGCCGAAGGCGCTGCTATACGGCTTGTTGATGCAGCCGACAGCGCGGTGGGCAGCGTAGCAACGCCCGTCGCCGAGAAAGCACCGACGCGCGCGAGGCGCGTTCGTCCAGCAGAGAAAGAACATCGCATCCACGGTCAACCGGCATTTGTTTTACACAGCTACCCGTACAAGGAAACCAGCCTGATTGTCGACGTGTTTTCACGCGATCATGGCCGCGTGGCGTTGGTAGCGAAAGGTGCCAAGCGACCCCACTCGACATTACGTGGCGTACTGCAGACCTTTCAGCCGCTGTCGGTCAGCTGGAGTGGCAAAGCGGAAGTGCGAACCATGATCGGTGCCGAGTGGGTTGGTGGCTTGCTGCCACTGGAAAAAGCGGCGCTCCTGTGCGGCTTTTATCTCAATGAGCTGATGGTCAAACTGGTGGCCCGTGATGACCCGCACCCGCTGCTGTTCGATCACTATGTCGCTGCACTGAACCAGCTGGCACACGATGAAGCAGCGCCGATCGTGTTGCGTAAATTCGAGCTCGGTCTGATGCGCGAGACTGGTGTTGCCGGTGATTTGACGCGATGTACCTCGACCGGGCAGCAGGTCATTGCTGATACCGTCTACGTGGTTGATCCGGAGCGCGGCCCGCGGCCAGCAAACCCGGCAGACCAATGGCCACGCGTGATCGGTTCGACGTTGCTGGATATGGAACGTGACGACTACACGGACAGCACCACGCAATTACAGAGCAAATTCCTGATGCGTTTTTTGCTGGCGCACCACCTCGGTGGCGCACAATTAAATACCCGACAGATCTTGATTGATCTGATGCAGCTTTGATGCAGGCAGCCGTGATATTGATTCCACCTGATGCGATCTTGATGCCAGCGCGCTCCGATCTTTTCCCACTATTGACCCGACTTTTCTCGCGATGAGTTTTTTGAATCCTCCTGCAGCGACACCGAAACTCGGCGTCAACCTTGCAACCGTTATGACACTGCGCGATCTGCGACCGTCGTCACGCGGGCTTGATCTTGCGCGCTTTGCGCAGGCAGCAGAAGAAGCAGGTGCAGATGTGATTCGGCTTACAGTCGATTCATCTTCAATGACGCTGCGCCATGCTGATATTGATGCAGTGATGTGCGCAGTAACCGAAGTCCATTTTGCGATGCCGCTCACGCGCGAGATGATTGATTTCGCCGGGATAGTACGACCGCAATCGGTCTGCTTCCATGCGCTAAACAACACGCATAACCCGCATAACACGCCTAGCCCAGATGGCGCGGTGATTTCTGACAGTTCACTTTCCTTGATTCACGACGCGCTGGCGCAACTATGTTCGCTGTCAATGCAAATTGTCGTGTCGCTTGATCCAGTCACGTCGCAATTACAGTCATTGGCGGATGCGGGTATTACTGCGGTGGAGTTTGATGCGATAGCGATTGCGCGCGCCGATCCTGCAGATCAGCATGCACGATTTTCTGAACTGCGCGCGGCGATACTGACTGCGCAGCGATCCGGCATGGCAGTCCATCTCGCACACGGTGTGGATTACGAACTGGTTGGTCAGCTCGCAGCATCGGGTGAAATCACACAGATCAATGTTGGTCATGCTGTCGCGATCCGCGCAATGACGGTTGGCTGGCAGAGCGCAGTGCGTGAGATGAAAGCGCTGATGGTGGCAGCATGTGCGCCGTCGATGGTGCGATCTGTTGCGAGCGCGACCCCATGATCTACGGAATAGGTACCGACATTATCCAGATCAATCGCATCGACGCGGCGTTGCAACGTCATGGTGTGCGCTTTGCAGAAAAAATTCTGGGTGATGAAGAGCTGGAAAAATTTCATCGCCGCGATGCGCAGTTGCACGCGCGCGGAGTGCGTTTTCTGGCGACCCGATTTGCCGCCAAAGAGGCATTCGCCAAAGCGATTGGGTTGGGCATCCGCATGCCGATGACCTGGCGCGCCATGCAAACGCTAAACGCGCCTGGAGGCAAACCGATCGTGCGCACCAGCGGCATGTTGGACGCTTTCATGCGCGACCATCAACTCACTGCCCAAGTATCGATCACCGACGAATCTGATTACGCAGTCGCCTTTGTCATTGTGGAGAAAATATGAAACAAGTAGCAAACAGTCAAACCTCAATCCGACTAGGCCCCGTGATGCTCGACGTTGCCGGAACAGTGCTCGATCACGATGACTTGCGCCGACTTCAACATCCTCTGACCGGTGGTGTCATTTTGTTTGCGCGCAATTACCGCGACCGTGCGCAGCTAGTTGCATTGACCGCAGCAATTCACGCTGCCCGACCTGGCATCGTGATCGCAGTCGATCATGAGGGCGGTCGGGTGCAGCGCTTCAAGACAGATGGTTTTACTGCCTTACCGCCGATGCGCCAGCTCGGCATGTTGTGGGACAAAGACGTACTGGCCGCGACCAGCATGGCTACCGATATCGGTTTCATTCTGGCTGCTGAATTGCGCGCTTGCGGTGTCGACCTCTCGTTCACGCCGGTACTCGATCTGGATTACGGCGCATCGAGCGTGATTGGCGACCGCGCATTTCATTCCGACGCACGCGTCGTGACGCTGCTGGCAAAAAGTCTGAACCACGGCCTGGCGCTGGCGGGCATGGCTAACTGTGGCAAACATTTTCCGGGTCACGGCTATGCCTCAGCCGACTCGCATGTGGCGGTACCGGTCGATGACCGGCCGCTGTCAACTATTCTGGGCGGTGATGCAGCACCATATGACTGGCTCGGTCTTGGCTTGGCAGGCGTGATGCCGGCGCATGTGATTTATCCGGAAGTCGATCCGCATCCGGCTGGATTTTCAAAAAAATGGCTGTCGATGCTGCGTCATCAGATGGATTTTACCGGCGTCATTTTCAGTGATGATCTCAGTATGGAAGGTGCCAGCGTAGCGGGCACTGTGGTCGATGGCGCGAACGCGGCACTTGCGGCAGGCTGCGACATGATCCTGATTTGTAATGCCACCGACAAGGCAGATCAGTTGCTTGCGCAGCTTGATCCGGCGACTGCGTTTGGTGATGGCTCAGGTGCGAAGCGCATCGCTGCATTGATACCGAATACCGCGCCAATGACGTGGGACGCGCTGCAGACCGATGCACGCTATCGTTCAGCACAAAGTAATTTACGCGCGTTTTTGAAAAACTGAACAGGGTGCGTGAATTCCGCGGACCCATCAATATCGTGATGGCTCGCGTTCTTTCTTTCGCATTGAAACACCGGTCATGAGCATCGACTCCGCAGCGCCAGCAGACAGCCTCGATCCGCGCGCGATTGTCCTTGAGACAGTCGGCAAGCTGCCGCATCTGCCGGGCGTGTATCGCTATTTCGATGTAGACAATAATGTGCTGTACGTCGGCAAAGCGCGTGACCTGAAAAAACGCGTGTCGAGTTATTTTCAAAAGACGCACACTAGTTCGCGCATTGCGATGATGGTCGAGCGCATCATGCGGCTGGAAACCACCGTCACGCGCAGCGAAGCCGAGGCGCTGCTGCTTGAAAACAATCTCATCAAGACGCTGCAACCGCGTTTCAATATTCTTTTTCGCGATGATAAATCGTATCCGTATCTGAAAATTACGGGGCAGGATTTTCCACGGATGGCGTATTACCGCGGTGCGGTCGACAAGCGCCACCAGTACTTCGGGCCATTCCCCAGTGCATGGGCGGTCAAGGAATCGATGCAAATTTTGCAGAAGGTTTTTTTATTACGCACCTGTGAAGATAGCGTGTATGCCAATCGGACCCGGCCTTGTCTGCTGCATCAGATCCATCGCTGCAGTGCACCGTGCGTGGAATTCATCAATCAAGATGATTACGCAATCGACGTCGATAACGCCACCAAGTTTTTGCGCGGACGACAAAGCGAAGTGCTGCAATCGCTCGAGCAAAAAATGCATGCGCTGGCAGGTGATTTGAAGTTCGAACAAGCTGCGGCAGTACGCAATCAAATCAGCGCCTTGTCGCGGGTGCTGCATCAGCAAACCATGGAGACCGGTGGTGATACCGACATCGATATCATTGCCGTGCTGGTGCAAGGAGGGCGCGCTTGCGTCAATCTGGCGATGGTGCGCGGTGGGCGTCATCTCGGTGATCGTGCTTATTTTCCGAGCCATGTCGATAATGCGCTCGCAACCGCAGAAGCCACCATCGAAATCGAAGTGCTGCAGGCTTTTCTGGCGCAGCATTACATCGATAAATTTATTCCCGGCACGCTGATCTTGAATCTCGAATTCGATCAACCCGAATTAACGCTGGCATTGATGGAGCAGTGCGGCCACCGAATCCATTTACTGTTTCAACCGCAGGGACAGCGCCGGCAGTGGCAGGAAATGGCGATCAAGGGCGCTGAAATTTCACTGGCCCGCTTGTTGTCGGAGCAGGGCTCTCAGCAAGCGCGCACGCGTGCGCTGGCAGAGGTACTTGGACTCGATGGTGCCGAGCTCGATGCACTGCGGGCGGAATGTTTCGATATCAGCCACACGCAAGGCGAAGCGACCCAAGCATCGTGCGTTGTGTTTCATCACCACGCCATGCAGAACGGGGAATATCGTCGATACAACATTAATGACATTACCCCCGGCGACGACTATGCGGCGATGCGCCAGGTGCTCACGCGACGTTATGAGAAAGTCGCCAACGGCGATGGCGTGATGCCCGATATTGTGCTCATCGACGGCGGCAAGGGACAGGTCGAAGTGGCCCGTCAGGTATTTGCTGAACTGGGACTGGATATTAGTTTGATCGTCGGTGTGTCAAAAGGCGAGGGCCGCAAGGTCGGTCTGGAGACGCTGGTCTTTGTCGATGGTCGCGAGGCAAAAGAACTTGGCAAAGAATCTGCTGCCCTGATGCTGATCGCGCAAATTCGTGATGAGGCACATCGCTTCGCCATCACCGGTATGCGCGCCAAGCGAGCCAAGACGCGGCAAACATCGCGACTCGAAGAAATCGAAGGTATTGGTGCCAAGCGGCGACAGAAACTGCTCGCACGCTTTGGTGGTTTGCGTGGTGTGGTCAGCGCAAGCGTCGAAGAATTGTGCACTGTCGACGGTATCTCGCGCCAATTGGCAGAAGACATTTATCGCCAATTGCATTAAATTACGCCATCAGTAACACGCCGCATAATCACTCTCCGACAGCTGGCTTGAAGCTGTCTAACCGGGCTGGATTTATCTGCTGGATTCATCAGCTGAAATAATCAGCTGCTTTTTCAAGCGTCATTTTTAAGCTGCAGTCATGCCTTTTAATTTTCCGATTTTACTGACCTGGTTGCGAGTCGCTTCGATTCCGCTGGTAGTCGGCGTATTCTATGTGCCGCAATCGTGGATGAGCCCTTTCCAACAGGCGGTTGCATCGACTGGTATTTTTATTGTCGCGGCAGTCACCGACTGGTTCGATGGCTTTCTCGCGCGACGCTGGAATCAGACTTCGGCCTTCGGCGCATTTCTTGACCCGGTCGCAGACAAACTGATGGTGGCAGGCGCACTGCTGGTGCTGGTGCATCTGGATCGGGTGAATGCGATCGTCGCGTTCATCATCATCGGTCGAGAAATCGCCATCAGCGCATTGCGTGAATGGATGGCGCAGCTGGGCGCATCGAAGTCGGTGGCTGTCAGCTCTATCGGTAAAATCAAAACCACCGCGCAGATGATCGCGATTCCAATGCTGCTGTATTCACGGCCGCTATTTGATGTCATCGATACTGAACTTTGGGGGCAGTGGCTGATTGCTGTCGCTGCAGTATTAACGGTCTGGTCGATGTTCTATTATCTTCGCAAGGCGTGGCCGTTGATTCGGGCAAGTGACGCCCACTTGTCTTGACATGTTCACGGAGTAAAGCGCGGCATAAATTTTATTTAGCAGTTGTTCGAGGCTGACGATTTATGACGTATGCGCCATGGGGCTTCCTGGAACAAGAGGTCAGAGTGGCGGTCTGGAATGTGGGTTAGAAACGGTAGCGCACAGAGCATAAGCTCGCTTGACAAAGCGAGGGTGGTCGCTATAATACGTGGCTGTTGTGAATGCGGGAGTAGCTCAGTTGGTAGAGCGCAACCTTGCCAAGGTTGAGGTCGAGAGTTCGAGACTCTTCTCCCGCTCCAGAATACAAAAAGGGAAGCCGCAACTGGCTTCCTTTTTTATTCGGACGGTATCGCAGAATCTGTTTTTTAAGTTTTAAAATACGTTCGATGATGTCAATAATGCGGGAGTAGCTCAGTTGGTAGAGCGCAACCTTGCCAAGGTTGAGGTCGAGAGTTCGAGACTCTTCTCCCGCTCCAGTAAATGGCGATAGTACTACTCGTGGTAGTGCCTGGTAACGTGGTTGTAACGCAGTGTTTTCAGTTGTCCCGGGTCTCGGGACAGCTCATCAGCAAACCCCAAGGCGGGGTAGCAAAGTGGTTATGCAGCGGCCTGCAAAGCCGTTTACGCCGGTTCGATCCCGACCCCCGCCTCCAATAATTCTTCGCATTGAACTAACAGGTCAGCGGCTAATTTCCTTTTAACCCTCACACTTGTGCGCATGTGAGGTCAACGCGCCAATAAGTTCTCTGCGTCCAAGATCCGCGTTGAATACACAATTGCTGTTACCGAAGCTCTGATCCCGTCAAGACGCGCGCCCACTCAGCCACTCTTTCTTAATAAAGAGTCGTGCTCGGCATGCCATCTGGTCAAAAAATTTCCGGGGCGATTCAACTCAGGTAATGCGGTGCCACCGCAACGTGCTATGAAAAGACGACCCCCGACTTTATGCATAGCGTTCAACCCGTTGCCATAACAATCTGGTTAGCACGAGGGGCAGCTGACAATACTCCCTTAAGCAACTATTTAGCTACCGAACATCGGCGTCAGCAGGCGTATATCACTGTGCAACCGATACTTCCTCGGGTTTCTCTGCACCGAGTGGAATTTTCTTTAATTTCACACTAGATACGCCAGTGGTTACCGTACCTGGTGTATCCGAGGAATTCATTTTGTTATTAATTACGGGAGACTTCTTGGTTTTTTTGTTGCTGCGAAAGTGCGCTAGTTTTGAAGAAATCTTTTTTAACTTGCTGGTTTTGTTTGCAGCATTTGCGCTCTCAACCGAATTTTTTTCTGAGTGCGGCGCAGGCTGCGCAAATGCAATTTCACTACCAACCAACGCAGATACCAAAAACACTACCGTACGAGCTGCTGTTCCAAAATTCGCGCTTTGCACAGTTTTTTTCAATTGAAATTTCATTTGTTATTTTTTATAAATGTCGAGAATTTATTATTCTAATTCAGGGGAGGCGGTAGCAGGGGTGTTCTCCACGTTATTTAAACGAGGCGTATTCGGAGCGATCGTGTTCCGGTTTCAAGCAGCAGGCGAAAACATCAACGTTGCGTCGAGACTTCACCTGCCGATAAAAATATTCAGGTCGGCTGCTTAATATATCGGTAGTAACTGAACATGAATAACCAGCGTAACTACCCAACACGATCACTTGCAGTCTGCGTTTACAGCTGCGGCAACCAGTCCATTTTTTGCTAATATTTGCGCCACGACTTCATCGGTCACTGTCCAATGTCCCGTTTGCTGATATGGCAGTGATTCTCTCAACCAGCATTGAGCAGACGTGCGATCTCGCTCTTTCCATGCAAGAAAAGCCAGCAGTCCCCAGGCATAATCTTTTTTCACTTGCTGTAGCCAAGTGGCTCGATGCAACTTCATCCACTGCTGATAATACCGGCGGGAGTCTTCTGGTAGCAGCGGAAAATCGAACAGCAGTGGAAATATTTGAGCGACATGTTCGGGATAAAAAGTGTGCCTCAAGTCCTTTTGTTCAGGTTGAGTTGATACTAAAAAACGACTGGATTTTGCATCCCAAAAAGTGCTGCGGATTGCGCGCGCAAATTCACGCGCTTCTATGCTTTGCAGGTAGCCGGAGCGCGTCGTTTTGTAAGACCAGATTTCAAGGTTATCCATGAATAGGCCGTGCGGAAAAAGCGCAGAAACGATATAGACACCCCGTTTTGGGTCGCGTAGTTGCGCCAGCGTTTTTGCAGAAACATCGTAACTTTTACGCCAGGCAGTTTTTTCGCTCAACTGACGCGGCATCGAGTCGAGAAATTTTAACCAGATCGCCAGCAGCGCATCATCGGCATCAGCAGATTTGCAACCAAGCCATATCGGGCCGGTGCGACAAAATCGGTCAAAGCTGCCATCTAGACGCTGACGTGCAATCAGCCAGTCGGCCCATTTTTCTGCATAAGGCGAAATATCCAGCCCATTTTCACGCGCCAGCAGTAGTGCTTGCAGCGTGAAATAGGGATCGACAATATTGCCCGTTTCGAGAATCGAAATTGCACCGGCAGGTTCAGCAAAGCCTTTCAAATTTAGTGGCATAGGCGTGGTAGCGTGCGCGTTAATTAACAATGAACTGGCCAATAGTAGGATTGCCAACTGCGATAGAAAAATTTTTATGGTGCCCAAACAACCCCCACGTTTCTTGCCCATAGCGAGCCATGTGCGACGGCTCCTGCTTTCGCAATGATGTTTTCTGCGCTGACCGTTGTAGGTGCATCGATTCGCCCTACGACGGTTCCAGCACCCAGCACAATATCGGTTTCCGAAATCAACGGGCCTGCTATTTCCGCGTGGTCCAGAATATAGATCCGGTCTTCACACGTCAGCGAACCAATGATGCGCACGCCGGTACCAATGATGGTTCCTTCTCTTGCTTTGATATCGCCAATAACAGTGGTGTAGTTACCGATAATTAATCGCCCTGTGACGACAAGAGACCCCTTGAATACATGTCCCGGCGGAAGACTGCAATCCCCTTTGATCATGTGCAGACCAGGCGTGCGCCGAATGGCTCCTGGCAACATACCGATGTCAGCCGAGAACGCTCCGGGCGATTCTGCTGGTGGCGTATCCGCCGGCAGTTCGCCGAAGCGAATTACCGGCGCATAAACACGTTCGAAACAACATTGCGCAGCGAGATCAATGGCCACCTTCGACGACAGTCGACGCAGTGCAATGCACGCAACATCAAGTTTGACCGCACCATCAGCGTGTGCCCATTCAAGTATCTCGCTGTAGGGTCCAAGTCGAATATCGCCTTGCGTGAACACTGCGGCAAAACTGCTATCGCGAGTGCAGTCAAGCGATAACATCGCATACAGCGGTTGTTGGCAGCGAATTGCATGTGAGACGTCAATAGGATATTGAGCGATGAGTGGACGCGTTGGTGACAGCCAGTCCATGTGGTCCGGGGGATCGCAGACGAGTTCAAAATTTCTGTGCGTGATGTTGTCCATTGCAGCAATTTCAGCCAACGCCTTGTCGCGAAACTGATCGGCAAAGTGATCAATTTCGTTAGCGTACGTGCGTGAAATAGGTAGCGGTGCACAATCTTCTGGCTCGCGCCATTCGCGCAATGCCGGCACGAAAGGCACGGTCAGTATCAAAATACATATAGCGAGAAACAGCAGGGTCATCGTGAAGTCCGTATTGGTCAGGCGGAGGGTGGTTGTCGGTAGCGAACGGTTTTGTCCCAGACCATTTCGCGCTTTAAAATCCAGTCGACGAACAGGTTGCAGGTCGCACGCGAAATTGACAGTAAACTGATAAAAAAGCAGAGCAGATTGAACGGTAGCAAGCGCAATCGTTTGCGATTGCCATCTAGTAGCACCGCAATCGCTATCTCAAAAAATGCGGCAAAATTGCCCATCGTACTGAACGCCATCAATGCGAATGCCGGGATCAGCCGGTTCAGCAACGAGCCCGCGTTGGTGAAATAGAGCGCAACAACGATCAGCCAACCCGACAGCAACAGTAACGGCATGATGAAGACCAACAGAAGTAGCATTCCGTCGAGACGTTCACGGATACTCAAAAACGGGCTGGTCAGATATTGGTACCAATAGCGCACCATGACCTGGTTGTGCCCTTTGGACCACCGCATAACCTGTTTGATACGCACCGCCCAGTCTTCGGGAACCTCTTCGTAACACTCAGCACGATTGGTATAAATTGTTTTCCAGCCGTTGATCATCAGCCGGTAAGTGATGTCGGTATCTTCCGCGAGAATATCGTCGTGCCAGCCGCCAACCGCATTGACTGCGGAACAACGGACGCCACCCACCGTTCCGCCATATTGAGGGAGCAGGCGTAAGTTCATCCGAGCCTGCTGATCAACCTGATATCCGCCAGAACGCTCAAGATCAAGCATGCGGGTGAGCAGATTGCTGCCAGTATTCATTGGAACTACGCGCCCCATAACGGCACCGACTTCAGGGTCGAAAAATGGCGCCACCAGTTGCTTTAACAATCCACGACCGGGCACATAATCGGCGTCAAAGATGATGACGATATCGCCGGCAACATAGGCCAGCGCATCTTTTAGTGCCGCAGATTTTCCGCTCTTTCCGTGCAATCGATGGAACGGCGTAATGCGACCCGGGAAGCGGACTACGTAGTCATCGATAATCTCGCGCGTGCGGTCGGTCGAACGGTCATTGACCGGAACAATCTTGAGTCGCTGTGATGGGTAGTTTGAATCGAGCAATGCTTCGATACAACCAGCCACCACTTTTTCTTCATTATGCGCAGCGATGAACACGGTGATCATCGGCCAGTTGGCTGTATCGATATCGATATATGGATGACGCTGCTTTCCAAAAAGTCGGCTTAGCGTGAAGGCAAAATGCCGTAGGCCATACAACATCATGATGACGACAATCATGAACAAGAGCGCGGCCAGCATCGATACGATCGGTCTGTTACTTAATTCCGGAATTACGTCATTGATGGCTACTGGCAACGCGGGTAAGTTATCGATGGAGTCAAGAGTTGCGTTACCACTTTCCGAACGGTGCATATCGACCGGTTTAAGTGGACCGAACTGATTCAGTGATTTACTGCCCGCTGTGGGGAGGGCAACAAGAGCAACGTTTACCAGCCCGGATTTTTCGGTAGTCGCCGGACTGGGCGAATGCGTTGGCGCGCTTGCCGATAGTGCCAGCGGTGGCACCATCAGAGGTAGGGTAAGGCACGAAACTGCCAGCACAAGTCGTGCTTTACTGCAGACATTGCCGACCCCACCGAGTGATGGTCTACGAGCTTTAAAACGGTACTGTAAATTGTCGCGCATGAATGATAGCGGTCTGGTGTGATGGTTTGACTCGGGCTTGTGACTGGGGGGGCTTCCTGCATCACTAACGGGATGAAAAAGTGGTTCCGTTGCAGCATCGAACATCGCGATACGGATCGCCGAAACATAAAAAAATTGTAGGCGGCACGTTGGGCTGATTCATTGACAACAAACAAATGTCGATTAAACATTCGTCTGCCTGCACAGTCGGAATCGAGCTAAGAATTCAGATAAAAAATGCTGTCGGTGTTTGATCGAAGACAGCCTGTTCGAAGACCTGCAAGGTCACCAGATGAGTTGCCAACACCCGAAGATAGTTGGCGTCAAATGTGATCCATGCCGCGCCGGTTGGCACTTAACACAAGGCACTGTCCGAGCCGAATCAGATTATCCGGCCATCAACAGTTGTGCGGCCGCCACGCCACTGCGCACTGCTGCTTCCAGCGTGGCTGGATAGCGACTGGCCGTGTAATCGCCCGCCAACACAATGTTATCGACGGCGGTCCTGTTGTCAGGTCGGTTCAGCCCTGGCGTGCAACTGAAGGTCGCGCGTTTTTCAGAGACGATTTTGGTCCAAAGCGGATTGGCAAACTCCGGACGTGCGAAAACGTCAGCAAGTTGGATGCCGATGGCAGCGCAGAGCGTATCGTGATCCTTCAACACGGCTTGCGATGATGCGCTGACGACGACGGAAAGTAGACCTCGCTGCGCCGCGTCTAATTGACCGCGATCGAATACGAACTGCCCCCAGTATCCAATCAACGGCTCATCTGCCAGTGCGTAAAAAGCCGCGTCGAGACGGCAATCGTCGTCATACTGCAGATAGCAGGTCGTAATTGGCTGGTATGACGCACCCGGCATGATGACGTTTTCGGTTAGTGGTACAAGCAGTGCCGCTGCATTGTGCAGATCGCTTGCGATGACGACCTGATCGAACTCTGGCGTGACGATTGCGCCACCGTTCGTTTGCAAGCTCCAACCGCCTGGGCGTTGCTGCAGAGAACCGATACGTGTTCCAAAGTGTGCATGGCCGCTGCGTGCAATCACGTAATCGATGGCCTGTTGCGGGAATAACGCACTCAAATCGAGCCGCGGAAGCAGCATTTCGGACGATGCACGTCGCGCACCCAAACTATCTTTTAAAACATTCAAAAACACCTGAGCACTGGCTTCGCTTGGCGGCGTGTTCAATGCAGCCAAGCACAACGGGCGCCACATTAATTGCGTCAGGCGCTCTGGTTGCCGGAAGCGATGCAGCAGCTCAGTCACACTGCAATCGTGATCAAGCGTCCATGAAATTTGCCGCGCGGAAATTGAGAAGCCGGCGAGTGCGAGTTTTTCTGCTATAGAAAGTCCTGATGCGCGTAATACGCCTGCAAGCAGATGCAACGGTGCCGTAAGTTTTGCAGCGACAAAATCCATTCCCGTCTTGTTCGGATAGCGCATTTGCAATGGCAAGCGGAGCAGGGCAGTTTCCTGATCGATTCCGACCAGCTTCATCATGCGAAGGGTTTCGGCATACGCGCCCAGCAAAATATGCTGACCGTTGTCAACTGTGTTGCCGTTCAAAGTTACTTTACGCGCGCGGCCACCCGGCACGCGTGCGGCGTCGAACAAGGTGACTTGTCGGCCGTGTGCGGCCAGCTCAACTGCAGCCGCACAGCCAGCCCAACCCGCACCAATGACAGCAATTTGTCCGCGCATGACACTGTCAGCCGCGAATGAAGGTTCGCCAGGCAAGCCACAACTTGCGAATCGGCGTTAGTGAAATGCGGCGGTCCAGAACCTGATACCCATCGCGTTCGATTTCATTCAACAGCGCGCGATAGATTGCCGCCATCATCAGACCGGGACGTTGCGCGCGACGGTCTGCCGCGGGCAGCAGCGCGAACGCGGTGTCGTAGGCAGCCTCTGCGCGCTGTACCTGAAACTGCATCAGCCGCACAAAAGATTCGCCATGCCGCGCGTGCAGCAAATCGGCAGCGGTCACGCCGAACCGTTGCAGTTCATCGATGGGTAAATAAATTCGGCCGATACGTGCATCTTCACCGACATCGCGGATGATGTTCGTCAGCTGAAAAGCCAGCCCCAGCTTTTCGGCGTATTCGAGCGTCGCCGGATCGGTGGTGCCAAAAATACGCGCCGATAAAATACCGACCACGCCAGCCACATGCCAGCAGTAGCGTTGCAGGGCAATGAAGTCGAGATACCGGGTTTGATCCAGATCCATTTCCATGCCATCGATAATGGCGTCGAGATGCGCCCCATCGAGTCCGTAAGTAGCGACATGCGGCTGCAACGCCCGCGCAACCGGATGCGTCGGCGAGCCGGCCAGCATCGCAGCGATTTCCTTGCGCCACCAAAGCAGTTTGGTGCGGGCGATAGCAGTATCGCTGCATTCATCGACGATATCGTCGACCTCTCGACAAAAAGCATAGAGCGCGGTGATAGCGCGACGACGTTCCGGCGGCAGGAATAAAAAACTGTAGTAGAAACTGGAGCCGCTTTGCGCGGCTTTTTGTTGGCAGTACTCGTCGGGGGACATGAATCGCGCTGAGCCAAATTCGAATCCGCTATGCTAGCCGAGAGCACGCAGGTCGACAAATATTTGTTCGATCGGGTAAGAATCTGCGCACGGCAGCCGCTTCAGCTGCGCATGCGTAATGCTCGCCAGAACATGCATAGCCAATCCGATGGTCCAAGCTGAGGTCGGTGCTGGAAGACGTCGTAATTAACAGCGCTAATACGTTCCAGAATGCGCAATCCACCTTGCACTACCAGTCTCAGCTCCCAGCCCAAGCGCCCAGGCAGGTGTAATGCAAGCGGCGCACCGTCCAACAGCATGGCACGCGCACGATCGACTTCGAAGGCCATCAAGCTGCGCCATGCCGTGTCGACCTGCTCGCTTGCCAAATGCGACGGTGTGATCTCGAAACGCTGCATGTCATCCAGCGGCAAATAGATGCGGGCTTTTTTCCAGTCGATGGCAACATCCTGCCAAAAGTTAATCAGTTGCAGCGCCGAGCAAATTGCGTCAGATTGTTGCAGGCTGCGTGTATCTGCCACACCGTACAACGCCAGCATCAGCCGGCCTACAGGGTTTGCAGATCGTCGGCAGTAATCGAGCAATTCTGCGAAATTCGCATAGCGCGTCGTGACGACGTCTTGTCGAAATGCGGACAGTAAATCGCGAAAGGGTTCGATCGGCAGGCGGTGAACGGCAATGATCGCCGCGAGCCGATTGAAAATGGGGTATGCCGATGCGCGACCGTCAAGGATTGCGTCGAGTTCGGTATCGTAGGCAACTAGCGCGCCAATACGCTCGGCGGCGCTGGCATCGCCTTCGTCGGCGAGATCGTCTGCGGAGCGAGCAAAAGCATAAATTGCTTCTACGGCTGGACGG
>JAYTZV010000019.1:0-17419 GCA_043741695.1 Burkholderiales bacterium
CCGACCGCAAATACGGCAGCGCTACCCGCACCCACGATAAACAAGCGCCTTCTTGCGTTGATGTCGCGGTCATCCAGTGCTGATGAAAGTGGGGCTGAAATTGTCATGTCTTTCTCCTTGGTTGCAAGTGCATTGGTAGCCATTCGCGATTTACACATGGCAGTTCGTACGCGGTACGCTCGTGGAGACCCTGATAAGTTCGTACTTTTTCGATACAAAATCGAAGCGAAAAAACTGCAATGGGCGTGGCGACAAAAATTAATACTTATGGTTTATACCGTTATAAACCATAAGTAACAAAAACTTCAAATTTATTTTCTCTTTGGGAATATTTGTGCGGCCTTGCAAAAGTTGGTCGACGCCGTTTTGGCGCGTCGTAGTGCGTCTCTCGCTTTTTATGGGAGGCGGGTTTGTCGGCGAGCGCTGGTTCTCAGTGGTATCCTGCCGACAAAAGCGAGGGTGTCACCGACAGCGCAGCGCGACCGCACATGCAGGCAAAGCCCGAGCTCGGAAGCGAATTTAATGAACACGCGCCTTCGCAAGTTGGTGCAAAGCGCAAGGAAAAGCATGCGAATACCGCCAGCGGCACAGTGCCCGCCATTTTCATCTGTGTTCGTCGCGCTCAGTGTCGGCTTGCTGCTGGCTGCGTGTAGCACGCCGCCGCTAGTTGCCGAAAGGCCGACGCGTCCGAATAGTCCTGCCGCCAGCACCCGGCCGGCGATGCCACCCATGCCACCGATGCCCGCAGCCGGCTCGGGCCGCGGTGGTTATTACCAGGATGATGGTCCCGGCGAGAATCCACCCGCCAATCTGCTCGCGGTACCGGACGCCGAACCAAAAATCGAGACAGTCCTGCCGAGTACCAATCGGCCTTATGTCGTGTTCGGCAAAATCTACACGCCGCTGGCCGCCAACCAACCGCTGAAGCAGCGCGGTATTGGCAGCTGGTACGGCAAAAAATTTCACGGTCAGAAAACTGCATCGGGCGAACGCTACGACATGTACAAAATGACGGCCGCGCATCCGACCATGCCGCTGCCGTCGTATGCACGCGTGACCAATCTGTCGAACGGCAAGCAGGTGATCGTGCGGGTTAATGATCGAGGACCGTTTCATTCGAGTCGCATCATTGATCTCTCTTACACCGCGGCGATGAAGCTGGGTTATGTCGGCAGAGGCAGCAGCGAACTGGAAGTCGAGCGCCTGCTTCCGGATGAAATTGCGCGGCTTGAAAAGAGTCGATTGGGTGAGCGCGCAGTGGTGCAAACCGAACCGGCGATGAACATGCCCAAAGCAGCGTCAGTGACAGTGGCACCATCGCCGATGGTCAGTGTGACTGCCGTCGATCCGCAGGTGCGCGTGGAGACAGTAGCGCTGGCAGCATCATCTCCCACCTTGACAGTGACCAGCCCCGCGCAGATTGACCCAGCGGGTGGAGCCGACCTGCTACCGCCAACCGACGCTGCGTCTATTTCGCCTGCTGTGACAAATACGCCCGGCGCGGGCAGATTCTATTTGCAGCTCGGCGCATTTTCACAGATGCCCAATGCCGAAGCAGCCCGCCTGCGTTTTTCACGTGATGCGGCTGACACGTTGCGGCAGCTTGAAGTTGCGCAGACAGGATCGGTCTTCAAATTATTTTCCGGCCCGTTTTTGACGCGCACGGAGGCCGCTCAGGCAGCACAAAAACTCGCTGACACCGGTGGTGAAAAACCGTTTATCGTACAGCGGTAAGCGAAAGGGAATGAATGAATATCCGCGGAGGGAAAACGCTGGAAACTACCGCAGGCGAGGCAGGTTTCCTCCGCGTGCAATTAGGCCTATAGCGGCAACAAATTTACGCACCGTACTTACGGAGTTACGCGCAGCATCACTTACACCGTCGCTGAATCCGTCGATACCACGGGCGCGCTGCGACCTATTACGTCTATTCGTCGATGCGCTTGCGTCATGCCGTACGCGGGTACCGCATGACGTGGGGTGCGAACTGACGTTTATTTACCCGACATGCGGCGACCAACGCTGACCGCATACGCAATCGGACGCGACAACAACACCGGATCAGCACTCGGCGCAATACCATCGACCAAAATCAACGGGTTGTAAGCCAGCTTCTTTTCAGCAGCGGCACTGTCGGGCATGACTGCATCGAGCGACATGATGCCCAATTCAACAACCTTGCGATCGTTCGGCCAGACCTGGGTGCCATCGTTGATCGCGTCACCCGCTGCAGCGACCTGCGCGCTGATACGGAATTTAACCGGACCTTTGGCGATACGCTTCGGCAGCTCTTCCATCAAATAATTCGGCGCTGCTTTTTCACTCTGCTCTGGCGTGAGTGACTCGACGCCGCCCACTGGCTCGATGCGATATCGCGCATAGTGCGATTCACCCTTCGCATTGGTGAACTGGAATGCGTTCACGCCAAAGTACGCCAGCGTGCCGAAGCTGACCGGTGGTGGTTTTGGTGCCGAGACAAAGGTTTTGGCGGCAGGATGCGTTGCCAGAAATTGTTCAACCTGATTCGGATGCGGTGAGTCCGGCTTGGTCGCAGCGATCGCATTGAGGAGGGTCAGGAAATCTTCAGGCGTCGCCACGGGAAAACCGTTGTACGAAATGCTGACGATATCGGTGATGGCGCCATCGGGCAATTGAAAGCGAATTGCAATGCCATGCGGACTGGCGTTTGGCGAGGCATCAGGCAATGTTGGTACGCCGGTCGGATTAGAGAAACGCACCGTGACCGGAACGGTCTTCAAAAAGTGTGGTGCCTTGCTCAGGGTTGGCGCCTCTGCAGATGGCGTGAAACTGCCAGTAACAACGATGCCTTTTGCATGGTTCGAGCGGTAGCCGACATACGGACCTTTCGCCAGCGTGTGCATCGTATCGACGATTTTTTCATGCACGTTTTTTTCTGCTGCGGCTTGATCGGCCGCGGCCGCGGTACCTATTGCGCAAACTACCAGCGTTAGCGCGGTGGCGGCGAGCGCCGGTAGCGAAAGAGTGGTCGGTTTCAAGGGTTTCTCCTGATTGAGTTGTTATCGATTATCGGCAATTATGCCAAAAAGGATGTTAGCCGATTTCTCGCCTACCCATTTTTATTGCGTGCAAATAAATTGCACCCAATCAGGTTGAGTAACCATTCCGAATTACTCAGTTACTTCTGCCGCCTTGATGGCAAGCGCCTGTTCGTACAGCGCATTTTTCTTTTGTCCGGTGAGTTGCGCTGCCAGCGCTGCAGCCTGCTTGACCGAGCACTCGGCCAGCAAGATGCGCAGCACGCGATCTGCTTCGACCGTTTCGGCTGCAACGGCCTTGCTCGCACCGTTCAACAGAATCACGTATTCGCCTTTTTCACGATGACTATCGGCCGCTAGCCAGGCAGGTGCGTCGGCAAGTGCGCAGCGATGTACCTCTTCAAACAGCTTGGTCAGTTCGCGCGCAAATACGATCTGCCGGGTTGGCTCGAATGCCTCTACCAGCGCGGTCACGGCGTCGACGACGCGATGCGGCGCTTCATAAAAAATCAAGGTCGCAGCAATACCCGTCAAGCTGTGCAGCACCGTCTCGCGTTGTTTGCCTTTTGCTGGCAAAAAGCCGACAAAAAAGAAGTGTTCATCGAGCAGGCCGCTCGCACTGAGTGCAGTAATTGCCGCAGACGGTCCGGGCAGCGGCAAAATACGCAAACCAGCAGCGCGCACGGCATCGACGATACGCGCGCCTGGATCGGATACGGCGGGTGTGCCCGCATCGGAGACCAGCGCGATACGTTCACCTGCCTGCAAACGCGCAATCAATTTATCGGCGACTTCGCGCTCGTTGTGCTGATGCGCTGCAATCAGTGATTTCGATACACCGTAGCGGTGTAGCAGCTGCGCGGTATTGCGCGTGTCTTCGCAGGCGATGGCATCGACGATCGACAAAACATGCAGTGCGCGCACTGTAATGTCGCCGGTATTGCCGATCGGTGTGGCGACGATGTACAAGGTCGCGGTTGGAAAATTTTGCTGTGCCATCTCATCGAGCAGGCGCTGCATAGGTGTAACAGGGATAACAGGTTGAGCAAGCGGATCGGTCATTGGAGGACACTTTGGAAAACAAAACGGCAGGTGGACATGCTGGCGATTCAATCGACTGCCGATTGTGCTCGCCTGCCGTCGCAATGACAACCCGCTGCTGGCACCGGGCGTATTTGCGTGCGCTGATCGACCTGGGTGTATGGGACTGATCGCGACCCTGCGCCGACGCAAAAGTAGCACCTCACAGCAGCGCTGCGGCGATACCGGTGAAGACCTGGCGCTAGTCCACCTGCAGCAGCATCACCTGACCCTGGTCGAACGCAATTTTTTGTGCAAGGGTGGTGAGATCGATCTGGTCATGCGCAGCGGTGCCGTTCTGGTGTTTGTCGAAGTGCGCAAGCGCGCCGTCGGACGACACGGCGGTGCAGCCGACAGCGTTACCCACGGCAAGCAAAAACGGTTGATCGTTGCAGCGCAAATTTATTTGCAGCGCTACCGTCATCCGCCGCCGTGTCGCTTCGATGTGGTGGCAATCGACGGTGCGGTGATAACATGGCTGCAAAATGCGATCAACTCATGACTAATGTTAAATCTTGCTGAATTTTGCTGAATCTTGCTCAATCTCGCTGAATTCCACTTAATCCACGCTATCGCGCTGCCGCACATCGGGCAGATCCTTCCAGCCCCATTTCGATTTTTTCCATGATGACCAATCAACGCATCATCGCGCATTTTCACGAAAGCGCAGACCTAAAAATGCAGGCTGCTTCCCTGCTTGCACAACCGATCGCGCAAGCGATTGAACTGATGTTTACCGCGCTATCGAACGGCAACAAAATTCTGTGTTGCGGCAATGGCGGCTCGGCTGCCGATTGCCAGCATTTCGCCGCCGAGCTGGTTGGCCGTTTCGAACGCGAACGTCTGCCTTTGCCAGCGATGGCGCTGACTACCGATACCTCGATCATTACAGCCGTCGGTAATGACTACAATTTCAACGAAATTTTCAGCAAGCAGGTGCAGGCGTTTGGACAAGCCGGCGATGTGCTGCTCGCATTGTCCACGTCGGGTAATTCCGCCAATGTACTGGCAGCAGTCGAGGTCGCTTTGGAACGCGACATGCGGGTTGTGGCGCTCACTGGCAAGGGTGGTGGTGCGATTGGCAAATTGCTGACCGACGCCGATGTACATGTGTGCGTACCGCATGAACGAACGGCCCGTATCCAGGAAGTCCATCTGGTCACGATTCATTGTCTGTGCGACGGTATCGACGTTGCACTTTTTGGAGGAGATGTGAATGATTGAAGTAATGAAAAGTCTACCGGCCCGGGTGCGTCGCCTGTTGGCCAACGTGCTGTTGTGCGGGGCCGTGGCACTGAGTCTGCAGGGCTGTATTGAAATGGCAATTGGTACTGCCGTTGTCGGTACGCTGGCTGCAACAGACCGCCGCACACTCGGTGCGCAAACTGAAGACAAGGAAATCGTCATCAAGGCCGAGACCCGTACTCCGCAATTAGTCGGTAATTCGGGACATGTGAATATCGCCAGCTTCAATCGCAAGGTATTGCTGACCGGCGAAGTGCGTGACGAAGCGATGAAATCATCGGTCGAGCGTGAAGTGCTGGCAATTTCCGGCGTGGTGACTGTTGTCAACGAGCTGATGGTAGGTGGGCCGTCCGATTACACTTCGCGCTCAACTGATGCGCTAATCACCGGCAAGGTCAAGGCATCGTTTGTCGATGAAAAAAATCTGTATTCGAATTCGATCAAGGTAGTTACCGAACGTGGCATCGTATATTTGCTGGGTCGCGTCACGCCGCGTGAGGCCAATCTCGCTACCGAAATTGCACGCGGCGTCAGCGGTGTACAAAAAGTGGTCAAGGTATTCGAGTTAATCACCGACGACGAATTGCGGCAGCTCAGTTCCTCGGCTGGTGCACCGCCGGCAAAATAAATTGTGCTATTGCGGCAACAGTAAGGCCACTAGTGCATTCAGTAGCGACGTCATTGGTGCAGCGTAAATTCCACCGAGGGATATTTTCGGTGGGATTTCTGGAGACGCCATGAGGACGGCGCTCGTCCTGCTCAAGCGGGTAATCGGTGCCGCTACGCGAGTTGGCGTCAACAGCCGTCTGGTCAGACGCTGCACGCCACGGCGCGCATCGACTGGCCGTGTCGATCATCAGAAAAACAATCGTGCCCAGAGTTGCATCAGCCACCGTACCGTCCCCGTGTTTGCCATCGACAGTGATACCTCGGCATCGACGCCACCGTCCGTGCTTAACCAGATACGCTCGCCGCGGTACAAGCGAAGTGCCGGATCACCCGGCTGCAGCCAGAAATCATAGTCTGATCCGGCGCGGGTCAACCAGATACGCGCTTCGCATACCGTTATTTCGCAGTCGGCCAAGACGCGCCATGCCACGATCTCGTTGGGTGGCACCGCGAAGTGCACGACGATTTTTGGCAGGCGAGTCGGCCTGACGACATCTAATGTCTGGCGATAACATTGTTGCGGTATTTGCTTCACGTTTCCTCCGTCATGTGAAACCGGAGGACGAAGAAGCCATGAAAAAAGCCCCAGCGTTTCCGGTGGGGCTTGATCTCTGCGATGCTGAACTAATTACCGCACTATCGACCCAGTTGATGCGCGCGCAATGGCGTGCATCGTATTTGCATTGGCGGCGGAGACGTTGATTGTGGCGGTGAACATGTCTTTGAGTATGCGGTTGCGTCGGTGTGGTGGTCAACTCAAATTGTGGAAGTGTTGGTTTTTTCGGCGATGCCATGCGCGATCACGCGCCATCGCGTATCACCAGGCGCAATCAAGTTCCCTGTACTCTTTCGACTGGTTGCTCCTGGCAGCACCGATTCATACAAGTTTGCACGCAGCTGACCGATGGAGAATGGCATACTTGGGTCATCATCCGCACTGCAGGTGTATCGCTTCACGGCGAGATTTTTGCCACTTGTGTTATCTGACACCCCATGCATTTTCCGATATGAAAAATTTTCGCACGCGATTATCTTGCCGCTCTGACGTTATGCTTGATCAACGTCGAACCCTGCTGAAAGTACTCGCAATGTCATGGGCGATCACGATCATGCCTGCCTACGCCGAAGAGCCGGTCAAGGTGGTGTATCACGTCGGCGATGGCACCGATCAGGCATCACGCGCACTGGCCAATATCCGCAATCATCTGCGCGCTGCGCCTGATACAAGAATCGTGGTGGTCGCACTTGGCGACGGTATCCGGTTTTTGCTGAAGGATGCAGCTGAGCGCAATGGCACACTGTTTGAGCCTGCGGTGAATGCACTGGTGCAGCAGGGCGTGGAATTTCGTATCTGTATGAATACGCTGGCAGCGCATGATGTGCCGATCTCGCGTGTCATTGCGGCCGCCAAGCCGGTGCCTGCTGGCGTTGCCGAAATTGCGCGATTGCAGGCGCGTGAGGGATTTGCCTATTTTCGGCCCTGAATTACGTGCTCTGCCTACACGCTGATTTGCAGCGTTGCGTTCTATGCCGTGCACGTGCCTGCCAGGATCTCTATAATCAGGCTTCTTTTTAT
Organism: Burkholderiales bacterium; assembly: GCA_043741695.1. Lineage (GTDB taxonomy): Bacteria > Pseudomonadota > Gammaproteobacteria > Burkholderiales > Burkholderiaceae_D > Actimicrobium. The sequence goes on from JAYTZV010000019.1 coordinate 7,588, forward strand.
CGCGGGGCCATCATGCAAGCCACTCCATCTTCCACTGCTGCACCACGTCGCGCTTTGCGACTGAAATTGGGCGCGCTATTGCTGGCTGTAATCGTTGGTGCGACGGCGTATGTATCGCTGTCAGGCAACAAGTCCGCACCTGACGTGACGTTCGTCAATCTGCAAGGCACCCGCATTCCGCTGTCGAGCCTGCGCGGCAAAGTCGTGATGGTGAATTTTTGGGCAACCAGCTGCGCGACCTGCGTCAAGGAAATGCCGCAGATGGTCGCGACCTACAATCAGTTCAAATCAAAAGGACTGGATTTTGTCGCGGTGGCGATGAGCGATGACCCACCAAACTACGTACTCAATTATGCGCAAACCCGGCAGTTGCCGTTCACAGTGGCGCTTGATCCGCAAAGCACGCTGGCGCAAGCATTTGGTGATGTGAAGATGACGCCGACCACTTTTCTGATCGACAGGCAAGGCAAGATCATCAAGCGCTATTTGGGTGAGCCGGATTTCGCCGCGCTGCATCAGTTGCTGGAGACTGCGCTGGCGGCGTAAAACAGGCGATGTCGATAAGTTGAGCAATGCGGCCGGCAATTGCCGGCCCGTGTATATCGCCCTAACGCTGCTCCATCGTCACACCCGCCCCTTGCGCTTGCACATCGGCGTGGTACGAACTACGCACCATCGCTCCCACCGCGGCGTGCACAAACCCCATCTTGTAGGCTTCGGCTTCGAACATTTTGAATACATCGGGATGCACATAACGCCGTACCGGCAAATGGTCACCGCTCGGCATTAAATACTGGCCGATAGTCAGCATATCGACGCCGTGTTCGCGCAAGTCGCGCATCACCTGCAAAATTTCTTCGTAGGTCTCGCCCAGCCCGACCATGATGCCCGATTTGGTCGGCGTGTCAGGATGCAGTTCCTTGAAGCGCTTCAACAAATTTAATGAGTACGCATAATCGGAACCCGGCCGCGCTTCCTTGTACAGACGCGGTACGGTTTCCAGATTGTGGTTCATCACATCCGGTGGTGCCATCTTTAAAATCTCGAGCGCGCGGTCCATGCGGCCGCGAAAATCGGGCGTCAGGATTTCAATCCGTGTGGTCGGCGAGAGCTCGCGCACGCGGCGAATGCAATCGGCAAAATGTCCTGCACCGCCATCGCGTAGATCATCGCGATCGACTGACGTGATCACCACATAATTCAATTTCAAGGCGGCGATCGTCTTGGCAAGATTATCGGGTTCGTCGATGTCCAGCGGATCTGGTCGGCCGTGGCCGACATCGCAGAATGGACAGCGCCGCGTGCATTTGTCGCCCATGATCATGAAGGTAGCGGTGCCCTTGCCGAAGCACTCACCGATATTGGGGCAACTGGCTTCTTCGCAGACTGTCACGAGGCGATTGGCGCGCAGGATATCTTTGATTTCATGGAAGCGCGTTGAGGGTGAGGCAGCCTTGACGCGAATCCAGTCCGGTTTAGGCAGGCGCTCGGCAGGAATGATCTTGATCGGAATACGCGCGGTTTTGCCGGCACCCTTTTGCTTTTCCAGCGGGTTATAGGTCGCGACGGCGGCAATTGCTGGTACTGAAATGGGAGAGTCTTCTGCCATGATGCGGCCGCTGCACAATGAATTGGCAGTCGGCTATCCTTTCAATCGTTGAATCAGGTTGTTGGCCAGCGCGGCCTGTACGGTGTTTACGTCGGCGATATCGGAACCATTGATACCTGTACCGAGCGAGCGCATGTCGACCGATGCCAAGCCTTCGTAGCCGCAAGGGTGAATCCATGAAAATGGCGTCAGATCCATCGCCACGTTCAGTGACACACCATGATACGTGCAGCCGTTCACGCGTACTTTCAAGCCCAGCGCGGCAATTTTTGCTCCGGTAAACAAGCCGGACGCGACGTAAATGCCCGGAGCGCCTTCTTTGCGCGCGACGTCCAGATTATACGCCGCGAGGGTATCGATGACCGCCGCCTCAATCGCGTGAACAAATTCACGTGCCAATAATTTGCCTTGGGTGTGGCGTCGGCGCAAATCGATCAACAGATACACGATGGCTTGTCCGGGGCCGTGATACGTGACTTCCCCACCGCGATCGGTCTGCACCACCGGAATGTGATGGGCGTCGAGAATATGGCCAGGATCGGCACCGAGTCCGAGCGTAAATACAGGCGGGTGCGATACCAGCCAGAGCTGGTCGGGCGTGTCGGCATTGCGCTGATCGGTGAGCTCGCGCATCGCCTGATAGGTCAACGTATAGGGCTCGATGCCGCGCTGAATGATGAGTGGCGTTTGCATGGCATCAGTGTAGCGAAATCTGGGGCCATGCAATGAATGGCAGCGCCATAAAAAAAGCCGACCTTCACGGTCGGCTTATCTGTGTCAACTGCCTCGCAGCGACGCAATTACAGAGACCGCATATCCTTGCAATCTATTTTTTCGATGTCAGCAGGCGACTTAACAAATAACCAGCACCAAGCGCGACTGCCAATGCGGTAACCGGCTTTTGACGGATGTACACGCGGCATTCTTCGGTCAGACGTTCTTGCGCATCCATCAGTTGGGTGCTTTTGGCGGCGACGGTTTCTGCAGTCGAGCTGGCGACGCGCGTGAGCTTGTCGACGGTCTGGTGCGCGGTCTGGTTCAGCCGTTGCACAGCCGGGCGGGTTGCGCTGGCGGCGTCATTGATGGCCTGGTGGGCGGCGTTACTAGCTTGATCAATTTTTTGATCGAACACGCTGCTCGTTTTGTTGATGGTGCCGTTGGTGGTTTCGGAAGTATCCATGAGTAATACCTTTCAGTTGAGAAGCAGATCACGCACTTGCGGTGCGTGGTGTTGAATTGATTGGAAGCAGGATGAGCATGGCACCGAGAGTAAAAGCGAAATACGCTCAATGCGCTCAATGCGATGCCGGATGCATCTGGGACGATTGTTCTTGCGCCGATTGTCCCTGCAGTGGTTGAGCAGGCGGTAAATTCCCACCTTCGCCTTCCCAAGTTGTTACCTGCTTGCGGTGCAGCTTGGCGTCACGCTGTTGTGCTGCGGCGTTTATTTTGGCGAGAAAATACGTGACCAACCCTGCTGCCATGCCGGCGACTGCCAGCGTTTTTTTTGAAGTCATGATTTCTCCGTCTGTTTCAAGTCCTGCTGTCGCAGGTTTCAAATGCCAATTCATTGGCAAATTTCAATTTCACATTTCTACTGCGCATGTCGGCTGCGCATATCATCGTCTATCTGATCGCAATCACGCTTCCGCCAAGCGCATGCTGCTGTGACGTTGGCGCTATCGCAGCGCGACGCATACAGCGCCGGATAACCGCACGCGCATCGGCCATGGTTGCCTGTGTCTTGCCGACTCTGCAGTAGTGTCTTCCAGCATGCATCAGGCGTTGATTCGAGCCGACTCTACCGGCGGCGAAAAGCAGCTTGCCGATAAGCTTGTTCAATAACGCGATTACGTGGTGTTCATTCATGATCAACTCTCGCTGATAACCTCTCGCTGATAACATTAACCGCGGCAGGGGTGCCAATCGGACGGCCAATCGGCGCGTTCAAAGTGTTCTAGATAACAACATGACACAATTTATCGCGGGCACAAGTACATGCCCATAGGACACCGCCTGATTGTCTTGTAGGATTAAGTGAGGAGCGCCGCGCTTTGACCGGGCGCTCTGTCATCACCTATCGCGGCGTAGCGCGGTAAGTAGTATTTTCTGCTATTGATTGCGTCCTACCAGTGACGCCAGTACTGCCATCAGTTCTAGCGGATCAACCGGTCTGGCAAGGTGTGCCTGAAAACCTGCCAGCAAGGCGCGGTGCCGATCTTCAGGGTGTGTCATGACAGTCAGAGCAGCAGCAGGTGTAGTCGAGATGCTGTTGTCTTCGAGCAAGCGCAGACGGCGGATGAATACATTGCCATCGGGCTCGGGCGTGCCGCTGCTGCCGATGACCAGGTCAGAGTGTTCAGCGCTGAATCCCGCTAGCGCTTCCTCCGTCGTGATGCAACTTGTAACGGTGGCACCGTAGTCGTCGAGAATGCGCAGCAGCAGAGCCCGACCAACCGGATCCTCTTCCACCAGCTGAACATGCACGGCATGGAGCCGAGGCGCGGTGTCGCTTGTTGCCAGATCAGATGGATGCAACGGTCTGCTCGATTCGTCGACCTACCGTCTTGTTGGCAGCGGCAGGCGCAATGTGAAGGTCGCGCCGAGTCCTTCACCCGGGCTGGTCGCCTCGATACTCCCGCCGTGCATGTCGACCAGTTGGCGCGTAATGGCAAGCCCCAGGCCAAGGCCGCTGAATGTGCGCGTGGCGCTCGCATCTTCCTGGCGGAAGCGGTCAAACACATGCGCGATGAATTCCGGTTTAATGCCGTGCCCTGAATCGATGACAGCAATTTCGGCGCAATAGTCATCGCTACTCAGCACGATCCTCACACTGCCTTTATGCGGCGTGAACTTGATGGCATTCATCAGCAGATTCCACACCACTTGTTGCAGGCGTGCGCCGTCACCCTGCACCCACGCAATCGCGTTACCGGACTGCGTGATCGTAATATCTTTCGCGTTGGCGGCTGGCTGTACTGACGCACGCACCGTGCTGACAAGATCGGATAAATTGATCTCGCCGATGTCGAGCCGCAGCTTGCCCGACATGATGCGGCTCATGTCCAGCAAATCTTCAACCATCTGCGCCTGCAGCTTCGCATTGCGATCAATGACTTCCAAGCCTTTGTGCAATTTGATGGGATCGGAGGCGTCGCGCATCAAAAATTGCGCCCAGCCGACAATCGCGTTAAGTGGCGTACGCAACTCATGCGACAAGGTAGAGACAAATTCATCCTTGACGCGCACCGCACGTTCGGCATCGGAGCGCGCCGCGCGTTCGCTCACCAGCAGGGCTTCGCGTTCTTGCTCGGCCTGTTTGCGATCTTCAATATCGGTGGAGGTGCCGAACCATTTTAATACCTGGCCATCACCGTCACGCATCGCTACCCCGCGCACCTGAAACCAGCGGTACTGGCCATCGTGACGGCGCAGCCGATATTCGAGATCATAATCGGCGGCACCCTGCACCGCTGCGCGCCACACTGCCTGAGTTGGTGCCACATCATCTGGATGCAGCCCGTCCAGCCAGCCACGTCCGAGTTGCAGTTGCTCGGGAACGCCGCTGTAGGCCAGCCATTGCTTGCTCAAAAAATCGCATTCGCCGTTTGGCAGGCAGGTCCAGACCAGTTGCGGAATAGCTTCTGCCAGCGTACGGTACTGCTTCTCGCTCTGATATAACGACTCAGCCTCGGCAAGCTGCCGCTTCAATAGTTGCTGCGACACCACGCGTGTGACGGCCGCTGGCAAATAGTCCAGATAGTCACCGGTTTTGGTGAGCAGGTCGGCCATACCGCAGCGCAGTGCTTCGGTTGCGCGTGCTTCGTCGGTAAAGCCAGTCACCAGAATCGCCGGTAGTGTCAGGCCTTGCTGCGTCAGTGCGCGAAAAAAATCCAGTCCGGTCTGCCCTTCTTTAAGATCGTAATCCAGCACCAGCACATCGGGTCGGACAGCGTTAATACAATGGTGTGCAGCCGACGTAGTCTGGGCGATCGAAACGCGATAGCCGGCGCGCTCAAGGCGTTTGCGCGCCAAGTGACACAAGCCTTCATCGTCATCCAGAATCAGCACATGGGCAGAAAATTCGCCAGTCACGTGATGCCCTCCTTGCCCAACCGCGGTAATTGCACTACCTGCAGAAAAAATCCGAGGCGCTGCACGGCTTCCACGAAGGCACCGTATTCCACCGGCTTGGTGACGTAAATATTGCATCCGAGTTCATAGCAACGCGCAATTTCGCGGGGATCATCGGTCGTGGTCAGCATGATGACTGGCAGCATCGCGGTGGCCGGATCGGTTTTGAGCTGGCGTAACACTTCGACGCCGTCGATCTTTGGCATGTTCACATCGAGCAGCACGACGGGGTGCGAGAAGCCCGCATGCGCTGGTCGATTATCGTTATCAGCAAAAAAATAATCGAGTGCTTCCTGACCATCACGCAAACGCAAGAATGGATTTACCAAACCCGCACGGCGCAGATTTTTTTCGACCAGCAAGGCATGCCCATCGTCGTCTTCGACCAGAATAATGCCGTTCAATGCGTCGCTCACAGCATGGTTCCCGGCACAACGTCAGAAGCATCGACGTGGACGGCGACTGCGTTGGCAGCAGTTGGCAAAGCAATAAAAAACGTGGTGCCGACGCCTTCGTTGGAAGTGAACCAGATGCGGCCACCTTGTCGCTCAACCACGCGTAATACCAGTGTCAGTCCGATCCCTTCGCCTTTGACCGCGTTGGCGTGAAAGCGCTGGAATGCCGTGAATGCCTTGGCTTGATACGCTTGTGGAATACCGAGTCCGTTGTCTTCGACGTAGTAGGTTTGCAAGCTGTCGTTCTCTTCGCGAGGAAGGCAACCAATCTCGATTTTGCCGGTGCGCTGCGGGTCAAGATAATGCACTGCGTTGCCGATCAGATTGCTGAAAATCTGATCGATCGCGGTAGCGTCTCCCCACGTCGGTGCTAGCGGTAGCACCGTGATGCATGCGCCATTGGTGCGAATCGTGCCTTGCATCGCATCGATGACGCGATGCACGATCGGTGTGACTTCGATGTGCTGTTGCTGATAATCGAAGCGGCCGGCGCGACTCAGGCGCAGCAGCGCATCGATGATATTGGCGGTGCGCAAAACCCCATTTTGCAAGTAGCGCAGCGACTCGCTCATGTCGCTATCAACGATGGCCAGCAGTCGCGCGCGCTCTTGCTCGCCAAACGCGGCCTGTGCCAGCACGTGGCGTAAATCATTGCTGGCGTGTTCGAGTTCCTTACTGAAGCCTTGCATGTTTACCAGCGGTGAACGTAAATCATGCGAGACACTGTAGACAAACATGTCGTTGTCGAGTGTTTGCTGACGCAACTGCTCGTTGGCAGTGGCCAGTTCGCTGGCGCGTTGTTCGAGCTCGGTACGGTAGTCGACTGCCAGACGTTCGGTCTCGGCCAGCCGATCACTGGTTTGATGTAGCACCACATCGAGGCGCGAGATTTCATCGTTACCGCTCACCATCGCTGCCAGCGGATGGTTACTGGCCAAGCGCTCTGCGTTGTCGGTCAGCGTGGCCAGCCGCGAGCCGATATTTCTGCTGAAAAAATAGGCAGAAAAAATCGCGGTTAGCAGCACACCGATCAGCGCCAGTGCCAGCGTCGTCTGTTGCGTGGCGCGGCTTTGCAGCAAGGCGAGGCGGCTTTCCCGATCGACGCGTTGTCCTTCGGTTTGAAATGCCGCCAGTTCACGGCGAAATTGTTTGAGCTCGTTCTGTACCGCAACATTGCGAAAGCGTGCGACCAGCTCCACTTCTTTTTCGTTCAGCAGCAGGTCGCGACTCTGGATCGACCAGTTGCGAAGGGCCGCGATATTGTTGCGCATGCGCCCGACCGCCGCCACCTGCACTGGGTCATCGGCCACCATCTGCTGCAAATGATTCAGACGCTGCGACAGATCGCTCCAGACAATCGGCTGGTCAATCTGTGCCACATCGTTGGTAATCACCGCGCCGAATACGCGATTGGCTTCGAGCAGCACCGGCACCAGCACATCGGCCGCTTCGCTAATGACTTGTTTGGCGCGCAGTGCCGAGCGCTCGGCGCTGGTTGCTTCCACATGGGCCTTGACCAGTACGCCGAGCAACGCGAGCTGCAGCACCCCCGGCACGCCGACTAGCAACAGTCCTTTAATAAAAATTTTCATGCAATGCGATCTGTTGGCCAGACACGCATCACGAGAGTAACGAAAGTCGAATGCGGCAACCCTTGCCCGGTGCGCTGGCGATGTCAAGATGCGCATGCAGTAGTGCTGCGCGTTCACGCATCAGGCGCAAGCCGTGTGACCGATGCCAGTCCAGCGCCGCAAGATCAAAACCTGCGCCATCATCGACAATCTCGATTTCGTAACCGGTAGACAGCGCATTGAGGTGCAGCACGACTTTGGTTGCGTGCGCATGCTGCGAAGCGTTGTTTAGCGCCTCCTGAACAATCCGCAACACTGCATGGGCATCATCGGCAGACCAATCGGGTGCGGCACCGCTCAACTGCAACGTGCCGATCATCCCGGTGCGCTCACTAAACTGCTGCAAGTAATCTGACAGCGATGCCGAAAAGCCCAGCGCATCAATTGCAAAGGGACGCAACTGGCGTTGCAGGTCGCGCGTACTTTCAGTAATCGTGGCCAACAGTGCGTGTACTTTTTCCCAGTGTGCGGCCTGGTTGGGTGGGACAGATGCTGCTGATGGTGTCGATGTTGCTGATAGTGCTGATGGTGCGGATAATACTTGAGCCGAGCTGCTTTTTCGCGCCAGCAACGCCACGCGCATCGTTAGTGCGGTAAGTGCCGAGCCCAGCTGCGCATGCACTTGGGCGGCCAGCTGGTCGGCCTGATGTTGATGCTGCCGATCGAGCCAACCGATTAATTCGCGCATCGTGCCTAGGCACAGCCTTGCATCGGCGGCGTCCTGCTCACTGTTGGTCGGTGCGCTATTCATGGCTGGCAGCGCGTCAATAGTCGGCAGCTTGTTGCGCGACAAAGTCGAGCAACGCATCCGCATCCAGCGGCTTAACCAGATGATGATCGAACCCGGCGGCCAGTGAGCGCGCCCGATCACTGGCATGGCCATAGCCGGTGGCAGCCGCGATCACGAGTTTGCGGCTACCTGCTGCCTTGCGTAGCGCAGGGGCGAGTTGATAGCCATCCATACCAGGCAAGCCAATATCGGACAAAATCAATTGTGGCTCAAACTCGACCGTCGTTTTCAATGCGGTTGCGCCATCGGTCGCAGTGCGCACATCGTAGTCCAGTAATTCGAGTAAGGCCGCCATCGAATCGTTGGCGTCTTCGTTGTCATCCACCAGCAATATGCGGAATCCTATCGCCTTGTTGGTCTGTGTCGGCACGGTCGGCTCCTCACCTCGGCGGTCAGTCGGGCTGTCAATATGTGCGGGTAAAGTTTGATCGCGATGTTCAAGGCGATCCTTCCATACCGGCACGGTCAAAATAAACTGGCTTCCGCAACCTTCGCCGTCGCTGGTTGCCGTAATTGTTCCGCTATGCAGCTGCGCGATCTGATGCGCCATCGCTAGCCCGATGCCAAGCCCGCTACGGGTGCGCGCCAGCGAGCGATCGGCCTGCATGAACGGCGTGAATAGGTGCTTCTCGAAATCTTTGCTAAATCCTATGCCATTATCGCTTACTGCAAAGCATACGTCGGCATCGACCGTGCGTACAACAAGTGTGATGAGGCCACCACCGCCGGTAAATTTTGCGGCATTGTCGAGCAGGTTCGACAACGCTTGTGCCAGGCGCATCGCATCCGCGAACACCATTGTCTCCGCTTGGGCTACCTGCACTGTCAGCCGACGACGGGCCGCCGTTATCGCCGGCATGATGATCTCAACGGCGCGGTCGACGATCTGCTGCACCGCTACGGGTGCCTGCTGCATGATGATCTTGCCGCCGGCGATGCGCTCGATGTCGAGCAAATCATTGACCAGCCGTCGCAGGTGCTTGAACTGCCGTTCGATGATGGCAAAGCTGTTGGCTGATGCAGCATCCTGAAAATTCGATGCACGTATAACCGCCAGCGAATTGGTAATCGGCGCGAGTGGATTGCGCAATTCGTGCGATAGCATCGCCAGAAACGCATCCTTGCGTTGCGCTTCGTCGACCAGCTCGCTGGTTTGGCGCTGCAGTTTCTGCTCCATTTGCTTGAACGGCGAAATGTCGATACAGCTACCGAC
>JAYTZV010000020.1:0-6630 GCA_043741695.1 Burkholderiales bacterium
GCTGGTGGTGTCGGCATAAAACGCTTGTTCACGCAGCAGATCGAGCTGACTCCAGTTACCGGCACCAGCCATGCGGGTGGCGAGTTCGGCACCTGCCGCAGCCGATGCATTGACCTCTTTCGCGTAAGCGACGCTTTGTTGCGCGGCGACTGCTTCAAAATAGGCGCGGCGTGTATCTGCAGCGACTTTCAACGCAGCGTCGGCCACCAGTAATTTGGTCTGCTCAAAGCGCTGGCCCTCGATGCGGGTCGCCAGCGGCAAGGTCAGCAGCCGCAGCAGATTGAACGTCAATGTACGTTCGATCACCACATCGTCGCCCGTACGGGTGTGTTTGAAGCCAAACGTGGGATTTTGCAAGCGACCCGCCTGCACCAGATCGGCTTCGGCCAGCCCGAGACCGGCGTAGGTCGATTGCAGACCACGGTTGTTCAACAGCGCGATCTGCACTGCATCATCGACCGACAGCGGTTGCTTGGTCTTCTCGGCGATCAAGGTTTTCAGAGAAGCCGCATCGTCACCGGTTTTTTGCAAACGCACTTCTTTGCCGAGACGTTGTTGCGTCAACTGGTTGACGCTATCAAAACCGCCGTCTTTGGAAAATGTCGCGCAGCCGCTGATCACCAGTGTGGACAAAAGGGTGACCGCGACGCCGCGTCCGATAGCTGGTGCGCGCATTATTTGCCCTCCATTTTCATGCCTGGCATGGCGTCCATCGGCATCTTCATGTCATGGTCCATCGGCATCGACTTCATTTCGTGGGTTTTTGGCATGGGCTTTTTATCCTGCGTCATTGGCATGGATTTCATGTCGTGATCCATAGGCATCGACTTCATGTCGTGTTTCTTAGGCATGGATTTCATGTCGTGGTCCTTGGGCATCGACTTCATGTCGTGCTTCATGGGCATTGATTTCATATCGTGTTTTTTAGGCATGGATTTCATGTCGTGATCCATGGGCATCGACTTCATATCGTGCTTCATGGGCATGGACTTCATATCGTGATCCATCGGCATCGATTTCATGTCGTGCCCAGCCGGCATCGCCATCCCTGGCATATCGCCCATCGTGGCGGACATTGAATCGTACGAACCAACTGCACGATTGACTTCGCGCCAGGTCGATGCGGGTGAGACAACGGGCTCTTTCAATGGCACGAAGCCGGCTAACGGTGACGCGTAAGTCAGCGTCGATGCGATGGGTGCGTCGGTGGAATGGGGTGCTGACTGCGCCAGCGCCATGTCAACGGAAAAGCTCGCCACGCAGAGCGTAGCTGCGAATGCAGAAATTGTTTTCAAGAGAGACCTCGTACGTAAAACAGGAAAACGGACCTGCGCGGCGACGCGCGGGAACCATCAGTGCCGTGTCAGACGAACGAAGCTTTGGGTGGTCGATCCGGGTAGACCGGTACGACGGAAGAAGGGAAAGTGTTGAGTGCGGTGATGCGCTCGGAATCAACGTGCATGTGCGGCAGAGCCGCGGCTGCCGGAGCCGTCATCGCTACAGCAATGCAGCACGCCGCGCAGGCGCCACATTTGGCTGCAGTGTGATGGTTGCTGGTTTGCTGGTGATGGTGAGCGTGATTACTATTGCCTGAAAGCTGATCGGCAGAAGCATGATCAGCTGACATCTGCGCATGATCATGGTGATGCGCATGTGCATCGGCAGATGCGGCGTTCGACACGACTATCGGTTCGCACAACAGCATGCTCGCTGCGGCGAATCCTTGCACAGGAACCGCCAGCAACATTAACCAGATCAATAGGGTGTGAAAAACTGAACGCATGTCTCAAGGATACACCACCTTAAAAAAGGTGGCAGGGCGGACAGGTTCAGGCCGCGGATTGGCTGCGCAGCAGCGCCGTCGCATCGGTTGCCGACAACGGTCGACTGAACAGGTAACCCTGCATCATGTCGCAGCCGAGCAGTTGAAGCGCGCGCATTTGGGCTTCGGTCTCGACGCCTTCTGCAATCACTTTCAGTTTCAGGCTGTGACCGAGCGTGATAACGGTCGCGGCAATCACCCCTTCGTCACCACCCTGGCCGATGCCGTTGACGAAGGATTTGTCGATCTTGATCATGTCCAGTGGAAAGCGTTTCAGATATGCGAGGTTGGAATAACCGGTGCCAAAATCGTCCAGCGACAAGCGCACGCCCAATGCTTTGAGTTCCGCCATCGCTTCGATCAGCACCGGCGCATTGTCCATCACGATGCCTTCGGTCAGTTCCAGCTCAAGAAATTTTCCGTCCAGTGCGGTGTGCTGCAGCGCTTGCTGCACCGTGCTTGCAAGCGTCTTGTTTTTGAACTGGCGCGCCGACAAATTGACCGCCATCACGATCGGCGTCAAGCCAGCATCTTGCCAGGCCTTGTTTTGCGCGCAGGCAGTACGCAGCGCCCATTCGCCAAATGGGATGATCAGGCCAGTCTCTTCGGCAATCGGAATGAATACAGCCGGTGATACCGCGCCCAGCTCCGGATGCTGCCAACGCATTAGCGCTTCCATGCCGGTAATGTGGCGGTCGTGAATATCGATTTGCGGCTGGTAGTGCAGCGATAATTCATTGCGTTCCAGCGCGGTACGCAAGCCGTTTTCAATCTGGGCGCGCTCGCGCATCTGCGCGTTCATGTGGGCCGTGAAGTACTGGTAATTATTGCGACCCTGCTGCTTGGCGCGGTACATCGCAGTATCGGCGCTGCACACCAGCAGATCGGCATCATTGCCATCAATCGGATAAATCGTGATACCGATGCTCGAAGTCACATAGGTTTCCGCACCATTGATTTGAAACGGTACGGATAACGACACCATGATTTTTTCTGCCACTAGCGCGGCATCTTGTGCCGAGGTCAGGTCAGGCAAGAACAGGCCGAATTCGTCACCACCAAGTCGCCCGACCGTATCATTGCCACGCAGGCAATCGACAATCCGCGCGCTGGCTTGCTGCAGCAAACTGTCACCCGCCGCGTGGCCGAGCGTGTCATTGACGATCTTGAAATTATCGAGATCGATGAACATCACGGCTAGCGTCCAGTTGCTGCGCTCGGCCTGCAGCAACTCATGCTTGAGCCGCTCGTAAAACAGCACCCGGTTCGGCAAGCCGGTCAGGCTGTCGTAATGCGCCAGATAGGTTAGATGGCTTTGCGCCAACCGGGCCGCCGTAATGTTTTCATGCGAGACCACCACCCGCACCGGTCCGTCCAGAGCGAAACGGGTGACGCGCGCCAGAAACCAGCGCTCTTCGGTCGGCGAATTGCACGGATATTCCAGCATAAACTCGGGTTGCTCACCGCGCAGCACGGTGCGCAAGCCTTGGGCAAACAAATGCGCGTCTTCAATCCCCGATAGCGCGGCGTGGTCACACACATCGAGGTAATTGGTTTCATCCCACGCGATCGCCGGCGGGCCACCGTTTTCGGCACCAAAATTACGCCACGCTTTATTGACCGCCAGAACCTTGCCAGTGCCATCGATGACACAGATATGTTCGGATAAGGCATCGATGGTCGATTTGACGAAGCGCTCGGATTCGCGCAGCGTATGTTCCATTTGACGGCGCACGCTGATGTCTTCGATGATCGCGATTAAATGGTCGGCGTGGCCGCTGCTACCCTTCGCGAGCGAAACGCGCACAACCGTCCAGAGCAAACTGCCGTCGCTGCGCACGTAGCGTTGATCGAAGGGTGGCGGCGAGACATGGCTGCTGCCGGCCAGCAGCGCATCAATCGTGCGTTGCATCACATTGCGATCAGCCGTGTCGACCAAACTGGTCATGGATTTGCCGATGAGTGCATTGCTATCGGATTGCAACAGCGCGCAAAAATAGGGATTGACCAGCGTGACCGCGCCGTCCACTGACATATGCACGATACCCACCGGCGCCATATCAAATGTGTTGCGATAGCGCTGTGCCCCTTCGGAAATAATCGTGGCCGAATGACGATGCAATCGCAAAAAAGCTTCGAGCCGTGCCAGCAAATCATCTTTGCTCAGCGGCATGCGCAGCACGTCATCAAAGCCGGCGCGTAGCCATGGTGATGCGCTGGCGGTGCCGGTTATTGTCAACAACATCGGCAAATACAACGGCAGGCTGCACCGCTTCATGGCCAGCAGCGCGGTACCGTATCGACGCGCCGATACTTCGTCGACAATCAGCAGACTGCAGGCGGCGTCGATTGCAAACGCATCAAACGAGGACGGTATTTGTACGCAGTATCCAGCTTGCGCTAAAAACTGGCCAAGCAAACTGCGATCGGCCTTGTCTGCAATCAGCAGGCTGATGTTGGCGACAACAGGCAGGCTATCCATGGCTCAGTCAGCCTGTTTGAACGCTGGTACCCCAGTCAAAATACCTTGCAGATGGTGCAGCTTTTCACTGATTTCGATACCGTTGACGCCGACCTGCATCTGCCGCAGTTCAGGCTGAAAATTACCAAGCCGTTTTTTCAGGCAGCCGACAATCTTGATCACCTGACCCGCGTATTCCGCATAGCGCAGCAGCACGATATTATCGGCCAGATGACTTACGCCCAGATCGGTCGCTTTGAGACTCGTACTGGTGATGTGCTCGACTTCATTGATCAGAATGGTCGATACGCCATTGCGTGACAGATAGCTGACCATGTTGTGGATATGCGCTTGCGGCTTGCCGAATTCTTCCATCGCAAATTGATAGCCGCGCAGACTATCGATCATGACCATGCCGCAGCCGTCGACTTCCACCGCATGGCGGATCGTCGCCAAAAATTCATCGGTATACATTTTAATCGGATTGATACGCACGATCTGCAGCGCGCCCGACGCAATTACATCGTCGATCGGTGCGCCGATGCCACGGCAGCGCACCATGATGAAACTCGGCGGCTCTTCGAACGTAAACAGCACCGCGCGTCCGGTACGAGCATAGTGCGCCAGGAACTGCGTACCCAGCGTACTTTTGCCGGTACCAGTCGGGCCGGTCAGCAGTGTCGTGGTACCCGACTCGATACCGCCACCGAGCAGTTGATCGAGCCCGGCAATGCCCGACGAAATCAAGGTTGCGCCCGGATAGCGCGTACCGGTATGTTCAACGCGATGCGGAAAAATTTCAATGCCATCTTTGCCGATGCGCATCGGATGGCGGCCCGACATGAAATCCGAGCCGCGCATTTTTTCAACCTGAAGGCTGCGTAGCCCGATGCCGAGGCCGGCTGAAATATCTTTAGAAAACCGCAACACGCCATCGACCGCGAGACCGACCGAGGTATCGCGCAGCATTTCAGTCGGATCAAACGCCAGTTGCGACGTCACGCCCTGGCTGTTCAAAAAATTGACCAGCCCCAGAATATTTTTGCGAGACTGATATTCGTCGGTCGCCAGATAGCGCAGCTGCGTGACCGAGTCGATCATCAAGCGGTGCGGTTTTTTTTGCTGCACGACCTCGCAGATCGATCGCCAGACCGGCACGCTTTCGACTTCGCTCGGCGGAAAAATATGATAATCGCCGGCGCTATCGCCGAGATCAAGGCCGGCGGGTGTCAGATCAACGATTTCGATCTCTTTGAGATCCCAACCGAAGCGGGTGACATTCAATTGCAGGTCGGCGGCCGGCTCGGTCAAGGTGATGTACATGCAGCGTTCACCGCGACGTATCCCTTCCAGCAGCCATTGCAACGAGAAAATCGTTTTGCCGGCACCGGCGTCGCCACCGATCAAGTAAGAGCGTCCTGCGATCAGGCCCCCGCCAAGGATTTCGTCGCAACCCGGAACACCGGTGGACATACGGGACGAGTCAGTGAGTATCGACATCTGAATAAGCACAGTTCTTTGCGCTGGCCGCAATCGCTGGTGGCGGCACAGCGGGCACCGCGTGATACACGCAGCGCCACGAGTACTGGTGCAGGTACGCACCGATATCGGCAGCCTTGAATCGGTTATGGGATGCCGGTATCGTCAGGCAATTAATTGCCCAATTGAAACCGACGGTAGCAGCATTGTCGGCCCGCTTTCGATTTTTTCGCGTTACATCGAGTGGGTGTCGTCAGAACTGCACGCCTCGCGTCAATGCCCCATCGACCACCAGGTTGGTACCGGTAATAAAACTCGCTGCCGGACTACTCAAAAACACCACGGCATTGGCAATTTCCTGAGGGGTTGCCATGCGTCCGGTGGGATTCAAGTCCATCGATTGCTTGAACAGCGCAGGGTTGCCTTGCTCGATCTGATTCCACACGCCACCCGGAAAATACGTGTTGCCCGGCGAGACCGTATTGGCGCGAATACCTTTACCGGCCAGATGAAATGCCAGTCCTTGCGTGTAATGAATAATGGCTGCCTTGAATGCGCCATATGGGCCCGATGCAAAATCAATCTCGCGACCTGATACGCTGGAGATCGTTACCACTGACGCTTGCTTGCTTTGTTCGAGATGCGGCATTGCGGCGTCAACCAGACGCACCGTGCCCATCATGTCGACGTCGAAGCACTGCTTCCATGATGCATCGTCACTACTGATCGACAAAGCACTGACGTTGGCCACGACGATATCGATACCGCCCATACGTTGCGCTGCTTGCGCGATCCACGCCTTCAGCGCGGCACCATCGGCGACATCGACCACGGCACCGAACACGGTTGCACCGTTTGTCACCAGCGC
>JAYTZV010000021.1:0-2289 GCA_043741695.1 Burkholderiales bacterium
CGCGCCCATCTTCATTGCTTCAACCGCAACGACGACATCGTTTTTATCACCGATGAATATCAGTGGAAGAAATCGGTCTGATTCCCGCAACCGGCGAAGAAACATTGCACTTTGCATTTCTGCCCTGCACAGCTTGACAATCAGACAGTCATTGCCAGTGTGACGGTCGTCATCCAGAAAGGATTGGCAATCTGCATATTCTCTAACTGAATAGCCGATATTTTTTAAGGCAATGGAAAGCGTAGCCTTTGACGCGACATCGTGATCAACCACGCAGACCATCGCGACACCGACATCTGGCGCGACACTGATGACCGTGTCTTGCAGCAGTTGTTCTGAATTGACGTGACAAACACAACTGGCAGAGAGGTCGCTGATGGTAATGACAATGCCGCACGCGGTGCCAAAAATATCGCTGCACGGAACAACGCAACGCAGACAATCCGTCTTGCCACCGTCTCGAACTACCCGTTTTACCGAAAAACCCGATGCAACGACTGCGCGGATGTCAACGATCAGTGAATCGTCCATCGTCATTGCATCAATAAATAGCAGCGATCGACCAATGTCGGCTGGATGCAAGTCGAAGATCGACAGTGCAGTCGGCGAATAAAAGCTCAGCGTCAAATTCGCATCGAAAACCAGGGTGATTGCCTCACTCGTCATGACTAGATCGCGCAGGCATGATGCCGTGATCAGCTCGCTATCAAACCCGGTAAGCGATGGGTGATTCATGATGCAGAGCTGTTCATGGCAAGGTTTGACACTTTTACTTAATACTAAAACACGACGCCACGCAGCTGAACGCTCATAGAGAGAACAGCTTGCAAGATCCTGAAAATACAAGATAGCGATTCATCTTCTTGCAGATCGCGCAAAAGTTATGATGCTCATCACGCATAGCGGCCACAATAATTGACAAAGCTTTTCAGCCGATACAAAGTTCAGCGCACAATTCGCGGAAATTCCGCCCGTTAAATAATTAGCCCTTCCTTCATAGGTAGTAACAATCCCTTGCTATTGCAGATAACAATACGCATGAGTACGAAGTTGACTACCGCATCTTGCATCATCTTCAATGTATGTTATCTCCACCGAAAAGTAGCTGCGCAGCGCCTCGCAACTGCGCAGATTACACGGACTGATCCTACGCAGATAATGGTCTTCGCCGAGTTTGTAGCAATTCGTTTTCCTTAACATAGCTCGCCATCTGATCGGCCGGTATCGGGCGGCTGTATAAAAAACCTTGTCCGCACTTGCATCCGTTGGCAATCAAGATCATCTCTTGCATGTCGGTTTCGATTCCTTCGGCGACCACGCGCAAGCCAAGTGTCTCTGCCATGACAATAATTGCCTTGGTAATAGCAACGTCCTGAGGATCGGTTTCAAGGTCTTTCACAAAAGACCGGTCAATTTTCAACGTGGTAACTGGAAAACGCTTCAGATACGCCATCGATGAATAGCCTGTGCCAAAGTCGTCAATCGATAGCGCAATGCCGAGTGCGCGCAAGGTGTCGAGCTTGTCGAGTGTCACCGCGGAGGCATCCATCAACATCGACTCCGTCAATTCGAGTTCAATCGCACCTGGCGTGACGCCGCTTTTTGTCACGATCGACGTCACATCACGCACGAACATGTCTTCATGCAACTGCCGTCCAGACAAGTTGACTGCCATCGTCAGGTCGGTCATGCCCTGCGCAACCCATTCCTTGAGTTGCGCGCAGGCAGTCTGTAGTATCCATCTTCCGATAGGAACGATCAGGCCGGTATCTTCGGCAAGCGCAATGAATTCAAGCGGGCTGACCATACCTAATGTCGGATGCTGCCAGCGTATTAATGCCTCGAAGCCAATCACTTTATGCGAGACCAAATCCAGTTTCGGCTGATAGTGCAGAACGAATTGATTTTGCTCCAGCGCTTTGCGCAAATCGCTTTCCATATCAAAACGGCGTTGCGTTACACCGTGCATTGATGGCGTAAATATTTTGTAGGTATTTTTGCCCGCGCTTTTCGCAAAATACATCGCGGTATCCGAGTACTTCAGCAACATACTTAATTCGCTTGCATGGTCGGGGTACATCGCAATGCCGATGCTTGCAGAGATATGCAATTCGTGGCCACCAATTTGCATACTGCTGGAAAGCTTGTTGAGACACTTTTCTGCCACGCGCTGCCCACTTTCAATGCCGTGCACCTTTTCAAGGATGATGGCGAATTCGTCGCCACCAATGCGCGAGACGGAATCACCTAGACGCAAGCAGTTAGCGAGCCGTTCAGATACTTTTTTGA
>JAYTZV010000022.1:0-2284 GCA_043741695.1 Burkholderiales bacterium
ATCCGTTCGATGATTTCGAGCGTCAACGCGAGCCATCAGGATCAAAAATTCTCCGACACTTAAAAAGCAGTCGCCAACACATTCCGCAGCAGCAGCAAGGCAATCTGCAGCAACAACAACGCTGCCAGCGGACTCAAATCGATATTACCGACCAATGGAATAACGCGCCGCAACGGCCGCAATAGCGGTTCAGATAGCGAAGCGACGAACGGCGCAAGCGGCGCATGCGGATTGATCCAGCTAAACACTGCGCCAATCAAAATCATTCCCATGAAACCGTACAAAATCCAGTTACCTATGCGCGCCAGTGTCAGAACCAGAATCAGTTGCGGATCCAGCGCGCCAAAGAGTGCGACCTCCACCAGGCTAGCGAGGAATGCCACTGCGATTGCACCAATC
This sequence comes from Burkholderiales bacterium, assembly GCA_043741695.1. Lineage (GTDB taxonomy): Bacteria > Pseudomonadota > Gammaproteobacteria > Burkholderiales > Burkholderiaceae_D > Actimicrobium. Next base: position 400 of record JAYTZV010000022.1, read on the forward strand.
ATGCTTGACCAGTCGTAGCCGCCGAGGCCGGGCAGAATCTTCCGCAGTTGCAGTACCAACCAGTCTGATAACTGAAAAATGAATTGGCCCACCGCATACGGTGGCCGCACGCGAATCGCCTGCATCCAGAAGCGCAGCAGCAGCACGCCACCCAGCATGCTGGCGGCGGTATCGATAATGAGCGTGATAATACTGTTGAACACAAACGTTCCCCTGAAAAAAAACCCGCTGTGCAGCCACGAGCAGCACAGCGGGGATTGTGCCTGAAATTAATCAGGCTACCGAGGCAAGGTCCGGATTACGACGGACGTGTACCGGTCGGAAACGGCCATGCAGCTGCCGGGTTGAGCACTGTCTTGACTGCAGGTGCAGCAGGAACTGGCGCAGCAACGGGTTTCTTCGGCGTAGCGGCTTTGGCTGGCGCTGCAGGTTTTGCTGCCGCTTTTGGCGCGGCCGGCTTTGCTGCTTGCTTTGCTGCTGGCTTTGCTGCTGGCTTTGCAGCCGGCTTTGCTGCCTTGGCGGCTGGCTTTGCAGCGGCTTTCGCAACTGCTTTTTTAGCTACCGGCTTTTTAGCAGCGACGGCTTTCTTCGCTGGTGCTGCTTTTTTCGCAGCTGGCTTGGCTACTGCTTTTGCGACTGCTTTTTTAGCTACCGGCTTTTTCGCAGCAACGGCTTTCTTCGCTGATGCTGCTTTTTTTGCGACCGGCTTTGCAGCCGCTTTTTTCGCTACCGGCTTTTTCGCAGCGACAGCTTTCTTCGCTGGGGCTGCTGCTTTTTTCGCTACTGGTTTTGCAGTTGCTTTTTTAGCGGCTGGCTTTTTTGCAGCAACGGCTTTCTTTGCTGGTGCTGCCGCTTTTTTGGCTACTGGTTTAGCAGCAGCTTTTTTAGCGATCGGTTTTTTCGCAGCAACGGCTTTCTTCGCAGGAGCAGCAGCCTTTTTGGCTACTGGTTTAATGGCTGCTTTTTTAGCAACCGGCTTTTTTGCAGCGACGGCTTTTTTTGCCGGCGTGGCTTTTTTCGCAGCAGGTTTCGCTGCGGGTTTTTTTGTTGCTGTTGCCATTTTGTTTCTCCTTCACGTGATGGAAAAAATCATGCTTAGATTGAAACCCGACCGCACCATCGCGATGAGGCAGTCGGATTATTCATCGGCACAAACAAGAAGTTGTTTGCGCTAATGAATTTGGCACCAGCTGAACTGCTGCATCTCCTCACTGATGCAGCGCTTCAGCCATTTTGCTGGACGCCCCAATGTGGCACTGCGTGCGCACATCCAGAACAGATTACCTGCCACACGATCGGCAATGGGTAAATTCACAGACAAAAAAAACGCCGGCAGCTATGCCAGCGTTGGAATACGTTGAAAATCACGCAATACAATTTTTAAAGAAAAAACCGCCTCACCTGACATGAGCAGGTTCAGCGGCTTCAACAGCCAGTCGCATAGGCGTCTCGTACTGTTCATTAAATTTGGTTGTCGCCTTTCTGTCTTACCGTGCGAGTGCCGACGTTTTCCGTCGTCGCTCGCACTTTTTTTACCACCATGAGCCAGCGTTGAAGAGCTCATTATTTCGTATGCTCGGCGCTACCAACTCCACTCGTCATTGTTTGCGCTGCTATCGGCTTATTCCCAGTTCAGAGCACCACCGGTTTGATATTCAATCACGCGGGTCTCGAAAAAATTACGTTCTTTTTTCAGATCGATCATCTCGCTCATCCAGGGGAACGGATTTTCTTCCTGATCGAACATCGGATCGAGACCGATTTGCTGCGCGCGGCGATTGGCGATGAATCGCAGGTAACCTTTGAACATCGGCGCGTTCAAGCCTAGCACACCACGCGGCATTGTATCTTCTGCGTAACGATATTCCAACTCAACCGCGCTGAA
>JAYTZV010000023.1:0-6602 GCA_043741695.1 Burkholderiales bacterium
GACGATAAACGACGCGGTAATGCGCGACATATTCTTGTACGGGATGGCGCACTCGCGGCGCTCTCGCTGGCCGGCGATATAGCCGCCGAACACTGGTTGAAGGAGTATCTGGAAAGTGCGCAACCGGTCGCAGCCTTGGGTCGCTTGTTGTTGTCACCACAATCGACCGCGCCGCAAGGATTTAAGTCGCGTGGTCGGGCTGTGTGTAACTGCTTCAATATTTCAGAAAGTGAAATTGTGCAAGCGCTTGACGAATTCGACGGACCACCCGAAGCGCAACTGGCGGCATTGCAAGGCAATCTGAAATGCGGCACCAACTGCGGCTCGTGTATTCCCGAGCTGAAAAAAATCGTGCTGCAGCGACGCGCCGTTGTCGGCACTTCGGCCTAATACGCATCTGACTATGATCGGAATGATCGCCGTTGCGACCGGTTCGCTATACTCTGCCTTCATGACAACTAGCTCTCCAAACGAACCGCTCGCAGCGGCACGCTTCATCAAGGAAATCGGTCGCGGCAAAGACGGCGCACGCAGCATGACGCGCGACGATGCGCAAATGCTGTACACGGCCATGCTGAACGGCCGCGTCAGCGATCTCGAACTCGGCGGCATCTTGCTGGCAATGCGCATCAAAGGTGAATCGGTTGCCGAGATCGCGGGTTTTCTTGATGCTGCCGAGGCGTCGTTCGATCAGCTGTCAGCACCGACCGATACGCCGTATGCACCGATCGTTATTCCGAGTTACAACGGTGCCCGGCACATGGCTAACCTGACCCCGCTGCTGGCGCTGCTACTGGCGCGCGAAGGTGCACCGGTATTGATGCACGGCGTACTACAAGATCCGAATCGCGTGACCAGCGCTGAAATTTTGCAGGAACTTGGCCTGCCGTTTTCATTGACCGTCACTGATGCTGCGCAGCAGTTTGTACGCCACCAACCTGCCTTCATGCCAATCGATGCACTCGCACCGCGCATGGCGCACCTGCTGTCGCTGCGCCGTATTTTAGGCGTGCGTAATTCGACGCACACACTGGTCAAGATCATGCAACCGTTCGCAACTGCAGCATTGCGGCTGACCTCGTACACCCATCCCGAATATCTGGCGATGCTGACGACTTACTTCACGACTGCCGCGCCGCTCGAACGGGGTGATATATTTTTGATGCGCGGCACCGAAGGTGAGACCGTTGCCAATGTCAAACGCGCGCAGCAAATCGACTGGCTGCATCAAAATCAAGCAACGATATTGGCCGAAAAAGAATTGAGCGCCAACGCGGTGCCTGCCCTGCCTGCCGAGCGCGATGCTGCCACCACGGCGCAATGGATTGCACGCGTGTTGCGCGACGAACTCCCGGTGCCGGCTGCAATTGCCGAACAGGTGGCGCATTGTTTAAACGTAGCAAAAGAAATTAAAACACGTAGCATAACTACCGATACCCACTAGCGTTCGGGTTGTTCATCCCAGCGGATGATGCGCCGCATGCAGCACCTTCAATCGCTCGCGCGCCACATGGGTATAAATCTGCGTGGTCGAAATATCGGCGTGGCCCAGCAATAGCTGCACGACCCGCAGATCTGCACCGTGATTCAATAGATGCGTGGCGAATGCATGTCGCAATGTGTGCGGCGACAGCGGCGCATCGATCTGCGCCTTGGCGGCATATTTTTTTATCAGTATCCAGAACATCTGCCGCGTCATCGGACCACCACGTGCAGTAACGAACAACGCGTCGTCGGCTTGCCCGTTCAGGATCAGTGGACGACTGTGATTCAAATACCGCTCGATCCAGCTGCGCGCCTCTTCGCCAAACGGTACCAGACGGGTTTTGTTGCCCTTGCCGGTGATGCGCACCACGCCTTCATTCATGCCGAGCTCGACAGTTTTCAGCAAGACCAGTTCGGTGACGCGCAAGCCGCTGGCGTACATCAATTCCAGCATCGTGCGGTCCCGCAGACCGAGCGGCGTAGTGACATCGGCGGCATCCATTAATGCAACTACATTAATTTCGGAAAGTATTTTTGGGAAACGCGCGCCCTGCTTTGCTGAATGCATTTTCAGACACGGGTCTTCGGTAATCCGGTTTTGGCGCAGCGCCATTTGATAGAAACGTTTGAATACCGCGAGACGCCGGTTGGCCGAACTCGGCTTTGATCCCGCATGACGCGACGCCGCGTACGTGTGCATGTCGGTCAGGTCGGCATCGAGCAGACACTTGTGCACCGACTGGTCGAGCCACAAGGCAAAGGCGGTCATGTCGCGTCGATAGGCATCGAGTGAATTGCGCGCAAGACCATCTTCGAGCCAGAGCGTGTCGCAGAACGCGTCGATCTGCTGCTGGCTGTCGATCGTCAGGCGTGGCTTGTCATCCATCCACACGTGCCTCATGCGCCAGCAACCATCGCTTCACACCGAGATGAAAACCGGTTTCGTCATCGTCATGGGCAAAGCCGCCGAGACCGCTGGCGGCAGTCACGCGATGGCACGGAATCACCAGCGGAAACCAGTTTGCGCCGCAGGCTTGTCCCACCGCGCGCGGTGCGGTGCGCAGCGCTTTTGCAATGGCGCCGTAGGTGGTGGTCTGCCCGCGTTCAACCGCAGCAATCGCCGTCCAGACCCGGTGCTGGAATGCGGTACCTACGGGAGCCAGTGGCAGATCAAACCGGAAATCAGGTTCATGCAGATAGCGCTGCAACTGCCGCTCGGTGCGCTCAGCTACTGCGTCGGTTGGCGCAACGGCTTCCCAGCTTGGCGGCAGATACACCAGTTCTTTCAAGCTGCCTTCTGCAGAACGAATCCCGATTGCTCCAAAGGGGCTTCAACCACGGCAGAAAACAAGTTTGTTTGCGAAAGGAGAGTCATGGCTGCATCATAAAATAAAAAGTCTACAGAAAACCCAATAAAAAAGGCGCATCAAACGATGCGCCTCAAATTGTTGCTTGATGTTCCGTACTGTTTGAACAGCTTTACTGAAACACCTGTCTCCTCGTGCCGTCGGTATGGGTTACCGTTTTTGTGCGTCTTCCATCCTCTGATACTTGACCCTTGCTGCAAATTCCATGCTGCCTGATTTGAGATCAAATGCGCGGTAAGCATTTTTAGCGCACGCAGATTGAAAACAATTCGACACATCCGGACCGGATTTTTATGCAAATCTCGCCCTGCGTCAAGCAAGATATTTCATCTGGATGAGAATATTATTTCCTTAGTGCACTTATTTTCATCGGGCTGACTGAACCCGGGGCGAGTTGACTTACTTGCCTTGGGCTTTTTGACAGTGATACAACTGATCAAAAGCAATCCGTCACCCTAAAAAACCTGTTGGGTGAAACCATCCGCTGCCAGCTGTAAGACCAGCTTGCCAAGGAATGGCGACCATCGACAGTGCGTGCGTTACCAATGCTGCGCTACACTATTGGCACATCCCTGCCACTGCTCCGTTATGGTTAGCCCCACACATTTACCACTGCAGCCACCTGCGACAACTGCGCCATCAAGCCAGACGTGGCACTGGGGCGTTCCGGTGATGCTGGTGCTGCTGTCGCTGGCTATTCTGACCGGCCTGCCATGGCAAGCGCAGCGCATGGAAGCCAGCGATAAGCAGGCCCAGCTCATCGCCGATACGCTCTGGGTCGAGCAAACCATCCGATTTCAGCTCGACCGCAATGAAGAAACCGTCGGCTTGGTGGCAGCCGATATCATTCGCGGTCAGCTCACGCCAAAACAGTTTACCGAGCGCACTGGCCCGCTGGCCGGCAACAGCCGTGAAATTACGAGACTCATGTGGATGGATGCTTCCGGTCGTGCGGTCGCGGCCTCGGACGGCATCAATATCTCGCTTTCGCAGCTCCCACCGGCAACGCAACGGGCCGCAGCGCAAGCCACAAAGACACACCTGCCGCGCTACAGCCAGCCGGAGTCGCTCGATAATACCGATGGTGCGCTGATGATTGATTACTGGCTGCCGATGTTTGCCGATGGCCACTACATCGGACTACTCGGCATGACCTATCAAGTGACATCTCTGCTCGACGATATGGTGCCCTGGTGGTTCGCGCAAGACAATCAGATGGATCTGCTCGACGATGATGATTTTGTGGTGGCGCATCGCGAAGCAGGTGGCCCGGGACGCGGTGTATACACCCACCGGCGCGTGCTCGATTTACCGGGACTGAATTTGATCTTGCGGACCAACAGCGTCAAGGCTGCACCAAAATGGATGCCAAATCTGCTGGTCGGCACGGTCATTGTGTTGTCGCTAGGCTTGGCGTGGACACTGTGGGCCTTGTCACGCGACGTGAACCGGCGCCTGGCGGTCGAGGGGGCGTTACGTGAGCAGGTCGAATTCCGTACCGCGATGGAAAATTCGCTGGTTACCGGGATGCGCGCGCGCGATCTGGAAGGGCGTCTGACCTATGTAAATCCGGCATTTTGCGCGATGGTAGGTTTGAGCGCCGAGCAATTGCTAGGGCAACTGCCACCGATGCCTTACTGGGCACCGGAGGCGCTGGGTGAATACCAAAAACGGCTCGCTGAAATCAGGGCCGGCACGATGACGCCACAAGGATTCGAAACCACCTTTCAACGCTCCGACGGCACGCGCTTTCCCGTGCTTATTTTTGAAGCCGCATTGCGTGATGAAGGCGGTCGGCATACTGGCTGGATGGGGTCGATTCTGGATATTTCAGAACGCAGACAGGCTGAGGAACTGAGCCACTTGCAACGCGAAAAACTGCAAAGCAGTGCGCGCCTGGCCAGCATGGGCGAGATTGCTTCGACGCTGGCGCATGAACTCAATCAGCCACTGGCGGCAATTTCAAGTTACACCACCGGTGCACTCAATCTGCTCAACGACCCCGCTGCAGTGCACGGCTCGCGCGACGCCCTGCTCAAACCTGCGCTTGAGAAAGCGGCCGCGCAAGCGCAACGCGCCGGACAGATCATTCGCAGCGTCCATGCCTTCGTCAAGCAGCGCGAACCAGCGCGCTTGCCTTTGCCTGTTCGTAGCGTGATCGATACGGTGCAGCCTTTGATCACGTTGCAGGCACAACCCTCATTTGTCAAAGTGACGATTACGATCGCGCCGGATTTGCCCCCCGTGCTGGCCGACCGCGTCTTGATCGAGCAGGTAATTCTGAACCTGACACGCAACGCGATCGAGTCGATGCAGCAAGTGCCACCAGTGCGCAGACAGCTGCGTATCGACATCGCTGCCGGACTGACTGTTACCCACCACAGCGCGGTCACGGTGACAATTACCGATCAGGGCCACGGCATTCCCGCCGATGTCGCGGAACGTCTCTATTCGCCGTTTTTTTCGACCAAAGCCGAAGGCATGGGAATGGGATTAAATATTTGTCGTACCGTGATCGAGTTTCATGGCGGTACACTGACGCACTCGGTCAACCCGACCGGCGGCGCGATTTTTCGCTTTGCGTTACCGGCGATTGACCTGACCACGAGTACGATGATGAGTGAGGAAATTGGCGCGGCTGTCATGGCCAATCCACTGCTCATTGGAAACGATTCGACGACATAAACCGGCATTGATTTCATTTTGGAGCACCTATGCTGCACATCGTCGACGACGAGGAAGTGATTCGTGATTCATTGGTCTGGCTGGCACAGTCGCGCAATATTCCGGCGGTGGCCCATGCCAGTGCCGCAGATTTTTTAGCGGCCTGCGAACAACTCCAGTTTGATCCGAGCGGCGATTGCGTCCTGCTCGACATCCGTATGCCGCAGCAAAGTGGGGGTGCATTATTTGACGTGATGGCAGAACGCAAATTGACCGATCGCTTGCCGGTGATTTTCTTGACCGGACACGGTGATGTGCCAATGGCCGTCGATAGTCTGAAACGCGGCGCCTTCGATTTTTTTGAAAAACCGTTCAACGACAACAAGCTGATGGATCGCATTGAAGAAGCGCTGGCTTCCTCGCGCAAGGCCGGTGAACGCGCAGCGATTCAGGTCCGCCTAGCCAATCTTTCCGCGCGCGAACGCGAAGTACTGCAATTGATTTTGGCAGGCAAGATGAATAAGGTTATTGCCGATCAGCTTGGTATCAGCATGCGTACCGTGGAAGTACATCGAGCGCATATTTTCGACAAAATGAATGTGAAGACAGCGGTTGAACTTGCGGGGCTGCTGAAATAAATCTGCAGCATCGATACTGCAATACCGTGCATTCATGCTGCTGCAATAACACGACACGCCGCGCTTCACCGTGGCGCTCCCCTCTGTTCAGATTGATTTTGCCTGATGTCACTCGCTCTTTTATTGTTGCCGGATTTCTCGCTGATTCTTTTAGGTTTTCTGCTATTCCGCTTTACCAATTGGGATACAGCCTTCTGGGCTGGACTCGAAAAGCTGGTGTATTTCGTGCTGTTTCCGTGCCTGCTTTTTTATTCAACCGCGCGCGCGCCGCTGGACTTTCACTCGACCGGAAAAATGCTGCAGGTGGCGCTGCTGACGTGCCTGGCGGGCATTGCGTTAGGGTGGCTTGCCAAACCGCTATTTCGACCCGGGCACATGCTGTTCGAGTCCGGCGTGCAAACTGCTTTCCGCTTTAACTCCTTCATCGCGCTCGCAGTCGCATCGCGCC
>JAYTZV010000024.1:0-2255 GCA_043741695.1 Burkholderiales bacterium
TTCAGCGGCCATTCATGCGCATTGATCCACTGAAAATCGATTTCACCAAAGTCGCAGACGTCATGTCGGCCAGCTACGCGGCCCGCTTTCATATTTTACCGATCGAACTGACGCCGACCGAATTGATCGTGGCGACTACCGAACCATTTTCGATCGAATGGGAAGCAGAGATCGCTAAAATCACACGCCGATCCATCAAGCTCGTCATTGCGAATCCCCTCGATATTGCGCAGTACACCGCGCAGTTTTTTGCACTGGCCAAATCGATCAAAGGCGCGCATAAACTCAACGGACAGGACATTGCGGGACGCAATAATTTCGAACAACTCGTCGAACTCGGCCTGGGTAATCGCCAGGTCGATGCCAACGATCAGCACATCATCAATATCGTCGACTGGTTGTGGCAATACGCGTTTGAGCAGCGCGCCTCCGACATTCATCTGGAACCGAAGCGTGATTTCAGTGCGATTCGTTTTCGTATCGACGGTGTGCTGCATCAGGTATATCAGGTGCCGGCCACCGTGATGATCGCAATGACCGCACGCATTAAACTACTCGGTCGCATGGACGTGATTGAAAAACGGCGACCGCAGGATGGCCGCATCAAGACACGCACGCCACAGGGTCAAGAGATCGAATTGCGCCTTTCGACGTTGCCGACCGCATTCGGTGAAAAAATGGTGATGCGCATTTTTGATCCGGATGTCCTAGTCAAGACCTTGCCCGAGCTCGGCTTTCCCGCCGACGATGCAGCGCGATGGGATCAGCTGACTAGTCGGCCACACGGCATTATTTTGGTGACCGGTCCGACTGGCTCTGGAAAAACCACGACGCTATACACAACGTTAAAGGTGCTTGCCACATCCGAAGTGAATGTCTGCACGGTGGAAGATCCAATCGAAATGGTCGAGCCATCGTTCAATCAAATGCAGATTCAGCATGGCATTGATCTGACGTTTGCAGACGGCGTGCGCGCCTTGATGCGCCAGGACCCGGACATCATCATGATCGGTGAGATCCGCGATCTGGAGACTGCCGAGATGGCCATTCAAGCGGCACTCACTGGCCATCTTGTGCTGTCGACGCTGCATACCAACGATGCCCCATCGACGGTGATGCGGCTTCTGGAACTGGGCGTCCCGCATTATTTGCTAGAGAGCACTTTGATCGGCGTCATGGCACAGCGGCTTGTGCGGACCTTGTGCACGCACTGCAAAACTGCGGATGGCGAATTGCTCGATGATGTATGGAGCAACTTGACGAGTGGCTTCCGCCTTGCGAAACCCACCTCGGTATATCGCCCGGTCGGTTGTGCCGAGTGCCGGCATACCGGGTTTCGCGGGCGTACGGGATTGTACGAACTACTCTCCATCTCACGCGACTTTGCAGCGCTCATCAAATCCGATAACGCGATGCAGAAGTTCCGGCATCAAAGCATCGTCGATGGCATGAAACCGCTACGCATTGCCGGTGCGTTGAAAATCAGCGAAGGCGTCACCACGGTGGATGAGGTCTTAAAAATTACCTCCACGTACAGCGAATGATCGAGTCAGTATCGAAATATATTCTGTGTACGGTACCGAACATATTGATCGCGATGGCAACACTATGATGCGGACTCTGCGTTACACCTGATTACAGTCGCAGCGCAAAATATTCCATCTTTCGGTCAACGCATTCTTTTCGATGCCGTTACTGATCCCATTGAAAGCTATCTCAGCTTCTTTAAACGCAAAGGAAACACCATGAATAAATTACTCGCTACCTTGATCGCTGGTCTGTTCGCAACGTCGGTATTCGCAGCAAGCCACACCGCAGCGCCGATGGCTCCAGCAACACCAGCAACCGTCAAAGCAGAAGCCAAAGCTGACAAAGCCGATGCCAAAGCAGTGAACGCTGAAGCCAAAGCGGATGCCAAAGCCGACGTCAAGATGGACAAAGCAGAAACTAAAGCAAGCAAGAAAAAAGCAAAAGCCAAAGCAAAAGCTGCAAAAGCCAAAGCCAAAGCAAAAGCAAAAGTCGCTGCTGCATCACCAGAAAACAAAGTCAGCGCTGATGCAAAATCGGACAAAGTAGAAGCCAAAGCCGACGAAAAAGTTGACCGCGCTACCATCAAGGCCGACGCAAAAGCAGACAAAGCAAAAATCGATGCAAATGCTGACAAGATGAAAGCAAAAGCTGAAACCACTGCAACAAAAGCAGAAGGCAAAGCAGATGTGAAAGCATCAACCGCCAAGTAATTGCTACTAGCGAAT
>JAYTZV010000025.1:0-6535 GCA_043741695.1 Burkholderiales bacterium
GCGGGAAGTGGAGCGCAAAAGCGCAAGCATCGTTGGCATGAGATGTCTCAATCGATTGAGCAAAGTGGCTAAAACGCTATATGATAAAGCAGATACCCATGAGCCAGCCAACAACATGTCCAATAACCCATCTGACATCAAAGCCAGCGGCCTGAAAGTCACGCTGCCGCGCGTAAAAATCCTCGATATTTTTCACAACAGTGGCGTGCGCCACCTGAGCGCCGAGGACGTCTACAAGATTCTGCTGGCCGAGAGCATGGACGTTGGACTCGCTACCGTCTACCGCGTACTGACCCAGTTCGAGCAAGCCGGGCTGCTGCACCGCAATCATTTCGAGACCGGCAAGGCGGTATTCGAACTCAACGAAGGCTCGCACCATGATCATCTGGTGTGCCTTGACTGCGGTGTGGTCGAAGAATTTTACGACGATGAAATCGAGCGGCGTCAGCAAAGCATTGCGCAGCAGCGCGGCTTCACGATTGCGGAGCATTCACTGGCGCTGTACGGACACTGTACCAAGGAAGGCTGTGCGCATCGGCACCGAAGCTGATGTGAACGATGCCACAATCTGCATTGATGTGATGCAGACGTCACCCAGCGCCGCGACCGCTTTTGCATTTAGGAATCTTCGCGCTTATGCAGGTGCAATATCGGTTGGCAGGTTCGCCACCGCACACGCGTCGTCGGGCCAATATTTTTCAAGCAAATGTAGAGCGTCGCGCGCTGCCAGAAAATCTTTGGTCAGACGACTATTGATTTCGTCGATCATCTCCTTGAATACTGCTTTGCCGAGCAGGAGCTCGGCATCGTCCCAGACTGCCGGCTCGTCGGCTTTGTGTAGTCCCGTATCAGCCAGTCGTGCATCGAGGCGCTCTTGAAAACCAGTTTCGAAGAGCGTGTCGCGCGCCTTTTGCGCGGTATCGAAACGTGTCTGGTCGGTGCGCGCAATGTAGTCGAGCCAGGAGGGTGAGTGCGCCAGCCATCCTGCAAATTGCTCATTTTCCTGACGTTTGATTTCAGCCGGGACCGTGGCGCTGCGCGCTTCGCTAATGCGCGAGCAGATGTCAAAGCGCATATCCATTGCCGGTACCGAACCGTTGAGTTCGAGTGCGTCGACATGCCGGATCAGCAAATGTAGATGGGTTTCGAGCTCTTCGTCACCGTTGCCGGTTTCGTCAACAATGGTCCGCGCGATGTCGTGCAACAGCGCCAGTCGATGGAACTGCCGTTGCACCTGCAAGGCTTGCGCATCCGTAGCGAAATCTGTTTGCTTGAAGCTGGCAGCGCGCGCCGCAGTTTGCATCAGCACCATGGTGTGTGAAACGCGATCTTCGCAAGATGTGGTGGACTCGACGCTGATGGCAAACACCTGCTGACGCAGCGCGTCGTCCTTGCTCAGTTGGTCGAGCAGCTCTGCAGTTTGCCGGCGAAAGGACAGATTGTCGGTGTTGATATTTTTATTTAATTTGGCAAGGAATTTGCCGAAGGTGCGCGCACCGTCTTCTGTGCTGATAATGCGCCAGCGTTCCTGCAGCGTTGTCAACGCGTCGCTGTTGCCGGTTGGGCACCAGCTGGCAACGATCTCTTCGAGCGCCATCGGCGCGTACCGCATGGAATCACGAATTAGCCGGGGTGGGCGCAGGCCTGCAGGAATCTGGCTTTCATCAAATGCCAAGACGCGGCCTCTGCGGAACCTTTGGCTGGAAGCAGGGGAGCGTTGCACCGGCGTATGGGGTGGCTCGCCCGGGGACGGCGGCGCGATGTTCAAGTCAACACGAGGCGGAAGGTTGATCGGCGCACTTGGGCTGCGCAGCATCGCACTAAATCCGCTTTCTGGCGGAGGGCTGCCAAACGTTGCCAGCACATTTTGCATGGCAGCGCGACGCGCCAACCAGTGCGGCTCGACATCGAACGCGTCGCTGCTGGGTGGTCGCCACGGTGTTGGTAGTTGAGGGGAATGACTAGAAGCTGTAGCAAATGTAGCAGCTTCAGTCGATGCAGCAGATGCAGCAGATGCTGCAGGCATGGCAAACGGTAGCTCTGCCATCGTTGCGTCGTCGCGTTGCATCGCAATCTCAACGGCGTGTGCCGTTGCGGGTGACACGGTGGAAATTCCTTGCAGTTGTAATCGTCGTTGGGTTTCGCTTGAAATTGTCCGTTGCAGTAATGCGGGTCGATCGCCGCGTGGTGAGATGGCTGCAAAGGAGTCGTGGCGCGCAGCGGAATTGGCTGGCGGCGTTACCGGATGATCGGCTTGGACGTCGTGCTCTGATTCGGTAGCACGTCGATCTGAAGGCGGTATATTCATTGCGGTTACTCAAGAGCGGTTCGTTATCTTGAGTAGCTTCGCTTTGGAAATGGTTCCGTGGTTAACGGGCATATGCGCTGGAAACGGGAATGTGGTTTAACTCCCCTGTCTGCCATGTACTCAGTAGTGCCACGTCTGGCTGGCAGCACGAACGGCCCCGAAACGAATCAGGAATGCGTTAGAACGGCGTCAGGAATGGCTCAGCGCGTTCGATAGTAATTTCGCTGTAATATCGACAATCGGGATCACTCGCTCATAAGCCATGCGGGTTGGACCGATCACACCGAGGGTACCAACGATACGGCCATTGATTTCATACGGCGCTGTAACGATGCTCATCTGATCGAGCGGCACCAGATTCGATTCGCCACCAATAAAAATCTGCACGCCATTGGCACGGTTGGACAAATCGAGCAATTGCAGCAAACTGGTTTTTTGTTCGAACAAATCGAACAGCTGGCGCAGCGAGGTCATGTTCGATGCGAGATCGCTGACGTCAAGCAGATTACGCTCACCGGAAATAACCACTTCATCGTTGTGTTCGGACATCGCATCGCTGCCGACTTCCACAGCGGCATGCATCAGCGGTGTCATATCGTCACGCAGCTGGCGCAATTCATTTTTCAGGCGCAGTCGTACCGCGTCAAAACTCAAGCCGCCATAATGCAGGTTGATAAAGTTTGCCGCTTGAATCAGCTGAGACGGCGTGTAATCGACCTCGGTCAGCAGCAAGCGATTTTGTACGTCACCGTTCGGGGCGACGATCACCAGCAGAATTCGTTTTTCAGACAAGCGTAAAAATTCGATTTGCTGAAAGACAGATTCGCGGCGTGGCGTCATGACTACGCCAGCAAAGTGTGACAGCGACGACAGCACCTGCGCTGCATTGGCAATGACTTTTTGCGATGAGCTGTTAGCAAGGCGCGCCTGCATTTTTGATTCGAGCGCGCTTTCGTCAATCGCCTCGACCGTCAGCAGCGTATCGACAAACATCCGGTAGCCGCGCGGTGTCGGTACCCGACCAGCCGAGGTATGCGGGCTGGAAACCAAACCCATGTCTTCCAGATCCGCCATGATGTTACGGATCGTGGCCGGTGATAGATCGAGTCCGGAAAACTTCGACAGCACGCGCGAGCCGACCGGCTGACCATCCGCGATATAGCGTTCGACGAGGGCTTTAAGCAGGGTTTGGGCGCGGGAATCGAGTTGCATGACGGTATTCTATCGAGCGTCACTCTGCGGGGCCAGCGTTATCCGTTCACTGAGCCAATGTTCTAGTTGCCACAGGGTGACGCAGGTGGCATCCGGCGTAATATGCGGCGGCAGCTGGCGCTCGAAACGATTCATCCACACCGCCCGCATCCCGGCCTGCTGCGCGCCTTCGATATCGAGCAACGGATCATCGCCGACGTACACGGCTTCAGCCGGCGACACCTGCAATGCCGAACACGCCGCATGAAAAATCGCCGGATCGGGTTTTGCAGTGCCGAATTCGCGTGCGGAAATCGACACACGAAAATGTTCCGACAGACCGATGGCATCGAGATCGGCCGAGCCGTTTGAAATAGATCCGAGTGCCACATGTCCGCCAAGCTTGAGCAAGCCGGGCAACACATCATCGTAGGGTGTGACTGCATTGCGTGACGCATTGAATACCGCGATTGCCTTGTCGACCAGGGCCAGGTCGGCACCGCTGTGACGGAATGCTTCGGTCAAGCCGGCATGACGTAAAGACACCAGATCAATCCGATAACGCGGTTCGCTCGCCATCAATGCCACGCGCCGTTCGCGCAAGCTAATGATGCTGTGATCGCGCGCAACTTCGGGCGCGTGAACTGCCAGCCAATCGAACAAATCTGCTTCGGCGCGCACGATGACCGGCACGATCGGCCATAGCGTATCGTCGAGATCGAACAGTACTGCCTTGACTGGAACATGTTTCATTGGAAGCGCGAGATCAGAGAGTGAATTTGTTTTAGGTTTTTAGATAGTGCCATGTGTGACAACCTTCAAGAGCATTTCGAATTATGTTCTAATCGAAAGCATGTCTTCTCTTACCTCTGAAACGCCGCACTCTGCAACGACGCCGGTGCTAAAAAATATTGCCATTGTAGGCAAGCCGTTGGCAAGCGGCATTACGCAATCGCTTTCCGACATCACGCAGTTTTTATCGGCGGCAGGCCACAACGTGGTGCTCGAAAGCGAGACTGCAAAAAATACCGGCATTGACGGCTTCGCCGTTATGACCGTGGCCGAGATCGGCGCTCATGCCGACGCGGCCATTGTCGTTGGCGGTGATGGCACCATGCTCGGCATTGCGCGACGACTTGCGCCATTCGACGTACCGTTGATCGGTATCAATCAAGGCCGACTCGGTTTCATGACCGACATCGCCATCGACCGGATGATTCCCCTGCTGGCCGATATGCTCAGTGGCAGGCGCGAATCGGAACGACGCAGTCTGCTCGAAGGTGTGGTCGAACGCGACGGTATGCCTATTTTTTCAGCACTCGCATTCAATGATGTGGTGGTCTCGCGCGGTGCAGGATCCGGTATGGTCGAGCTGCGCGTCGATGTCGATGGACACTTCATGTACAACCAGCGCAGCGATGGGTTGATCGTTGCGACACCGACCGGCTCGACCGCGTATTCCCTTTCGGCGGGTGGGCCGTTGCTGCACCCGAGCCTGGCAGGCATCGTGCTGGTTCCGATTGCGCCGCATGCGTTATCGAACCGGCCAATCGTCTTGCCCGACCGGTGCGAGATTGTCGTCACCGTGATCAACGGCCGCGACACCAGCGTCAATTTCGATATGCAGTCACTCGCAAGCCTACAATTACACGACCGCATCGTGATCCGGCGTTCGGCGCACGCGATCACGTTTTTGCATCCGCCTGGCTGGAGCTATTACGATACCCTGCGCGAGAAGTTGCACTGGAATGAGTACCCGTCGCAAGAAGGCCGGTTAAAATAATGGGTGTACGTGTTACTTATCGGGCGTCGTTTTATTTCCTTTCGCCTCCCTGTTTTTGCTTCTCTGAAATTCATCCACCATGCTGCGCACCCTTTCCATTCGCGATTTCGTGATTGTCGATTTGATCGAGCTCGATTTCGCTGCAGGATTTTCGGTCTTGACCGGCGAAACTGGCGCAGGTAAGTCTATTTTGATCGACGCACTGGCACTTGCGCTTGGCGGGCGCGGTGATGCCAGTGTGGTACGCGATGGTGCAGGTAAGGCCGATATCAGCGCCGATTTCACCACGCATGACGAGGCCGAGCAATGGCTCGCTGTCAACGAGTTTGCTACCGAAGAAGGTGGCGTACTGCTGCGCCGCGTGATCGATAATGCCGGTCGCTCGAAAGCCTTCATCAACGGCACCGCCGCAACGGCAACGCAATTGCGCGAACTGGGCGAGCTGCTGGTCGACATTCATGGTCAGCATGCGCACCAGTCGTTATTGAAGGCCGACGCGCAGCGACAGCTGCTCGACAGCCAGGGCGGTTTGCATGGCGAAGTCAAGGCCGTCGGTGCGGCGTACAAAACCTGGCAGGCAGTGCGTCGTCAGCGTGCCGAATTCGAGCTCAATGCAAAAAATGTTTTACTGGAGCGCGAGCGTCTTGAATGGCAAGTCGCCGAGCTTGAGAAGCTGGCCGCAAAGGAAGGTGAGTGGATCGAGGTCAGTAACGAGCACAGCCGACTGTCGCATGCGGCCAGCTTGATCGAGGGTGCGCAAGAAGCGTTGGTGGCGATCTCGGAATCAGACGACGCACCGATGCTGTCGCAGCTGACCGCGCTCAATTTGAAGCTCGATAAATTATCCGATATCGACGACGGCTTGAAGGCGGTGCTCGAATTGCTGGAGCCAGCGCGCATTCAGTTGCAGGAAGCGGTCTATGCGCTCAACGAATATCTCGATCGGCTTGAACTTGATCCGCGTCGTCTGCAGTTGGTCGAGCAGCGCATGAGCGATCTGCACGCGACGGCGCGCAAGTTTCACGTTGCACCCGAAGCGCTACCGCAGGAATTCGAGTTGCTGAGCGCGCAGTTGCGGCAGTTGGCCGATGCAAGTGATTTGAATGCCTTGCGGGTGCATGAAGAGAAGTTGAAATCAGACTATCTCGCACTCGCAAAAAATCTTTCGTCTGCACGTCAAAAAGCGGCACGTTCGCTCGGTAGCGCGGTCACCGGTGCGATGCAGGAATTGAGCATGGCAGGCGGGCGCTTCG
>JAYTZV010000026.1:0-6510 GCA_043741695.1 Burkholderiales bacterium
GTCATCGCCAAAGCCGGTGAACAGCTGGCAGGTTTTGCGCAACTGCGCGACGATGGCTCTACCGCTTGCGGCGTCTGGATTTTTTCTGGCTGCTGGACCCAGGCTGGTAATCAGATGGCGCGCCGCGACAACACCGATAGCGGTCTGGGCAATACGCCGAATTGGGCGTGGGCATGGCCGGCCAATCGGCGGATTCTGTACAACCGCGCGTCAGCCACGCCAGAAGGCAAGGCGTGGGATCCGAAGCGCAAACTGGTTGAATGGAAAGGTACCAAGTGGACCGGCGTGGATGTGCCCGACATGCGCGCCGATGCAGCGCCAGAAGAAAACGTCAGCCCGTTCATCATGAATCCGGAAGGGGTGGCACGCTTTTTTGCGATCGACAAGATGGCCGAAGGCCCGTTCCCGGAACACTACGAACCGTTCGAATCGCCAATGGAAAAGAACCTGTTTTGGCCTAACAGCCCGAGCGCGTTCAACAATCCGGCAGCACGCATCTTCAAGGGTGACCGTGAGCAATTGGGCAGCAGCAAGGACTATCCGTATGTCGCTACAACCTATCGCCTGACCGAGCACTTCGCTACCTGGACCAAGCATCAGCGGATCAATGCGGTGCTGCAGCCAGAGCAGTTTGTCGAGATCGGCGAGAAGCTGGCGGCGGCGAAAGGCATCGTTAATGGCGACCGCATCAAGGTGAAATCAAAGCGCGGCGAACTGATTGCCAAGGTCGTGGTCACCAAACGATTACGCGCATTGATGATCGATGGCAAAGAAACCCACACGGTCGGTATTCCGAACCACTGGGGTTTCAAGGGTCAGACCAAAAATGGCTACATCATGAATGTGTTGACGCCAGTCGTTGGTGACGCCAATACCCAGACGCCAGAATTCAAGGCGTTCCTGGTCGACATCGAGAAAGCATAGGAGAGCGCATGTTAAGTTCAGATATCACAAGGCGCTCAGCGACGACCACCCAACCGGCATCAACCCGCAGTACGGTGCCGCTGGCCAAGCTGATTGACGTATCGAAATGCATCGGCTGCAAAGCCTGCCAGTCCGCCTGCATGGAATGGAACGATCTGCGCGATGAAGTCGGCGAGAACGTCGGCGTCTACGACAATCCGAATAACCTGACCGGTAGCTCCTGGACCGTGATGCGTTTTTCGGAAGTCGAAGAAGCCGGCAAACTCGAATGGCTGATTCGCAAAGACGGCTGCATGCATTGCGAAGATCCTGGTTGCCTGAAAGCCTGCCCGTCACCGGGTGCGATCGTGCAGTACTCGAACGGTATCGTCGACTTCAATCAAGACAATTGCATCGGCTGCGGTTACTGCATCGCCGGTTGCCCGTTCGATGTGCCGCGTATTTCCGAAAAAGACAACAAGGCCTACAAGTGCTCGCTGTGTTCGGATCGCGTTGCCGTTGGTCAGGAACCGGCGTGTGTGAAAGCCTGTCCGACTGGTTCGATCATGTTCGGTTCGAAAGAAGCGATGATCACGCAAGCAGAAGAACGCGTGGTGGACTTGAAAGAGCGCGGATATGGCAACGCCGGTTTGTACAACCCGGCCGGTGTCGGTGGTACGCACGTGATGTACGTGCTGCATCACGCTGACAAGCCGGGGCTCTATCACAACCTGCCGAGCAATCCGACGATCAGCCCGCTGGTGTCAGTATGGAAAGGCGTGACGAAGCCATTTATGTCATTGGGGATCGGTCTCGCAGTCCTCGGCGGATTCTTCCATTACATCAGCCGTGGTCCGCAGGAAGTACGCAAGGATAGTCATGCGGATCATGAAAAGGAAGAGGGCTGATATGGTCAAGTACATTCAACGCTACGCCACCTCGGATCGCGTCAATCACTGGATCGTGGCAATGTGTTTCGTGCTGCTGTCGCTGTCCGGTCTGGCGTTTTTTCATCCTTCGTTTTTCTTTTTGTCGAACGTCTTGGGTGGGCCGGTCTGGGCGCGGATTCTGCACCCGTTTCTGGGCATTGTGCTGTTCCTGACCTTTGTCGGTTTGTCGTGGCGGGTCTGGACTGACAACTACTTCAAGCCGGTCGACCGCGAATGGCTGAAGCGGATCGATGAAGTCATCAACAACGGTCACGGCCCGGATCAACTGCCGATCGGTAAATACAACGCCGGTCAAAAGCTGATGTTCTGGACCATGGTCGGAGCGGTTGCCGTGCTGCTGTTGACGGGCATCGTGATCTGGCGCGCGTACTTTGCCGGATTCTTCCCGATCGTCATCGTACGCTCAGCGATGGTGTTGCACATGTTGTTTGCGTTCATCGGCATCATTGCGTTGATCACCCACGTGTATGCGGCGATCTGGATCAAGGGTACGATCCGGGCCATGACGCGCGGTAATGTCGAAGCAGCTTGGGCCAAGCAGCATCATCCGGAGTGGTATCGCGAGATGACGCAAGAAAAAATCATCGAGTCTTCGCACTGATTGATCGTTACTGATCTATAGATGCGGTAATTCGCGTTACGCTAATTGCACCATCACGCCAGCGAGTCAATGTTCTTCTCGCTGGCGTTTTCACTCTCGGTCACCTACCCTGATTACACGGTTTTTTCTGCACGCAAACAGTCTTTACTGATCGAAGCACATCATGTCTACCCGAATACTGGAACCCGGCGAAATCGGCCAGGTCGAGCCGTTTCCCAATGTCGTCTTGCCGCTTGATGCAAGCCTGTTCGATCATCGCGCACGCCGCTTTCACCAACTGGCGCAGCAACATGCGATAGCACCCTTTCTGGCCGTCATGGGCGAACTGGCGAAGGCACAGCATGCCGCGTTACATGCCAGCACTGCTAGTCCAATTACCGCTGCGTTACTGGAACAATCGCGCCTGCACGGCATGCCGCCGCTTTCATATCAGGCGGTCTCGCGCAATGAAGAATGGCAGCGCGATCTGATCGCCATCACCGATTATCTGATCCAGCACAATGTCACGGCATTTGTCGGCGCAGCGCAAACGCTCGCCGCGATGGACAGCAACGGCCGCGAAGCATTGGCCGATGCGGTGCTCGATGGCGGCATCGCAGGCGATGATCCGGCCCAGCACGCCTTGCTGGCACCGTTGATCGGCGCCGCACTGCAGGTGTGGTGGACACGTCAGGCAGCATCGCTGGCTGACGCCGACATCGGTCATGTCGGCACCTCCACCGTTTGCCCGATCTGCGCATCGCGGCCGGTTGCAAGCGTAGTCGAAATCGGCGCTGCACAATCGAATCTGCGCTACTTGCATTGTTCGCTGTGCAGCACGCAGTGGCACATGGTGCGCGTGACCTGCTCGTCCTGCGAATCAACCAAAGGTGTCGCGTATTACAGCCTGACTGGCGCCGAAGCCGACACGGCGCCTTCACGCAAAATCGCTCTTGCAAGAGCCGAAACCTGCGACGAGTGTCACAGTTATCTGAAAATTTTCACGCGCGAAAAAGAGCCGCTGATGGAAGCGACTGCCGATGATCTGGCTACGCTCTCACTGGACATGCTGGTCGATGAAGCCGGCTACCTGCGTAGCGGCCCGAACCTGTTATTCTCCCCGGGCGTGATCGATCCCGCATCGAACTGAATTCGGGACGTGACGGCAACACACAAGGTATCCAATGAACGATAAAACGTTTCTGCCCCGTGCGGGTGAAACCGACGTCGCGCTGCATGTCAGCCTGACTCTGCCAACCCTGCCCTCGGTCGACCGCTTGTTGCAACTGCCGTTTGCGCAACAAGCCGCGCAAGAACACGGACGCACATTGGTCAAACGCGCGATTGTGGAGACGCTTGCCACCACGCGAAAACGCTTGGCAGCGTGTGCCACCGATGTAGTGACGCTCGACCAATTACAGGCAGCGATCACGCAGCAAATAGCGCGTGAGCTGGTGCCGCATCTGCGACCTGTATTTAACCTGACCGGCACCGTCATCCACACCAATCTGGGTCGCAGCCCCCTGCCCGAATCTGCAATCGCAGCGCTGGTGACTGCCGCACGGCATCCGGTCACGATCGAATATGATCTCGCCAAAGGCGGGCGCGGCGAGCGTGATTCGCTGACCGAATCGCTGCTCTGCGAGATCACCGGAGCCGAAGCTGCCACCGTGGTCAACAATAACGCCGCTGCGGTGCTGCTGACATTGAGTGCGCTTGCACAGGGCAAGGAAGTGCCGGTATCGCGTGGTGAACTGGTTGAAATCGGCGGCACGTTTCGCATCCCGGACATCATGCAATCAGCCGGCTGCAAACTGGTCGAAGTCGGCACCACCAACCGCACCCACCTGCGCGACTTCGAACATGCGATCACTGACCAGAGCGCAATGCTGGCGCGTATTCACACCTCTAATTTTGAAGTAGTCGGCTTCACCGCGAAGCCCACCGAAGCTGAACTGGCCACGCTGGCGCATAGCCGCAATATCGCCTTGATGGTGGATCTCGGCAGCGGTGCCTTGGTGCCGTATGAGCGCTATGGCTTGCCGCATGAACCAATGCCGCAGGAGTCGATGAAAGCGGGCGCCGATATCGTTACGTTTTCCGGCGATAAGCTACTCGGTGGGCCACAGACCGGCATCATCACCGGCCACAAGGATTTGATTGCGCAAATTCGCCGGCATCCGCTGAAACGCGCCCTGCGCTGCGACAAGCTCATTCTCGGCGCGCTGGAAGCGGTGCTGCGCACTTATCGACAGCATCTGGATGATCCTGCTGAGCTGGCACGGCAATTACCGGTGCTGCGGTTATTGAGTCGCCCGCAAAGCGAAATCAAGCAGGTCGGTGAACGCATCCTCCACAAAACGCAGCTGGCATTGCAGACAACTGCAGTGGTCACACTGCATCCAACGCTGAGCCAGATCGGTAGCGGCTCACTGCCGGTGGAACGACTCGACAGCTGGGCACTGGTGCTGACACCGCACGGCAAACGCAGCGGTCGCACCGTGCAGGCACTCGAATTCGCGCTGAGGCAATTACCGACGCCGGTGATCGGTCGCATCAAAGACGGCGCTGTCTGGCTCGATCTGCGCACGCTGCAAGATGAAGCTGCTTTCATCGCGCAACTTCCGGCGCTTGTGCCAAGATGATCATCGGTACCGCTGGTCATATCGACCATGGAAAAACTTCGCTGGTACGTGCACTGACCGGCATCGAAACCGATCGGCTGAAAGAAGAAAAAGCGCGTGGCATCACGATTGAACTGGGCTATGCATATCAGCCTTTGAATGCCGAAGAACCAAACGGCGCGCGCCTCGGCTTTGTCGACATGCCTGGTCACGAGCGATTTATTCCGACCATGCTGGCCGGTGCTACCGGCATCGGTTTTGCGTTGCTGGTGATTGCCGCCGACGATGGCGTGATGCCACAAACCCGCGAGCATCTACAGATTTTGCAGCTGCTGCAATTGCAGCGCGGCGCGGTCGTACTGAGCAAAATCGATCTGGTGGATGAAGCCCGTTTGGCACAAGTCGTCAACGATATATATCGCTTATTGGCGAGCACTTTTTTAGCTGATGCGCGGGTTTTTCAAGTCAGTACCGTGACTGGACAAGGCGTTACAGAACTCAAGCAATGCCTGACGGATGCGGCGCACCAATGGCATCGCGATCAGCTTGAACCGTCACTAACATCAAGCGATCACACCCAGCAATTTCGTCTCGCAGTCGACCGCTGCTTTTCGCTGGAAGGTCGCGGTACCGTAGTTACTGGTACCGTCCATGCGGGAGCCCTTCACATCGGCGACACGGTCCGGCTGTTGTCGTCAAGCGGCGATACACGCACAGTGACTGCGCGGGTGCGCAGCCTGCATGCGTTAAATCAGATCGCCGACACATGCTATATCGGTCAGCGTGTCGCGCTCAATCTGGCGGGGCTGGAGCGCAGCGCCATTCAACGTGGCGACTGGGTCGTGGCAGAAGGTACGCAACATCAGACTGATCGCGTCGCCATCACCCTCTCGCTGCTGCCCGATGCCAGGCCACTGAAACACTGGACTGCGGTACATGTGCATTGCGGTGCGACCCACATCACGGCGCATGTCGCTCTGCTCGAAGGCGATTGCCTCGCACCCGGTGCTTCCATGCTGGCCGAGCTGGCGTTAGTCACGCCCTTGCATCTGTGTCACGGTGACCGTCTGGTATTGCGCGACGCCAGCGCACAACAGACCATTGGTGGCGGCACGGTGCTCGATATCTATGTACCGACGCGCAGTAAACGTTCAGCACAAAGACTGGCGCTGTTGAATGCGCAGCGCGACAGCGATGTAGTTCGCGCACTGCAGACCACACTCGACATTGAGACACGCGGCATCGATCTGTCGCAGTTCGCTGCCAACCGTAACTTGTCAGTCGCATCACTACAAGCGCTGCTGTCGGCCATGCCAGTCAAAAGCCTGATGACTGCGCAGGGTCTGTATGCCTGCACCACAGCACATTGGTTAGCGATGCAGCAGAACGTCTGCGCCGCACTGGAAAAATTTCACCTGCGCGAACCAGACAATGCCGGAGTCGAACGCGAACG
>JAYTZV010000027.1:0-2227 GCA_043741695.1 Burkholderiales bacterium
CGCAAATCGGCGGTTGGCAGCAGCACCGCGAATTCGTCACCACCTAGTCGGGCCACCGAGTTGTCGGTACCAGCAAGCTGCAGCTTCAAACGCGATGCCACTTCACGCAGTAGCGCATCGCCAAAGCTATGACCGAGCACATCGTTGACTGTCTTGAAGCGATCCAGATCCATCATCAAAATATGGCAGTGCGTTCCATTTTGTTTTGCCTGCTGAATCGCGGCCGTCATCAGGTTGACGAACTGCGCGCGATTCGGAAGATCGGTTAGCGTGTCCCAATACGCTAGTCTACGAATTTCGAGTTCACGCTGCGAGATGCCGTCGCGCATGCTGCCGAAGGCGCGCGAGAGCTCACCAATTTCATCTTTGCTCTTGATTTCAAGTTCGCCGGTGTAGTCGCCATTGCCGAATCGTGTTGCGGTTTCGGTCAATGCACGCAGCGGTCCAGTGATACGTTTGGCGGTGATTACGCTTCCCAGTCCTGCGATGACGGTGCCGATCGCGGTCAACAGCAGTAGCGTCAGTTGCAGACGTTCATAGGGGGCGATGGCTTCGCTTAGCGAGCGCTGTAACACGGCAATTGCAATATGATCGCCGTCGTCGGCGAGCACAATACTGCGCGAACTGTACTCGTTTGCACCCATCGACATCGTAGGCAGCGCGGCTCCCTGTCGCGGAATCTCGTGAAACTGCGCTGTCATTTTTAGAGCGTCAGGAGAGCTGTATGTAGAGGCCTCGACATTCCAGTGATCGGCATCGGTATTGGTGACGATGGTTACCTGCAGCGATGACAATTCGCGCATATCTTTGACAAGAGTCACGCCAATCGGAAACGCCATCGCGACCCAGCCAATTGTTAGTGGCGCCTTCACCGGCACCACGACCAGCTGGAAAGGGTGCTTGTCGACCAGACGGATACCATTGCCGCTGCCGGTACGTTCGGCCGCATCCACCAGTTGTATGATGGAAGCCTGCAAGCTGGCACCGACATCGCCCGACGTTGCCGAGATAATTTTGCGATCGGTTCCCACCAGCATTGTTAGACTGGCACCAATACGCGCACCATGGTTGGCGAGTACCGACGCAATGGTTTCTTTGTCGTTGGTTCCGATTGCTTGCCGAAAACCGTAATCAAGCGCAAGAATGCGCGCGCCGGTGGTCAGGTTTTGCGCATTCTGGTCGAGCAAACGCCGGAACACGCGCTCGGCAATCACCAGTTCGGCGCGTACGGAAGCGCGCGCATTGTCGTTGATACCAGCACGAATCGCAATGAAGCCCGCGAGTTGTACCGCCAAAATCAGCAACAGGAATAAAACAACGATTCGACTTTCGAGACTGCGAAAGCGCATTGAAGGTACCTTAATTCTTTTCAGTTTTGAAGGTCAGCAAGATCGGCAGCGTGACATCGGCGTTTGCGAGCGTGACTGGTTGACCGGGAATGACCATGGTGGCTGGCACGGCTGGATGCCAGACCTTCACCTGATATTTGCCGGGCTGCATGTTGTCGATCGTTAATTTACCGGTGGCATCGGTTTTACCGAAATACGGCGTGTCAACAATATGTATGAACGCGGCCATCTGGTCGTGAATATTGCAGCCAACAATGACAGAACCTACTTTGTCGAAAATGATCGGATCGCCGCCGGCACCGGAATACAATTTCAGCTCGAAAACCTTTGGTGCAGAAAACGAATACACATGATGTCGCACTGAATCGTGGTTCGGAAACGATACCGCGGTCCCGGTCTGAATTACGGTAACCGCTGGCAAAAATTTCCGTGCCTTTTGTTCAATCTGCACACTGCGCAGCTGTTTCGGTAGCACTTGCCCGCTCACTGGTTCGGCATATACGACCGCATCGATCGCTGGCCGGCCGGTAACGTCGGAAACATGGAGTGTCAGCGAGGCAGCGCTCGCTGCGGTGTGCCATCCACATAGGCCTGCTATCAATGTAATCAGGGGCGCAGACAAGGTGGGTTTCATGAAAGTTTAGCTGTCGTTTTCGTCGGTGAGTCAAGAGGATTAGCTAGTCAGGATTTTGTCTGTAGAGTTGTTTGCACTCGCCAGCGTGCACGATGTTGCTCGTTAAATTTCCTCTTTGTGACTGTAGCACAAGTCACCCTTAAATCGAGTCAACCCTGTTGGTAAGGCGCAATAATTTGCCGCCCGGCACGATGACGCCGCGAGCCGGTTGCGCAACCTCGCTACGAAAGGCAAGTCAGGCAAT
>JAYTZV010000028.1:0-2226 GCA_043741695.1 Burkholderiales bacterium
GGTTACTCTGGCGCGAATGAAGGCATGTTCAGCGTCTGAGTAATCCCACTGCTCCACCACGCAATTTTCAGATGTCGAATCCGCACCGCAGCGCAGCAAATTCACCGAATTCGGCACGCCTTGGCGGATTCGTGATGACACCGCCGTGCCTGCTTGCACTGTCCACATTGGTTGCGCTAAATCGGGCAGTGCGCGCACATAAGGCAGATGAATGTGGCCGCCCATGACGATGTCGGCACCGGCCGCGGCCCAGTGTTCAAGTGCTGCTTTGCGACCGCGCAGCAAATTGGGAATGTCTTCATCGCGTGTTACGGCCACCGGCTGATGAACGACCACCACGCGAAGTTGCTGGTTGGTTGCAATCGCGAGTTGTGCGGCGACCCGCGCAATTTGCGGCGCGGATATTTCTCCATTCTTGTGGCGATATGCGCGCGTGGTGTTGACGCACACCACCAACAAATCAGGTGATGAATGGGTGGGCTCAAGATCATGGCCAAAGGCGGCGATATGCCGCGCATAGGGATCGCGCCATCGTGCCCATAAATTGAACAGCGGGATGTCGTGGTTACCGGGAATCGCGACCAACGGCGCGCCGATACGATCAACAAACGCGCGCGCCGCAGCGAATTGTTTCGCCGTTGCGCGCTGAGTGATGTCGCCTGACAATACGATGAGGCTTGGCGGTTGGTCACGCGCAAGTTTGACAAGCGCTTCCACCACGAGCGGTTGGTCTGTGCCGAAGTGCGGGTCAGATATTTGCAGCACGATGCTCATACGCCAGTGTCGCCGATCTCATCCGCGTTGTGCAGCGCCAATTGCGCGGCCTTCATTAAATAAAGTGGTTCTTGCAGCACGCGAAAATCAGGCGGCGCGCGCATGCGCGCCACTTCGCCAACGAGGGCAACTTTCACGCCACGGCGACCCGGTGCCAGTGACGGTTTGACCACCATGAGATTAAAATCAAAATGCTCGACACTGTCTGCCGCGCCTAGTGTGCCCATCGCGCCGTGCAGCATCAGCGTTAGCATCGCCAGCGTGCCGATTGGCCGCAACATCACGGCGGTGATGCGACCTGCCGGTGTAGGCGACATTGGTTGCACGCCAACCTGTTCAAGTTGCAGACGATTGTTGCCCACGAATAAGGTCAACGTCCGCACCTCGCGCACCGATGCGCCGAGCTCGACATGCAATCGCAGCCGACGTTGCGCGCGCAGCAGCGTAACCATGGCGGCGCCGAACGCCACCAAGCGACTGCTACCGAATCGTGCTTTGTAGGTTTCACGATCTTCGAGCAAATCACGATAAAGGCCCGCGCTCGCGTTAACCAAAAATAGGCGGTCGTTAATCGCCGCGACCTGCACCGGTGTGGGTTCGGCCATACACAGCATCTCGGTTGCTGCTGCCGGATCAGACGGAATGCCGTGGGTGCGCGCGAAATAGTTGAAGGTACCTCGTGGGATCACGCCCATCGCGCAGCCGGCCGCATGCGCTGCTTGCGCCACAGCATTAATGGTGCCGTCGCCACCGACCGCGACCAAGGCGGTGCGCGTAGCAATTGCTCTGACTGCCGCATCTTTTGCGACGCCTTCGATTTCAGCGGGTTTGCAGAATATCAATTCGCCACGTCGATTGCACAGTGCCTCAGCGCGATTGCAGCCGCGACCATGCGGCAATTCGATTGATTCCTTGACTTCAAATTCGAAGCGCACCGGCGTCTGATTCTCAGTGAACAACGGTTTTGCGCCTGACCATTTGAATACGCGAATATCGCCATCGAGCACCATTGTCGGCCCGCCGAGGATATATAAATCGTCACCCGAAAAATGCAAATCGCGAATACCGCAGCCATCAAACTGCAGGAAATGCTTGCGAATCAGTGTGCCGCGCTCATCAATGGGCACCATGTGCAGTTGATCACTGCGCGCGTCAATCGCGATTTCAATCAAACCAGACCAACCGCGCAATACCGGGCCGCGCAGGCCAAGTAGTAGCCGGTTCCCCTGTACCGCGATGCCTTCAATATCGACGCCGTTGTCTTTGCCCGGGATGTACAGAAAGGGTGCAAAGTGCGGATCATTTTCAAGCGCGCGCGTGAGCTGATTGGCGCGCGCATCCCCATCGAGGCGCGTGGCGCGACGGCCATCTTTTGCTTGTCGAACGAGACACGGCGTACCGCTGGATTCGATTTCGATGGGAATGCGAGCGAGCAAACGACGATTACCATCG
>JAYTZV010000029.1:0-6459 GCA_043741695.1 Burkholderiales bacterium
ATTGAGTTGACCCGCCATATCAGACCTTATGGTTATTGTGGTGACGCATGTTGGGTTTTATCCTTTGAGGCTGTCGAGATCTTCGACATTGATGGTGTCGAGGTTACGGAACAGCACCACCAGAATCGCCAGACCGATGGCGGATTCTGCCGCGGCCACGGTGAGGATGAAGAAGACAAAAATTTGTCCGGCAGCGTCGCCGAGATAATGCGAGAACGCGATGAAATTCATGTTCACCGCCAGCAGCATCAGCTCGATGGCCATCAGCAGCACGATGATGTTCTTGCGGTTCAAGAAAATACCGACAATCGATATCGCGAACAGAATCGCGCCGAGAATCAGGTAGTGGGCAAGTGTGACGTTCATGGCTGCCCCTTTGTTTGTTCGGCTGCAGAGGCAGCAGCAGCGATGGCCGCGTTCGCTGCAATAGAAGGATGCGCAACTTCGGACTTCATACTGACGATGCGCATGCGATCTTTTGCCTTGATCTTCACTGCGGCAGCAGGATCATAATACTTGCTGTCCTTGCGCTTGCGCAGCGTCAATGCCACTGCCGCGACGATCGCCAGCAACAAGATTGCTGCAGCAATTTCAAACGCATACACATACTGCGTATAAATCAGCTTGCCCAACTCTTTGGTATTGCCGATGTTGTTGACCGGGGCGATGCCCTGGCTGTCCGGTGTCCAGAACGCCTGCAGCAATACGGCCGACATCTCCAGCACGATCAATACGCCAATTACTGCGGCAAACGGTAAATATCCCCAAAACCCTTCTCGCATCTTGTCGAGATTAATATCGAGCATCATCACGACGAACAGGAACAACACCATCACCGCGCCGACATAGACCAGCACCAGTACGATTGCGAGGAACTCGGCTTTCAGCAACATCCAGATTGCAGCCGCGGAGAAAAATGACAGCACCAGAAAAAGCGCGGCGTGAACGGGGTTTTTATCGGTGATAACTTTTAGCGCAGCGATCACCAGCAACGCCGAGAACGCGTAAAACAAAACGGTTTTAAATTCCATGATGAACCAGAAAGATCGTCGGGCAGTAAGCCGGAACAGGTAAAAAATGCAGAGCGTGCATTATCGGTAAGCAGCGTCGGCCACACGCGCCGCCGCAATATCTTTTTCATAGTGATCACCGACCGCGAGCAACATCTCTTTGGTGTAGTAGAGATCACCACGCTTCTCGCCGTGGTATTCAAAAATATTGGTCTCGACAATCGAATCGACCGGGCAGGATTCTTCGCAGAAGCCGCAAAAAATACATTTGGTTAGATCAATGTCGTAGCGCGTGGTACGGCGTGAACCGTCGTCGCGCTCTTCCGATTCGATCGTGATCGCCATCGCCGGGCATACTGCTTCGCACAGTTTGCAGGCGATACAGCGCTCTTCGCCGTTAGGATAGCGACGCAACGCGTGCAGACCACGAAAACGTGGCGACTGCGGGGTTTTCTCTTCCGGGAATTGCACCGTGATTTTGCGCGCGAACATGTAGCGACCGGTCAGTGCCAGTCCTTTGAACAGTTCGCGCAGCATCAGGCTGCTGAAAAAATCCTTGATGGCTTCCATTGTGATGCGCCTCTTTCTTTACTTCCAGATATTCAATGAAGTCTGCATCCAGGCAGCGACGATCAACAGGTATGCCAGCGTCAGCGGAATAAATACTTTCCAGCCCAAACGCATGATCTGATCGTAGCGATAGCGGGGGAACGATGCGCGTACCCAGATGAAGATCGATACCACCAAAAATGTCTTGATACCCAGCCATATCCAGCCCGGCAGTAGCGCCAGCAAGCCCAGCACTGGCACTTGCGCGCCGATCGGTGAATCCCAGCCGCCCAAAAACATCAGCGACGCCATCGCCGAAATCAAAATCATGTTGGCGTATTCGGCGAGGAAGAACATCGCGAACGACATGCCAGAATATTCAACCATATGACCAGCGACGATTTCAGATTCGCCTTCGACCACGTCGAACGGATGGCGATTGGTCTCGGCAATACCTGAAATGATGTAGACGACGAACATCGGCAGCAGCGGCAGCCAGTTCCAAGACAGGAAATTTAGTCCGAACGACGCCATGCGACCTTGCGTTTGACCCATCACGATATCGGTCATGTTCAAGCTACCCGACACCATCAGTACGATCACCAGCACGAAGCCCATTGAAATTTCGTACGACACCATTTGCGCAGAAGCGCGCATTGCACCGAGAAACGCGTATTTGGAATTCGATGCCCAGCCAGCGATGATCACGCCATACACTTCCATCGATGTAATAGCCATCGCGAACAGCAAACCGGCGTTGATATTGGCGAGCGCTTTTTCAGGTCCGAACGGAATGACAACCCATGCTGCCAGCGCCGGCATGATCGTCATGATCGGTGCGATCACGAACAGTGCTTTGTTGGCTTTGGCCGGGATGATAATTTCTTTCAGCAGCAGCTTCAGTGCATCGGCGATTGGCTGCAGCAAGCCTGCAGGGCCGACGCGGTTCGGGCCGATCCGTACGTGCATCCAGCCGATCATCTTGCGTTCCCACAGCGTCAGGTACGCGACGCAGCCCATGATCGGCAAAACGATGCAGACAATCTTGATCAGGTTCCAGACCAGCGGCCAGAAGAAGCCGAAAACATGGGTACCAGTGGTGGTGATCGTAAGGAGAAACTGATCCATCACGCCTTCTCCACACTGATAGGACCAAACATCGCGCCGAGCATCGCGGTACTGGCATGCGCTGCAGCGACGCGCACTGCGTTGGCGGGCAGGCCGGCGTCAATCGCAGCGTGGAGGATTGCGCTGCCGCTGCCTTGTGTGACTTTTACAGCCGCACCGTCACTGATGCCCAATAGCTCGGCAAGGGCTTTCGACAAGTGCGCTTTTGGTGGCTGACCATCACTGGTTTCAAGCAGCGGTGGCGATCGACGTGCAATCGCATCGGTAAAATAGATCGGCACATCAGCGACGCGTTCAAGTTGCGACGCATCTGCAGTCATTGGTGCATGCAGTGTCACTGACGAATGGTTATTCAGATGGGCACGCAAATCCAGTTCGGCCAGCGGCGTTACGCCCAGTAATTCGGTGCGCACGGCTTCCGATGTCTCGTAATCAAAACCGTTCAGACCCAACAGATTGCCGAGTACACGAAGCACCTTCCACGCGGGGCGGCAATCACCGAGCGGCTTGACGCTGCCATTAAAACCTTGCACGCGGCCTTCGCAATTGATGAAGGTGCCCGAGGTTTCCGAAAACGGTGCGATCGGCAACAGCACATCTGCAAAATCGGTGCCGTGTTTGTAGGCAGACATCGCAACAACCATGTCTGCCTGATCAAGTGCTGCGCGCGCGGCTTGCGGGTTCGCGCAATCGAGTTCTGGCTCGACGTTCAACAGCAGATACGCTTTGCGCGGTTGCGCGAAAGCAGTCAGCGCATTCGCCCCGCTGTCTGCACCGTTGCCTGGCAGTGCGTTGGCAAGATAGCCGCCAACGGTATTGGCGGCTTCGGTCAAGTAACCGAGCTTGGTGCCAGTTGCTTTGGCGATCCACTGTGCCGCAGCTTGCAATTGCGATGCCTCCGGATGCTGCGCCGCGGCGTTGCCGAGCAAGATCGCACCGGGCTCGCCCGACATCAGGCTGGCAGCAATTTGCTTGGCTTCTGCGGACGGTGTGATGCCATCGAATTCGGCTGGTGCTGTCATCGATTTGGCTTGTGCTACTGCGACCGCCACCTGACCGAGCGCGCTCAGCCAGGCCGAAGGCGATGCGATCATCTTGTTCGCCAGCGGCATCAACAAATCATCATCGGTCGCGTGCAGCAGACTGACTTTCGCGCCGCCCTTGACGGCCTGACGCAAACGCGCAGCCAGCAGCGGATGATCCTTGCGCAGGAACGAACCAATCACGAAGGCACGTTGCAACTGGCCGAATTCGGTAATCGACATGCCGAGCCACGGGGTGACCTGACCATCGAGGGCGAAGTCGGACTGGCGCAGACGGAAATCAATATTGTTCGATCCCATGCCGCGCACCAGCTTTTGCAGCAGCGACATTTCTTCCAGCGTCGAATTTGGCGTGGCCAGTGCGGCGATCGCATCAGCACCGTGTTCATGCTTGATATTGCGCAGACCATGCGCGACGTATTCGAGCGCGGTTTGCCAGCTGACTTCGTTCCACTTGCCGTCTTGCTTGACCATCGGTGTGGTCAGGCGATCGGGACTGTTCAGACCTTCATAGGCGAAGCGGTCTTTGTCCGAAATCCAGCATTCGTTGATCGCATCGTTTTCCAGCGGCAGCGTGCGCATTACGCGCGCACCCTTGACCTGCACCACCAGATTAGTACCGAGGCCGTCATGCGCGCTGATCGATTTGCGGCGCGATAGTTCCCAAGTGCGGGCGCTGTAGCGGAACGGCTTGGAGGTGAGTGCACCGACCGGGCACAGGTCGATCATGTTGCCGGACAATTCCGAATCAACTGTTTTACCGACAAACGATGTGATCTCAGCGTGCTCACCGCGACCGAGCATGCCGAATTCCATCACACCGGCGATTTCCTGACCGAAGCGAACGCAACGGGTGCAGTGAATGCAGCGGCTCATTTCTTTCATCGAAATCAGCGGACCGGCGTCTTTCGGCACCACGACACGCTTTTCTTCATCATAGCGCGACGACGATTTACCGTAACCGACGGCCAGATCCTGCAACTGGCATTCGCCACCTTGATCGCAAATCGGGCAATCGAGCGGGTGATTGATTAGCAAAAATTCCATCACGCTTTTTTGCGCTTGCACGGCTTTTTCGCTGTTCGAGCGCACGATCATGCCGGCTGAAACCGGCGTTGCACACGCGGGCAGCGGCTTCAGTGCCTTTTCGACTTCAACCAGACACATGCGGCAGTTCGCTGCAATCGACAATTTCTTGTGGTAGCAGAAGTGCGGAATGTAGGTGCCAAGTTTGTTGGCAGCATCCATCAACATGCTGCCTGCCGGCACTTCGACTTTCTTACCGTCTAACTCAATTTCAACCATGGCCATCGTTATTGCCCTAGTGTTGGCGGACTGCGCCATGCGCGCCGCTCGGTACAAAATAATTTTGCTGAAGGTTCAGCCTTGTTTCAGCGTTGATTCATTCCTGACTGCTTCATCGGATCGATCACACCGCGCCTACACATCGATCAGATATAAGCTGGCACCAGACAGGTTTTATGTTCAATGTGGTACTCGAACTCGTCGCGGAAATTCTTGATCATCGCCCGTACCGGCATCGCCGCCGCGTCACCTAATGCACAAATCGTGCGGCCTTGAATATTGTCAGCAATTGAATTCAACATATCGAGATCGTCTACCCTACCCTGACCGTGCTCGATGCGATGCACCATCCGATACAACCAGCCCGTGCCTTCGCGACACGGCGTGCACTGACCACAGGATTCTTCATAATAAAAATACGATAGGCGCAGCAGCGATTTGACCATGCAACGTGTCTCGTCCATCACAATGACTGCGCCCGAACCCAACATCGAACCCGCTTTGGCGATTGAGTCGTAATCCATGTCGGTGGCCATCATCAGGTCACCGGTCAGCACCGGCATCGACGAGCCGCCAGGAATGACTGCCTTGATTTTTTTGCCATCGCGCATACCGCCAGCGAGCTCCAGCAACGTCGCAAACGGCGTACCAAGCGGCACTTCGTAATTACCTGGACGTGCGACGTCACCCGACATCGAAAAGATTTTCGTGCCACCGTTGTTCGGCTTGCCAATGGCGGCATACGCTTCGCCACCCATTGCCATCACATACGGTACCGATGCGAACGTCTCGGTGTTGTTGATCGTCGTTGGCTTACCGTACAAACCGAAGCTCGCAGGGAATGGCGGCTTGAAGCGTGGCTGGCCTTTTTTGCCTTCCATCGATTCGAGCAGTGCAGTCTCTTCGCCGCAGATATAGGCACCGTAGCCGTGGAACGCATGCAGCTGAAAACTGAACGCGCTGCCGGCGATGTTGTCGCCCAGCATGCCACCGGCGCGGGCTTCGTCGATCGCTTCTTCAAAGCGATCGTAGTCAGCCCAGATCTCGCCGTGAATATAGTTGTAGCCGACCGTGATGCCCATTGCGTACGCAGCAATCGCCATACCTTCGATCAGCGCATGCGGATTGTAGCGAATGATGTCGCGATCCTTGAATGTACCTGGCTCGCCTTCATCCGAATTACAGACCAAATATTTTTGACCCGGAAACTGGCGCGGCATGAAGCTCCACTTCAACCCGGTTGGAAAACCCGCGCCGCCGCGACCTCGCAGTGACGATGCTTTCAGCTCGGCGATGACTTGCTCGGGCGTGATGCCTTCAGACAGAATGCGTTTCAATTGCGCGTAACCGCCGCGCTTGACGTAATCATTGAAGTGCCAGTTCTGGCCATCGAGGTCAGCGAGAATCAGCGGTTTGATATGACG
>JAYTZV010000030.1:0-2222 GCA_043741695.1 Burkholderiales bacterium
AGCTGCGGCTGTGATTCCAGGTCGGGAAAGCGCCGATGAGGACGAGTACAAGAATAATTAAGAGGATGGTGCCCATGGTGTTTCCCTGTGAAGTAGTCAAACCTCACAATGCCAGAGCCGTTAAAGCGCATCCGTTCGATACCGTACATAACGTATTTTTTGTTTGCGTTGCGACATCACAGAAAATACAAGGCTGCAATCACAGCACAGCGCAGCGATGGGATTAGATTTGGCGCAGCGCGCTGGCCTGTAACGCCAGCGCAGTAATGCGCGACCAATCACCGGCATGTATCGCGTCAGCTGGGGTCAACCATGAGCCACCTACGCAGCGCACGTTTTTGCACGCGAGGAATTGCGGTGCGCTTTGCAACGTAATGCCGCCAGTTGGGCAAAACAGCATGTCCGCTAACGGACCGGCAAGCGCATTGAGCATGCCCACACCACCGGCAGGCACCGCTGGGAAAAGTTTGAGATTTCGAAATCCGGCCTCGCGTGCGGCCATCACTTCAGACGGTGTCATCACACCTGGCAACAGCGGCAATCCACTGGCAATTGCTGCGGCGATCAGCGCCGGCGTCAAGCCGGGTGAGACGCCAAACACGGCACCAGCATCGCGCGCCGCTGTGAACTGCTCCGGCGATGTCAGGGTACCGACACCGACAATCGCATCCGGTACGGCATCGGCAATCGCACGAATGGCAGCCAGTCCATGTGCGGTGCGCAGCGTGATTTCAAGAACGCGAATGCCACCGGCGACCAAGGCTTTTGCAAGTGGCACTGCCTGCGCAGGATCATCGATGGCGATGACTGGAATCACCGGTGACGCATCGAGAACAAATCCGGTATCGGGCATGGGATTCATAAGATGCAATTCATAAGATGCAGTTCATAAGATGCAATTCATAAGATGCAATTCATAAGATGAAGTTCATGGAATAATTTTCTGCTCAGACGACATCAATGGAGGTAATGCGAACGTAGCTGCGCCCTCTTCTGCAGCACCAACGGTTGCGCGAAACATCGCGAATAATTCACGGCCCATGCCGACATGGCTGCTGCGTAAATCTGCCGTTGCTGGCGTGCGCTGCGCCCAAATCTTGGATGGCACCAGCGCTTCCAGTACACCGTTATCGGCATCAAGACGCAGCAAGTCGCCGTCGCGCACCAGACCCAATGCACCGCCTGCCAATACTTCGGGCGATACATGAATCGCCGCGGGCACCTTGCCGGACGCGCCCGACATGCGGCCATCGGTGACCAGCGCGACGTGAAATCCGGCGTCCTGTAAATTCGCCAGCGCCGGTGTCAGCGAATGCAATTCTGGCATGCCGTTGGCGCGCGGTCCCTGAAATCGTACGACTGCAATGAAATCACGATTGAGTTGATCGGCCTGGTACGCCTGTAAAAAAGACTCTTGCGAATCGAAGACCAGCGCTGGTGCCTCAACCACCCGATGCGCTGGCTTGACTGCTGAAATTTTAATCACCGCACGACCGAGATTACCGGTCAATAGCCGCAAGCCGCCATCGACCGAAAACGGCTCGGCAGCACTGCG
This sequence comes from Burkholderiales bacterium, assembly GCA_043741695.1. Taxonomy (GTDB): domain Bacteria; phylum Pseudomonadota; class Gammaproteobacteria; order Burkholderiales; family Burkholderiaceae_D; genus Actimicrobium. The sequence continues at coordinate 1,556 of JAYTZV010000030.1, forward strand.
CAGCACAGTATTGTCGGCGCTGACTAACGGTACCTCGCGCCACTGCACCTTGCTGTCTACTAGCGTCGCTTCGCGACAATGGGCGCGCAAACCGCGGCCCAAAATAGTCGTCACATCGTCATGCAGCAAACCGGCGTCGAGTAGTTCGCGAATCACAAAACCGGCACCACCAGCCGCGTGAAAATGATTGATATCGGCTTCGCCATTTGGATAGATACGTGTTAGCAAAGGAACGACTGACGACAGCGTATCGAAATCGTCCCAGTCAATGACGATGCCCGCCGCTTTCGCAATCGCCACCAGATGCAGCGTGTGGTTGGTTGATCCACCAGTCGCCAGTAGCGCAACGATGGCATTGACGATGACCTTCTCATCGACCAGCCGACCAACCGGCGTGTACTGTGTGGAATGCGCAGCGATCTCGACCGCACGCCTGCCCGCGGCTGCCGTCAATGCATCGCGCAGTGGCGTATCGGGCGTGACGAACGCTGCACCCGGCAGATGCAGGCCCATCACTTCCATCAGCATTTGATTGCTGTTGGCAGTACCGTAAAACGTGCAGGTCCCGGCACCGTGGTACGACTGCACTTCGGCGTCAAGTAATTCTGCGCGACCGATTTTTCCTTGTGCGTAGAGCTGTCGAATCCGGGCCTTCTCGGAATTGGCC
>JAYTZV010000031.1:0-6442 GCA_043741695.1 Burkholderiales bacterium
CTGGACGACCTGAAAGGCAAAACTTTCAGCTTTGGTTCGGAATCGTCGACCTCCGGTCATCTAATGCCGCGCTACTATTTGTTGGCAGCAAAGATCAATCCTGATACCGACATGAAGCGTATTGCGTTTTCAGGTGCGCATGACGCCACGGTCGCTGCAGTTGCAGGCGGCAAAGTCGATGCCGGCGTGGTCAACATGTCGGTCTGGGAAAAACTTGTCGCGCAAGGCAAGGTCGATCCCAAGCGCGTCCATGTGTTCTACACCACACCGGGCTATTTTGATTACAACTGGAGTGTGCGATCGGACATGAATCCGGCCTTACGTAAAAAGCTCACCGACGCCTTTCTGGCGCTGAACAAAAACGATCCGCAAGGTAAGGAAATTCTGGAGTTGCAGCGGGCGACCCGCTTCATTCCAACCAAGTCCGAGAACTACGATGCGATCGAAAAAGCTGCGCGCAGTGCAGGCTTGCTGAAGTAATTCATGCACTGTAATTTGCATGACGTCTCGGTGCGTCATCTGGCGGCGACACCGGGTGGTGCCAATGCGTTGAATAACATTACGCTGTCGATCGACCAAGGCGAGCAGATCGCCTTGGTCGGACCATCTGGTGCTGGTAAGACGACGCTGCTGCATACGCTGGCATGTGCACACCAACCGGCTGCCGGCAGCATGGATATATCCGGCATCGATCCATGGAAGTTGTCGCACCGAGCACGCCACGCCTTACGCAGCGAGCTATTTCTGGCACCGCAAACGCCGCCAATGCCGCCTCGCCAGCGCGTAGTGACGGCTGTGCTGGCTGGATGTCTGCCGCGCTGGAGTGTGTGGCAGGCGCTGGTTTCGCTGATCCGTCCGCGCAATGCGCGTGCCGCATTCGATGCGTTGGCACGCTTCAATTTGCAGGACAAGCTATATGCACGCGTCGACCGGTTGTCAGGTGGTGAACGCCAACGCTGCGGCATGGCCCGCTTGCTGGTGTCGCAGGCGCAGCTATTTCTGGTCGATGAGCCTTTGTCGGCGCTCGACCCAACCCTGGCGATCCAAACGCTGACGACGTTGCAGCAGGAATCCGCAGAGCGAAACGCAACGCTGGTGTGCAGCCTGCATCAAGTCGACCTGGCTCGCGCGTGTTTTCCAAGGCTGATTGGCTTACGTGATGGTCGCGTGGTGTTCGATGCGCCGCGCGCTGAAGTCACGGATGCAATGATCGACAGCCTGTATCGCGATGCACGCGAGCAGCCCTCGCTGACCTTAGTGCAACGCGCAGCAAACAATGCCGAGCACGATGCCGCCCCGGTGATTGCCGCGATACCGCGCTGCTTCTAGCCACTGCCTGCACAGAGCGCCATGACCGTATCGTCAACCACTTCTTTCGTGCCCGATCCAGCATGGCGCGGGCGCGTCACCGAAACGCTGCTCGCGGTGGTGATCCTTTGGCCAATGCTGGTGTGGGCCGAATTCAAACCGTGGATTATTTTCGACCAGCGAAGCCTCGCTGCAATGGGGCATTTCTTGGCAGCGTTTTTTCCGCCGGCGCACAGCATTGAATTCTTGCAGATGGTCGCAGAAGCCGCCTGGCAAACCGTGGGGATGGCCACCGCTGGCATGACGCTGGCGTTGCTCGGTGCGATTCCATTGACGATGATCGCCACCGAGCGGCTCTCGCTATCGCGCCTCGGCACTGGCCGCATCGGTCTCGTTGGGCGCGCTGCGCGCAGGGTAGTGCGCTGGCTATTGATCATCTTGCGCAGTCTGCCGGAACTGGTGTGGGCCTTGCTGCTAGTACGCATTGTCGGCTTGGGTCCGACCGCCGGTGTGTTGGCTATTGCGCTGACTTACTGCGGCATGCTCGGCAAGGTGTATGCAGAAATTCTGGAATCAACCGATGCTCATGCGACCGATGCACTGCTGCATAACGGCAGTGGCAGGCTGGTCGCTTTTTTATACGGCACGCTGCCTGAAGCGGCCGCCGAACTAGTGTCCTACACCGTGTATCGCTGGGAATGCGCGATTCGCGGCTCGGTCGTGATGGGCTTCGTCGGCGCAGGTGGATTAGGTCAACGGATGGATGAGTCGATGAAGATGCTGGCAGGTGATGAAGTGGCGACGATGCTGTTTGTCTTTGTGCTGCTGGTTGCTTGCGCCGACTGGGTCAGCAAATTATTACGGCGGCGACTCGGATGACACAAGCGACCTCCGACCTGGCGCGGCCTCCGGCCGTCATACGTACATCCACGCTATTGCTATTGCTCGGCTTGATCGTCCTGATCATCGCGAGCTTTGCTACCTTGCCGATGAAATGGGCTGGCTTGTTCACGATGGACGCAGCCGCCACCACACTCGACTTTTTGCGCGGCTTTGCACCGCCCGATCTGTCGCTGCCGTTCGCTACCAAAACACTGTCTGCCATGCTCGAAACCCTGGCGATGTCGACGCTAGGTACGGTGATTGCCGCATTTTTTGGACTGGTATTGGCGCTGCCCGCCAGCGGGCGCTTCGGCCAGTCGGCACGCAGTGGCACGCGCCTGATCTTAAATATTCTGCGGTCAATTCCAGAACTGGTCTGGGCCTCCACCCTGCTGATCGCGGCAGGTTTGGGGCCGTTTGCAGGAACCCTTGCACTCGCTGCACACACGACCGGTGTGCTCGGCAGATTATTTTCCGACACGTTAGAGAACGGCTCACCGCTGCCCGAGGCATCTCTGCGCATTAACGGCGTCGGCGCGATGGCGGCATTTTTATATGCGACTCTGCCGCAATCAATTCCGCAGATGCTGTCGTATGTGTTGTACCGCTGGGAAAACAATATTCGCGCTGCCGCAATTCTCGGCGTGGTCGGAGCGGGAGGATTAGGGCAAATGCTCAAATATCATTTGTCACTATTTCAGATGCATCAAGCCGCCACCGTCATTTTGGCAATGCTGTTGCTAGTCGGGCTGGTGGATGCGCTAAGCTTTGCGTTGCGGCGGCGGCTGACGCGCTAAATCAAGTCCGCTCATGCTCGCAATGCTGGCAACTCAGGCGCAGTCGACTGTACCATCACACTGCCATCAAGCTTGCGGCGTTTTTTCTGCCATTACCATCGGACGAAAATTTTCAAAATCCCAATCACGACCAGGCGCTGCATCGATCAGTGCACGCGTGTAGGCCTGCGCCGGATTAGTCAATACCGCTTCAGCAGGTCCTGCCTCGACGATGCGCCCTTTTTGCATGACGATGATCGTGTCGCAAATTTGCGCTGCCACCCGCAAATCATGGGTGATGAATAGCACGGCAATACCGGTGCGCTGACGGATTTCTTCCAGCAGCGCCAGCACTTGCGCCTGCACCGACACATCCAGCGCCGATACGGCCTCATCGGCAACCAGCACATCGGGTTCGAGCGCCAGTGCGCGCGCGATGCAAATACGCTGGCGCTGACCACCGGAAAACTGATGCGGATAACGTGCCATCGCATCGGTAGGTAAGCCCACCAGCTCCATCAGTTCAGTCGCACGCGCCAAAGCTTTTTCGCGCGGCGTACCAAAATTTACCAGCCCTTCGATAATCGACTCACCGACTCGCAAGCGCGGATTGAGTGAACGAAACGGATCCTGAAACACGATTTGAATCTGACGCCGCAAGGGCCGCAACGCGCCGCCCGATGCCATCGCAATATCGACACCATTGATGCAGATGGCCCCCGCGCTCGGATCAATCAAGCGCACCACGCAGCGCGCCACCGTCGATTTTCCAGAACCCGATTCACCGACTAATCCGACAATCTCGCCACGATGCAACCGCAAATCGATCTGCTGCGCGGCGGCGACCGAGCGACCAATGCCGAACATTTTCTTTTCAGCGTAAGTCTTGTCCAGACCAACAACTTCCAGCAGCAGCGGCGTGGTCACGGCTGCCCGTTTTTTAGGCACCAGACTCGGCACCGACGACACCAGCATGCGGGTGTAAGCCTCAACCGGATGCGCCAGAATTTGTTCACGGCTGCCGACTTCGACCACTTCGCCGCGATGCATGACGACGATGCGGTCGGCGATTTCAGCGACTACACCAAAGTCATGGGTGATGAATAAAACGGCAGTACGATGTTTTTGCTGCAGCTCGCGAATCAACAGCAAAATCTGTTTTTGCGTCGTCACATCCAGCGCTGTAGTTGGCTCATCGGCGATCAACAAACGCGGCTCGAGAATCAGCGCCATCGCAATCACGATGCGCTGGCGCTGACCACCGGATAACTGATGCGGATACGAATCGATGATGCGCGCCACGTCCGGCAAATGCACCGATTCCAGCATCGCCAGCACCTTGGTGCGACGCGCGCTTTTGGACAGCGTGGTGTGTACGCGCAGCACTTCCTCGATTTGCTGGCCGACCCGCTGCACCGGATTCAATGCGGTCATCGGCTCCTGAAATACCATTGCCATACGTGTGGCGCGAAGCGCCCGCAACCGCTCGGGCGTGGCCTTCAGCACGTCTTCGCCATCGATCAAAATGCTGCCACTACACGCGCCCAGACTATCTTTTGGCAGCAAGCCCATCACGGCGAGTGACGTCACTGATTTGCCGGAACCAGACTCGCCGACCACACATACGGTTTCGCCAGGCGCGATCGTGAAGCCGAGCGAACGCACTACTTTTTCACCGGTCGGACTACCCAAGATCTGTACCGACAAATTATCAATCGACAGGACGGCTTGCTCAGTTTGTGGCATGTTTGTCGTCGTGCTAGTTATTGTGCATCCGGTCGTACTGATCACCGAGCCTGCACTGTCGTCGATCGCCCCGGATGCAGCCACATTCGCTAGCGTGCTCATAAACGTCGCGCCATTCTCGGATCAAGCGCATCGCGCATTGCGTCACCGAGCAAATTCACACTCAGCACGGTCAGCGAAAGCAAAATACCGGGATACAAAATCAGTCCCGGTTGCAGTTGAAAATACACCCGTCCTTCCGCCATGATATTGCCCCACGAGGCGGTCTCGGCACCCAAGCCCGCGCCCAGAAAACTCAGAATCGCCTCGGTCAAAATTGCCGACGCAAAAATATACGTGCCCTGCACGATCAGCGGGGCAATCGTGTTCGGCACCAGATGCCGCCACAAGATGCGCGGCACCGAGGTACCGAGCGAAATCGCCGCTTCGACATACGGCTCATTGCGCACGGTCAGCACCACGCTGCGCACCAACCGAACCACGCGCGGAATTTCCGGCACGGTGATGGCGATCAGCACCGTCGTCAGCGTCGCACCTGATAGCGATACCAGCGCAATCGCCAGCAAAATACCGGGAATGGCCATGAAGCCATCCATCACACGCATGATGATCGCATCAGCCAGCGGGAAGTAACCCGAGACCACGCCGATCGCCAGCCCGACCGAGACGCTGATGATGGCTGCACCCAACCCGGCAATCACCGATGTGCGCGCGCCGTACAGCACGCGACTAAAGACATCACGTCCGAACGCATCGCTGCCGAGCCAGTACTGTGCGCCGATGCCTTTCAGTCGCTCGCCGGGGTCAAGCAAATTCGGATCGGTGGTGCCGAGTACCGGTGCAAGAATCGCGATCAGGATAATCAAGCTCAACACAATGATGGCGGCGATCACCGGCGCACTGCGTAACGTGCGGCGTAGTTGGGGCATCAGTGATGGCGGCTTGACTTGTGCATCAGGCACAGCGGGCAATGCATCAATGGCAGAAGGAAGCGTAGTCGACATGAGAGCCTTAATAACGGATACGCGGATCGAACACGGTGTACAGCACGTCGACAATCAGGTTGATCAAAATATAGACAAACGAAAACAGCAGGATCAATCCCTGAATCACCGGATAGTCGCGCGCCAGTACCGCTTCAACGACCAGCCGTCCTAGTCCCGGCAAATTGAATACCGACTCGGTCACGACCACGCCGCTGATCAGCAAGGCGATACCGACACCGATGATGGTCACGATCGGCACTGCCGCATTGCGCAGTGCATGCTGCATCAGCACCGCACTTTCTTTCAACCCCTTGGCGCGCGCAGTGCGGATGTAATCTTCGTTCATCACTTCGATAATGCTGGTGCGGGTGATGCGTGCGATCAGCGCAATATAGATTGTGCTCAACGCAATCGTCGGCAAAATCAGCCGCTGCAAAAACGGCCACAGTCCGTCAGCCAGTGGCTTGTAGCCCTGCACCGGAAACCAGCCGAGGCCAATCGAAAACACTAGAATCAACACATAGCCAGTAACGAATACCGGCACAGAAAATCCCAGCACCGAAAATGCCATCACTGCACGATCGAGTAATTTGCCTTGCTGCCAGGCCGCGACCACGCCAAGCGGGATCGCCACCAGTACCGTAAAAACAATCGTCAACGTTGCTAGCGACAGCGATGGCCCGATACGATCCGTAACCATGCCCAATACCGGCACACCGGAAATCAGCGAGCTACCCAGATCGC
>JAYTZV010000032.1:0-2218 GCA_043741695.1 Burkholderiales bacterium
GTATGTCTGCTGGTGCCCTGGAATATGGGTCGCGCCGAACCGACGAAATATCGGAGTCTGGGCAAGGCGATGAAGGATGAAGTGGTTCTGCCAATTCAACACGATTTAAAAAGTCTTGGACAAACTGCACGGATCATCAGCGGCAAATCGCGTAGATGGGTGTACCCGCATGGCGATTTGCCGATGTCGAAAGGGCGTGCTTTTTTCGAAGGAGCCTGTGCGTTGGTAAGTCTGCTGTTTCAGACCGTGTTCCCGGTCATTTCACTGGCATTTATTATTTATGACAGCGTAGTCGGATAACGTTGCTGGTGGTGCGGTCCGGTCTGACCGCACTGCTGCTTGCGCGATGTATGCGCGACTGCATCAGCATCAAACTAGCTGGCCTTCCAGCGATGGACACTCTACCGGCCACCGCTACAGACTGTGCTGTTATCGGGCAGATCCAAACACCTTGTTGAAGATGGCGCTGTCCACAGCTGCAGAATCTTTTCGTGTGTGTTTTGCCTGTTCACCGATCATCGCAAACGAGCTGTCAAGAGTGCGTTGCGTGGCACAGGCTTCGACGGTGTTTTGTTGGTCGGGTACTTGCGTGAAATTCTCGATTTGGGTGATCTTATTGTTGTACATCGCTACCAGTCCAGTGCGATTGGTTGTTGCTCTAACCATCGGTAGAAATCTCAATGCATGGGCCGAAGCGGGCATGACGCCGACATGACTATTACGTCAATGCGGCATCGAAGACCAGAAACTGGCAGATTATCGACGTGCGATAACCACCGATCTGCGATCAAGAAAGCGTGCGACGCAGTGCTGCAAAAAACAATTCCGACTGCAGACGTTCGCCTTGCACTTCACGTGCAACCCGCCGCACGATCATCTCATCGACCGGCAGTAATGGCCGACCGGTCGATTGCGCCAGCACCTGCAGCGCGCAGGCCCGTTCCAGATAATACAAATCATCGTAGGCATGATCGATGCGCTCACCACAAATGACGACGCCGTGATTGCCTAAAAAAAGAACATCGGCACCGTTCATGGCAGTGGCAATCCGTTCACCTTCCGATGCATCGAGTGCCAGACCGTTGTAGTGCGCATCGATCGCAATACGGCCGTGATAGCGCATCGAATTTTGCGACAACGTGGTGTCGAGTCCGCGGTCAGTGGTGAGGGTCAGCGCGGTTGCATGCGGCATGTGGGTGTGCAGTACACAGTTTTTTTTTGCGATGCGATGGATCGCTGCATGGATGAACATCGCGGTCGGTTCGACCTCATGTCGCCCAGCCAACTTGTGTCCGCTGGCGTCGATCAGCACGATGTCGTCGGCCTGCACCTCACTCCACAGCAGACCACGCGGGTTCAGCAGAAAAAGGGAAGGGTCTTGCGGTAGCGCGATACTGAAATGATTGCAGATGCCTTCGCCGAGGCCGTGGTGGGCTGCGGCGCGCAGGGCGAGTGCGAGGTCGTCGCGCAGCTGCCTGGTAATTGGCGAATCAAACATATGGTCGGCATCTGAAGTCGATACGTGCATGTTGATTCCTTTGATACAGCGAATTATGTTGTTGATGGAGCGAATCGATGCGACGTGTCGGTGGCGCATTGGTAATTTAATCGACATTGCTGCTTGGTGCAAATCAAGAACCATCTGACGGTGTTTTCGGAAGTTCACGCAAAGTATCCATGCAAAAACCACCCACTCCCGCCACCACCATTCGGCCCATTCCCCGAGCGCAACCGAAAAATCCATAGCAGCACACCCAGTTCGTTTTCGGCAATAAAGTAATCGCGCTGCGCCAGTGCATCGTCCCACCAGCCCGATTCGATGCGCTCCGGGCCGGCTAGCAGCGCCAGCGGACTTTGATAAAACGGTTTGTGTTGCCGGGTGACTAATTGCAGGGGTTGCGGCAGCAGCCACGCGGGGCGTGCTGAAACATGCGTCGTGGGCAGGCAAACGCTGCGCCCTTTACGCTGCTTTCCTGACAGCGGCACCACTTCAAAACTTTTTTCAGGACGATGGTCAGCATGCAGCGATAGCTGCTGTACTGCAGCATAGCCAAGGCGGCTTTGCAGGCGTTCGACCAGGCGCGTGATTCCTTCTGCTTGCGAGACGACGGTGGCAAACAACTCGGTATTGGGCGCGGCCAGTGCGACGATTTGGTCTGCTATCAGGGCCAGCTCGATCACTGGTGCAATCAACGCCACTTGCGCCAGCCGCTCGCGC
>JAYTZV010000033.1:0-2206 GCA_043741695.1 Burkholderiales bacterium
CGCTCGCTTTGTTTTTCGCCGAACAATCCCTGCGGCCTGAAAAATAAAAAGCCAACCATCAGCACGAACGAAATCACATCACGAAAATCCGATGAAAGATAACCCGCTGCGAGCGTCTCGACCACACCCAGCAACAGTCCGGCAATCACCGCACCATACAAATTACCGAAGCCACCGATCACGCTGACCACAAAAGCCTTCAATCCCAATGCGCCGCCCATCGTCGGATCTGCCAAAAACAGCGGCGATACTAGCAGGCCTGCTGCCCCAGCCAGCATCGCACCGAACATGAAGGCCACGGCGACCGTGTAACGCACCCGAATACCCACCAGCCGCGCCATCTCCATATCAAGCGAGGTGGCACGCACCATGCGACCGAAGCGGGTGCGATTCATGAACCACCATTGCGCCAGCAGCAGCACCGCAGTCGCTGCAAAAATAAACAGCACATGCCGCGAGACTACCACCGAGCCAAGATGTACCTGTTCAACACCAAACGGCGACGGTACCGATTGCGGCAGCGGTCCGAAAAAAATCAGCACCAGATTTTCCAGCACGATGCCTACCGCGATCGTGGTCAGGATCACCAGATAAAACGGCTTGCCACGCAGCGGGTAATAGGCCACCAACATGAAGATCAGTCCAACGATTGCCATCGCTGCAAAGCTCAACAAATACGCCAGCCAAACGGGCAACGCAAACTGCGTCATCGTCGTGAAACCGGCAAACGCACCCAGCATCAACAACTGTCCCTGCGCAAAATTAACGATGCGCACCGCATTGAAAATCTGCAGCAGGCCGAGCGCGATCAATGCATAGATCGCGCCCATCGCCAGACCATTGATGATCAGCTGAATCATCGTGCGCCTATCAGAAGCCGGGTTCTTTAACGGTGCCGACCAACTCGGTCACTTTGCCCTTGTTGCGATAGATGCCCATCGTGTGGGCCAAATCGCCGTCCTTGTCGGCGGTGTAGCTGATCAGCAGTCCCTTCGCGTCTTTGATGGTGTGTAGTTCATCACGCAATTTGGTGGGATCGCAGCCGACTTTTTCGATTGCGCCTTTCAGCAAATACATACCATCGCGATAGCCGAGCGCAAAATTATCTGCCGGGATTTTGCTGCGATCGAGTACCCGCTTAGCGAAGGCTAGCGCTTTCGGGTCACTACTCACTTGCGGGAACATGCCACCGATACCCATGCCGCCATCGGCTTCTTCCGGCGTCAGATTGGCCAACGTGGTCAGCGCCACGGCACTGGAGTTACCGATCATCGGCACGGTCAGGCCGAGTGCTTTGCGCTGTTTCATCACCAACGCGACGTCACCGGGACGACCCCACAACACCAGCATGTCGGCGTTAGCGTTTTTGATTTTGGTAAGTTGTGCGCTCATGTCCTTGTCGTTCAAGCCATAGCTTTCAACCGCTACGGGTTTGACCTTCAATTTATCGAATGCCGCTTGCAGCGCTTTAGATGCACCCAGACCGTAATCGTCGGACACCGTCAGAATCGCCGGCCGCTGTTTTTTGAGCGTGTCGATCACGTAGTGCGGCACCGCTTCGGCCAATTGGCCGTCGTGTACATGGATGCGCGTCAGCCATGGATTGGACTGCTTCATCAACTGACCGTTGGTACCGGCAATCAAAACGGGAATCGCCGCTTTTTTGATGGTGTCGTTTTCAGTAAAAATATGCGGGCTAATCATCGAGCTAAAAAGTGCGACTGGCTTGTCTTCGAGCAGCCGGTTCAGTGTGTTCAACGCGGTGGTCGATGAGCCAGTGGCGTCTTCGATCGACAGCTTAATTTTTTTGCCACCGATGCCGCCTGCGGCATTGATTTCTTCCACTGCATCTTCCAGTCCGAGCTTGGCTTGTACGCCGAGTAGCGCGACTCCAGAAGTCAATGGTGTGCTCAAGCCGATACCGATTGGATTCGGACAACTTGCGACTTGCGCATTGACGTTGATTGAAGTGAAGGTCATCGCGATCGCAGCAGCGAGGTACAAATGTAGATTCGTTTTCATCATGACTCCAAAGGTTGGCAAGACAAAGCAGGGATGTGGTCGAAACGGCTTGGATTTTTGGGGTGTGTTGTTCATGGTGGATCGATCACGCTGACGTGCGCAGCTGCGACTTTCCAGCCAGCGGCAGTGCGAATCCAGGTCTGGGTTTGCCGCCCGATGCGGTTGCTGCCAGTGCGGCGAAATT
>JAYTZV010000034.1:0-6384 GCA_043741695.1 Burkholderiales bacterium
CCTGAGATCACCCCGTGCCCAAGCTATGTGGAGCACAGTTCAAGCCCGCCTCGCACTTACTCCGAAATACCATCCGCCGACTCTGGAACCTTTTCAGCAATCGCTTTCTTTTTGCCCGCAGGTTCCGCTTTCACCACGCCAAGCTCCGGAACACCTAGCGACGCCCGTACTTTATTTTCGATTTCACGCGCCAATTCGGGACGCTCCTTCAAAAAATTACGCGCATTGTCTTTACCCTGCCCAATACGTTCGCCGTTGTAGCTGTACCAGGCGCCGGCTTTTTCGACGATTTTTGCATCGGCGCCGAGATCGAGAATTTCGCCTTCACGTGACGTGCCTTCGCCATACAGAATGTCAAAATGCGCTTCCTTGAACGGTGGTGCAATTTTATTTTTGACGACCTTGACTTTGGTTTCGTTGCCGATCACTTCGTCACCGGATTTGATCGAGCCAGTACGACGAATATCGAGCCGCACTGAAGCGTAAAACTTGAGCGCGTTGCCGCCAGTGGTGGTTTCCGGATTACCGAACATCACACCAATTTTCATCCGAATCTGGTTAATGAAAATAACCAACGTATTGGTGCGGTTGATCGAGCCGGTCAGTTTTCGTAGCGCCTGCGACATCAAACGCGCTTGCAGGCCGGGCAAAGAATCCCCCATGTCGCCTTCGATTTCCGCGCGGGGCGTCAATGCAGCCACGGAATCAATCACGATCAGGTCGACACCACCTGATCGCACCAATGCGTCGGTAATTTCAAGTGCCTGCTCGCCCGTATCCGGCTGAGAGATAAGAAGGTCCGATAAATTGATGCCAAGTTTTTGTGCGTAGCCGACATCGAGCGCGTGCTCGGCATCAATGAAGGCGCAGGTGCCGCCGAGCTTTTGCATTTCTGCGATTGTCTGCAGGGTCAACGTGGTTTTACCGGAAGACTCCGGGCCGTAAATTTCAACGACTCTGCCGCGCGGCAAACCACCAACACCTAGCGCAATATCCAGACCCAGCGAACCGGTGGATACAACTTGCACTTCTTCGACTACCGCGCCATCGGCCATGCGCATCACCGACCCCTTGCCGAATTGCTTTTCGATCTGCGCCAGCGCAGCGGCAAGTGCCTTGCTCTTGTCCGAGCCGGAGATGGCTTTTTTATCGTCCATGAATTTTCTTTCAGTGTAGGTAATTGTCAGAATGGTCAGCGATGATGGGCTGAGAATCGGAACTCAAATAGCACTGTATGAAAAAACAGTGTTTTATGCAAGAGATAGTTTTAATACAGCCGTGTTTTTTATCGATCAATGACATTTCTCAATCTTCCCGGTGCGTTGCGCCCGCTGCAGCAAACGGCCCTGCAAATTTCCGGATAACGCCTTTCGTTTTGTAACCAACCGACACATTAACCAGGCGCGCTGGTGGTACGCTTCCAGCCTGCTCGACATTCAGGTTGCGTCGCGTCTGCGCGATGCTCTCTATTTTACAGGTCGTAATGCTTTGCTATACAACGTCCCACACACTCATAAAAATCGCGATCGCGCACTGCATCTGGACGAAGCAGCCGCAGTAAGCGCGCAATCCGCCCGCCGCAACAAGGTGATAGCGATCGTGATCTCTGTACTGCTGCATTTTTTTGCACTGTGGCTGATTGTGCGACATCGCCCCGCACCACCGCTTGCCCTGCGAGGAGACGGCGATACCGTTACTACGCTGCTGATACTGCCAGATAGCCAAGCACAATCGCCAGCAATCACAACGCCCCCCGTCGCCGTGCCACCGCGTCGAACGAAAGCTCAATCGATACCGCGCTCGCGTGCTGCGGCGCCGCCTGCAACGCGAAAGACAGCGCAAAACCGGCCAACACTGCCGCCGCCATTGATTGCGCTTGATAAATCGCTCCCCATGGCAAAGCCAGCCGAGCCGCAGGAAAGCCCGCCCGCAGATGATTTTTCAGCGCGATTGGCGGCTCGCCAACAGCAGCGTGCCCTACAAGAAAGCGAGGAAAAGACCCACCAGGACGCACGCGGCACGCCAGAACAGCAAGCCAACGAGCGCGGCAAACAAATTGCACTTGCCAATATCGCTTCGCAACTGCGCTCGGCAGGGCTTGAAAAAGACGACGCGGGTGGCCTGTTTCAGTTGCAGCACGTTGGGCCGCATCACGCCGAATTTTTATTTCGCGGCTGGAAAAAAGAAGCACGCCGCAACTGGAGTCAGCAGCTCGATGTCGAGCAGGGGACGGAATCTGATATCCGCATCGCTGTCGTAAAAAAGATGATCGACATTATTCGCCAGCACACCCAGTCAGATTTCACGTGGGACTCGCACCGGCTCGGACGACAGATTCACCTGAGTGCGCGTCCAGAAGATTCCGTTGGACTGCAGCAATTTTTGCTGCGTGAATTCTTTCCGGATTTCAGCACCGCCGGTTAGTAAGCTGCCCGCTAAGCTGCCCGCTAAGCTACCCACTAACCGACCGGTATTGAAGTGCCGGCACCTGTATCTGTCGATGTTTCGACCATCTCGTCACCAAAGCAAGGTGAGCCCGGCTCACGGGTAGTAAATTGCTGAAAATGAATATTGCGCGGCAGGTGGCACATTTCTTGATAAGCTTCCGGTGGTAATTCCTGGTGCGATACGACTGGGCGAACGGATCCAATGTTCCAATACTGTCACCGGAAAGAGTCATGGCGAATTTTTTCAACGAAATGTATTTCGATGAACCGGCTCAGGTTCGCGAACACTATCGTGAATTTCAGAACTGGTTGTCAGAACAACCTGCTGCAGTTATTGCCCGCAAGCAGGCAGAAGCCGACCTGCTTTTTCGACGCGTCGGCATCACCTTTGCTGTCTACGGAAACGACGCCGGTACCGAGCGCCTGATCCCGTTCGATATCATTTCGCGCATCATCACTGCTGCCGAATGGACCCATCTGCAAACTGGTTTGGTGCAGCGTGTAAAAGCGCTGAATATGTTTTTGCACGACATCTATCACAAACAAAAAATCATTAAAGCGGGTGTCATTCCAGCGGAACAAATTTATAAAAACGCGCAATATCGTCCGGAAATGCAGGGCATCACAGTCGCCTCAGATATCTACGCCCATATCGCCGGTGTCGATATCGTCCGTGCCGGCCAAGGCGAGTTTTATGTTCTGGAAGACAATCTGCGGGTGCCGTCAGGCGTGTCGTACATGCTGGAAGATCGCAAGATGATGATGCGATTGTTTCCGGAACTGTTTGCGCGTTATCAAGTGGCACCCGTGGCGCATTACCCGGACATGCTGCTCGACAATCTGCGCTCGGTCGCACCGATCGGCGTAATCGACCCGACCGTGGTGGTGATGACGCCCGGCATGTATAACTCGGCCTACTTCGAACATGCGTTTCTGGCCCAGCAGATGGGCGTCGAACTGGTCGAAGGCAAGGATCTTTTTGTGGATAACGATGCGGTCTACATGCGTACTACGCGTGGCCCGAAGCGGGTCGACGTGATTTATCGACGCATCGATGATGACTATCTCGACCCCTTGGCATTTCGTGCTGACTCAACGCTGGGCGTGCCGGGGCTGCTGTCGGCCTATCGCGCCGGACACGTCACGCTGGCGAACGCGATCGGTACCGGCGTGGCGGACGACAAGTCGATCTATCCGTTCGTGCCGGACATGATCAAGTTTTATTTATCTGAAGAGCCGATCCTGAACAATGTGCCGACCTACCAGTGCCGCAAAAAAGAAGATCTGGCCTACACGCTGGCACATCTATCGGAACTGGTGGTCAAGGAGGTACACGGCGCGGGCGGCTACGGCATGCTGGTTGGTCCGGCATCAACCAAAGCCGAAATCGAGGATTTCCGCACGCGCCTGATCGCCAAACCGGAAGGCTATATCTCGCAACCGACCTTGGCGCTGTCGGCCTGCCCGACTTATGTGGATGCCGGCATCGCGCCGCGCCACATCGATCTGCGCCCGTTTGTGCTGTCCGGCAAAACCATCTCGATGGTGCCCGGCGGCTTGACGCGCGTCGCCTTAAAAGAAGGCTCGCTGGTCGTCAATTCATCCCAGGGCGGCGGCACTAAAGATACCTGGATTCTGGAGAAATGAGATGTTAAGCCGCACCGCCGATCACCTGTTCTGGATGGCCCGTTATACCGAGCGCGCAGAAAATACCGCCCGCATGCTGGACGTCAATACCGAGACCGGCCTGATGCCGCAATCCAAAGCCGCGGCCCTGCGCGGCTGGCGCGCTATGTTAAGTATTTCGGAGCTACAGGCGCGCTTCGACCAGAAATACCCGAAGCTCACGCCCAACGACGTGCTTGATTTCATGGTGCGCGATGATGCCAATCCCTCATCCATCGTGTCGTGCCTGACGCAAGCGCGAGAAAATGCGCGCGCGGTGCGCGGCACACTCACCACCGAAGTATGGGAAACCACGAATTCAACCTGGCTTGAGCTACAGGTTCGTCTGAAAGACAATTCACTCAAAGAGAACCCGGTAGAGTTCTTTGAATGGGTGAAGTACCGCTCGCACCTGTCACGCGGCGTGGCCATCGGCACCATGCTGAAAGATGAAGCGTTTTATTTCATGCGTATCGGCACTTTTTTAGAACGCGCCGATAACACAGCGCGCTTGCTCGACGTCAAATTCGTCGGCAACGGTACCGATCAACCGCTCGGCAGTGAACACCCGATCGATTTTTATTACTGGGCAGCGCTGCTGCGCTCGGTATCGGCCTTCGAGATTTATCGCAAGGTCTACCGCGACGTCATCACACCTGCACGCGTGGCTGAGTTGCTGATCCTGCGCGGCAATATGCCACGCTCACTGCTGGCTTGCGTCGGCGAAGTAGTCGCCAATCTAAAGCATGTCGGCACCACGGCATCACATGAAACTGAGCGCTTTGCAGGCAAGCTCAACGCCGAACTGCAGTTCAACCGGATCGACGATATTCTGGAGAGTGGGCTACATGACTATTTGACCGTATTTTTGGAAAATATCGGCGAACTCGGCGCGCGTATCAGTCGTGATTTTTTGCTGCCGCTGGCAACCGACCAGGAGCCCGCAAAGGAAAAAAGTGCGTGATCGTCAGCACGATAGCAGGCAAGGTATTGCAACATTTCAGTGCGACTTCGCCTCGCTTCAGTGCAAAAAAAAGGTGCGCAGCGATCTCACCCTGTAGAATCAACGTTGCTTTTCTTTTAGATTGAATTCATGACTTACTGTGTAGCGATGCGCCTGAACGCCGGGCTGGTTTTCTTATCCGATTCCCGAACTAACGCGGGCGTCGACCATGTCGGCACCTCTCGCAAGATGAGCGTCTTTGAGCGCACCGGAGAGCGCATGATGGTGTTGCTTACCGCCGGCAATTTGTCCATCTCGCAATCAATCAAGCAGCTGCTGTCCGAATACACCAACCCGGCAGGTCGTTCGATCTGGACCGCCCACACGATGTACGAAGCCGCTGAAATCGTTGGGGATGCAATCCGCATCGTGCACGAACGCGACGCGCAGGCACTCGAAAAATTTGGTATCGATTTCAATGCGAGCATGATTTTCGGTGGTCAGATCAAGGGCGAAGGTTGCCGCATGTTTCAGATCTACAGCGCCGGCAATTTCATCGAATCACTCAACGACAGCGTCTATTTTCAAATCGGCGAGTCAAAATATGGCAAGCCAATCATCGACCGGTTGATCACGCTGGATACGTCGCTTAATGAAGCCGCCAAATGCGCGCTGGTGTCGATGGACTCGACCTTGCGCTCGAATATTTCTGTCGGCCTGCCGCTCGATTTGCTGCTCTACGAAGCCGACAAGTTATCAGTAACCCGCTTCGTCACCGTCGACGAAAAAAATCAGTATTTCAGAATGATTCGCGATACCTGGGGTCAGCAACTAAAACGCGTTTTCGACGACATGGATGAGCCGGTATGGGATGCCCCACCCGAAACAATCGGCAGCGTTTTGAGCAATACCAATATGCACAGCAAGCCGGTGCGCATCGCCGCACCTGCCGAATTGGGCGACCCGGCAGCGCCATCGGCGCCGCTGCAGGCGCTGGCAGAAAATCAATCAGGGCAATTGCAGCAATAATTCAAACGATGTATGCACGCCGTCAATACATGAGAAATCGCGCGTAAATACTACCGGGGATACACACACGCATTCACCTGTCGAATGCCATGACGAACGGCAATCCAAGGAGAAGCCATGAGTACCATTGAACAATTCGATGCCATCGTCATCGGCACCGGACAAGCCGGCCCCGCTCTGGCGGTACGCCTCGCGCAAGCAGGCAAAAAAGTTGCGATCCTTGAACGCAAACTGTTTGGTGGCACCTGCGTGAACGTCGGCTGCGTACCAAGCAAGACCTTGATCGCCAGCGCCCGCGCT
>JAYTZV010000035.1:0-2191 GCA_043741695.1 Burkholderiales bacterium
ACTGTGCGAGACCTGTCTCGACAGTGAACGCGATCCAGCTTTGCTGTGCGTGGTTGAGACGCCGGGTGATCAGTTAATGATCGAACAGACGTTGACGTACAAGGGGTTGTACTTTGTGCTGATGGGACGTTTGTCGCCGCTCGACGGTATCGGTCCGAAAGATATTCATCTCGATAAATTGATCACGCGCGCAGTCGATGGCGTTGTCACTGAAGTAGTGCTGGCGACAAACTTCACTAATGAAGGTGAAGCTACGGCGCACTACATCAGCGAAACCATGAAAGCGCGCGGCCTGAAAGTCAGTCGTCTTGCGCGTGGTGTTCCAGTTGGCGGAGAGCTGGAATACGTCGATGCGGGCACGATTGCGCGCGCGATGCTGGATCGTCGATCGACCTGATCCTTCGCGTGTAGAGAGTGTTGTTGCAGCAGAAGTTGCAGCCACCAGCAGCACGACTGACACAAAACGCCGAAACTGATTACACTAATCTTGCGATATCGTGCATGCGCACTGAGTGATCCAGACGGATGATCCAGATCGCACCACGGCACTGCCGCCATAAAATCATCACTCCCCATTAACAATAAGGACTGCCATGAAATTTCAACGTGCTTCATTTTTCTCAGCAATAACGCTCGCTATCCTGGCTACCGCCGGTTGCGCCACGATATCCAATTCCAGTGGTGTCAAGCTGAGCGGTTCACAAGAAGTACCTGCTGTTAGTTCAATGGCAAGCGGCTCCGGAGCGATCATGGTCGCCGCCGACAAATCGGTTAGCGGCAGCATCACCACCATGGGTATCGAAGGCAAGGCCGCGCACATTCATCAAGGTGCAATGGGCGCTAATGGCCCCGTCGTCGTACCGCTCACCAAGACCGGTGACAACACCTGGTCGGTGCCGGCTGGTGCCAAACTGACCGACGCGCAGTACGCTGCTTATCAAGCAGGCGGCATGTACGTCAATGTGCATTCTGCTGCCAATCCTGGTGGCGAAATTCGCGGCCAGCTTGCGGGTAAATAAGCCGCGAGCCTGATCACTGCGCCCGGCCTGTTTTATGCGACACGGCCCGCGCGCAGTGCGTCGATCATCTGATCGAGTTTTACCGAATCTGCTGCAAATTGCCGAATCCCTTCAGCCAGTTTCTCGGTTGCCATCGCGTCGTCATTGAACTGCGTGCGAAAGCTTTTTTCGTCTAGCGTCATTTTGTCGAGATCAACGGCGTGCGCCAGTTCCGGGCTGAGCTTGCGCTCGACGATGCCGTCGTTCTCGCCCAGTTTTTGCAATAGCTCCGGGCTGATTGTCAGCAAATCACACCCCGCCAATTCCAGAATCTGCGACGTATTGCGAAAGCTTGCACCCATCACTTCGGTCGCATGACCAAACTTGCGGTAGTAGCTGTAAATCCGCTTGACCGATTGCACGCCCGGATCATCGGCACCCTGATAATCGAGACCGGTCGATTTTTT
Source organism: Burkholderiales bacterium (assembly GCA_043741695.1). Lineage (GTDB taxonomy): Bacteria > Pseudomonadota > Gammaproteobacteria > Burkholderiales > Burkholderiaceae_D > Actimicrobium. The sequence goes on from JAYTZV010000035.1 coordinate 1,466, forward strand.
GTACCAGTCGAGAATGCGTCCGACAAAAGGTGAGATGAGTTGTGCGCCTGCATCGGCACAGGCGACAGCCTGCGGCAACGAAAACAGCAGCGTCATGTTGCAGCGAATGTTTTCGCGCTGCAGAATTTCGGCAGCACGAATGCCTTCCCACGTCGATGCGATTTTGATCAGGATACGTTCACGCGCAATGCCTGCCGCTTCGTAGAGTGCGATCAACCGGCGTCCTTTTTCGACGGTGCCGGCGGTATCAAACGACAACCGCGCATCGGTCTCGGTCGAGACGCGACCAGGAATTAATTTCAAAATCTCCAACCCGAACGCCACGAGTAAATGATCGACGACGGTGGTTGTCGGCTTATCGGCATGCTGCCCGGCGGCGTGTTCGAGTAGATGCCGGTAGGTCTCTTTTTGTACTGCCTTCAAAATCAGCGAGGGATTGGTGGTGGCATCTTGCGGCGCAAACGACTGGATGCTGTGGAAGTCGCCGGTATCGGCAACGATGGTGGTGAATTGTTTAAGTTGTTCGAGCTGATTCATTGGTCGCCATTATTCAAAAAAATAGTCTCATTCGCATTGTACGCATTCGATTTTGAAGTTGATAGCGTGCGGAACCTGATCAGGGAAATGCGTAATTAATCTGGCATCAATTTCTAAAAAAAATCTATTGCATAAGCCAATTAGAAACATTGAGCGACCTCAATCATTCTTCTCGCAACTCCCCAAAAT
>JAYTZV010000036.1:0-16775 GCA_043741695.1 Burkholderiales bacterium
GTGCAGGCGGTCGCCGTGTCGTAGCCGAATGTAGTGATGACGGTGTTGTGCAGCGTGCGCATCAAACCCACAGCAGGCCGGCCTGCGCGAAATGCACAGATCGCATCGAAGCCGTAGAGCTGCTCTGCCGCGCCGTAGCGAATCGTCTGCGCACTGTTCAAGAAAAGATGGTCAAGCACCGCTACCTGATTGTGAATCAGCGCCTGCTCGTAGCGCGCAAACGCAGCGCTGACTTCAGCATGTACCACAGGCACATTCACATCAGTCAGATCAACCAGCGGATCACGCAAGTCATGTGCCGCGACAAAATCCAGTAGTGCACGATCCGCGCCACGCACCATCATCAGCGACAACCCGAGCGGCGCATCGGCAAATAACGTGACCGGAATACTTAACTGCGGTGTACCTGCTAAACCTGCAAGGCACAACATCCGCATTGCTTTGCCACGGAACTCTTCCAGCGTGTCGACGGCGGTATCACGAAGCGGTGCAATCGTCGGTGCCGACGGCAGGCATAGTAAGGTACCGGGTGTGAGTAACGCATCAAGTCGATGGCGCACTGCGTCGCGCACCGCCTGCGCACGAGCAATGTCATCTATGGTGACACGCGCAGTATTGTCGAAACGCTGCTGCACACCGGGGCCAAATACTGGTTTTTCACGCGTGATCCAGTCGCCGTGTTCTTGCCAGATTTCTGCGGCTTGCAAGGTGCGAAACGCCTGCATCATCGCGTCGAGATTGCCGTCGCCGACGGGTGTTTCAATCACCTCGTCGAAGCAAGCCTTGAGCCGCTCCAACGATGCATGCAACGCCACGCGTTTGGGTGCATCGAGCAGATCGAACAGATCGGTCGCAATGACCAGTCGACGCGGTACGACGGTAGCCTGATCCTCACCCAACAACACCTGCCCCACCCGCCGTAAATGATCGGCACTGCTGGCAAACCAGCCAACCGTATCAAAACTGCGGGCTAGCGGCACCAGCCCGCCGGTAGCAACCCGACCATGCGTTGGTCGCAGGCCGAACAAGCCACAAAAACTTGATGGCAGGCGGATCGATCCACCGCAATCGGTGCCAAGCGCCACATCCGCGAAATCGAGCGCCACTGCCGATGCCGAGCCGCTCGACGAGCCACCCGGAATGCGCAGCGGCGCACGCGGATTGGCTGGCGTACCGTAATAATGATTTTCGCCATTCAAGCTATAGGCCAATTCATCGGTCAGCGTTTTGCCAACCATCGTCGCGCCTGCCGCCTGCATGGCAGTGACGACCGATGCGGTATGCGTGGCCGGCGCATGACTGCGCAACCAATCCGGATTACCGCAGCCGGTGACCTGACCCGCAATATCGAACACATCCTTGACTGCGAAGCGCATGCCATCGAGTACACCGCTGCCGGTGGCAGGTAAGGTGACGACGGGTAAACAAAACGGCGAGACCGGATTTGTCATGCGTGACTCTCAATCAAATGACGTGAGGTGGCGGCATGCACGCCGTGCTGCAGTGACGGGGATAAAAACTGTTGCAGCATCAAGCGCGTCTGCAGTAAATGATCGCGCTGCCATTGCTCATGCAGTAGATCGACCTCGAAAATCCGTGACAACGTATGCGCATTCGATTTGTGAAAATACGCCAGACTCACCATCGTCACGTACAAGTGCAGCGGGTCGATACCGGCGCGCACCGTGTGGTCCGCCTCGCCTTGCTGCAGCAGCCTTTGCAGCAAGTTGATAACCGGGGTTGCCATCACCGGAATGAGCGTCGACTTTTTCATGAAGCGCGCCTTGTTCAGATTTTCTGAGGACAGCAGCTTCATCAGCTCTGGATGGGCGGTGAAATGGCCATCGATAAAATCGAACAGCTGCATCAGGCCATCGAGCGTGGCGACGCTACTAAAGTCGAGCTTCAGTTCTTCGGCGCGTAACTTGGCGAGTGTTTGCTCAAGCACTTCGATGTACAAATTTTCCTTGCCGCCGAAGTAGTGGTAAATCATGCGGATATTGACTTTGGCACGGTCGGCAATCGCGTCGATACGCGCACCGCTGTAGCCTTTAGCGGCGAACTCGGCAATGCCAACCCTGAGTAGCCGTGCGCGCGTGGCGTCCGCATCGCGACGTAGCTTGGGACTGACAGCGGCTGCTGTTTTTTTAAGCGTAGCCATGTCAGCGTTGTTTGCCTAAACCCTGCAATGCATCGATCGATTGCACGTGCTTACAAATCTGGCCCGGCGTGGTCCACCATGCATTACCGCGCTGGCGAATCGCTTTCAATGCTTCGCGCAAGACCTTCAGGCGGTACGGCTGACCAACCAGATACGGATGCAGCGCAATGCCCATCACCAGCGGCTGCTGCACGCTTTGTCGCAGCATTTCATCGAACTGGTCTTCGATCATTCGCACGAACGGCGCAATGTCCATCTGGCGCGCCGCCAGCATCGGAATGTCATTCAATTCCTGCGGATACGGGATCGACCACAACGACCCATTGCGGGTCGCCATCGAAATCGGTTGATCGTCATGGCACCAGTTCAGGGTGTAGTGATAGCCGCATTCATGCAGCAGATCGGGCGTGCTTGCGCTCTCGGCGATCCAGGGTGACAGCCATCCGCGCGGCGGCGTGCCTTCAATCGCAGTAATGCGTTCGGTGCACGACACAATCAACGCGCGCTCACCCGCTTCATCAAGTAGATTCTGCCGATCTGCGTTGGTATGACCGTGGCCGATAAATTCATCGCCACGTGCGCGGAAAGCGTCCATCAATTGCGGCGCATGATCGTACAACGCAGTGTTGATCAATGCGCCAACCGGAATATCGAGTTCGGAAAACAGGTCAAGACAACGCCATGCACCGACCCGATTGCCGTATTCGCGCCACGCGTAATTCAGTACGTCGGGCTCGTTCGATGGCGCCAGCTTGGCACCGAGACCACCGCCAAATTCAAAGTGTTCGACATTGAAACCGATGTACACCGCAAGCCGATTACCATCGGGCCAGGTGTAGTCGGGCCGACCGGTAATCGGCTGATAATCAAAGCGACCGTGACTGGTCAAGATGCGTTGCGGGTGCGCCGTGGATTCGGTCATGCGTGTTCTCCCAAATAAGCCTGTTGTATTGCCGGGTCGTCGCGTAATTCGTCGGCGCTGCCTTCGCTGACGACCCGTCCTTGCGCCAGCAAATAGCCGCGATCGGCGATGGCCAATGCCATCGCAGCGAACTGATCCACCAGCAGCACGGTCATTCCCGCCGAGACCAGCTGATCGATAGTTTGGTAGACCGACTGCACGATTTTTGGTGCGAGTCCGAGTGACGGTTCATCCAGAATCAGTAACACCGGCTGCGCCATCAAACCGCGTGCAATCGCCAGCATTTGCTGTTCGCCGCCAGAGAGCAAGGCGGCTGGTTGATGCAGCCGTTCGGCCAGTCGTGGGAACTGTTCCAGCATCTGAGACAGATTTCTTTCCCGGGCGGCAGCGGTCGTCGCAAAGCCACCGAGCAGCAGGTTATCGCGCACCGATAATCCTGGAAAAACCTGGCGACCCTCGGGCACCATAACCAAGCCAGCGCGGGCCATTTGATCGGCGCGTCGCTTCGCTGCATGGCTGTTGAAAAGGATGCTGCCAGTCGAGTTCAGTAGCCCGGTCAAGGCGCGCATCAAGGTACTTTTTCCCGCGCCATTGGCACCGACGATAGCGACCATTTCATGTTGGCGTACTTGCAGACCAATTGCCTGCAAGACCCGAATCGGCCCATATCCCGCGCAGAGATTTTCAGTATCGAGCACAACCTCGCCTGCTGCGCGTCGAACACCCCGTTCGAGCTGTGCACCGGTACCCAAATACGCGGCCAGCACGGCCGGATCATTGCGCACCGTATCGACCGAACCAGCGCGCAGTACACGGCCGTTTTCCATTGCGACCAACGCGGTGCAGGCCTGCATCACCAGCGGCATATCGTGCTCGACCAGTACCACCGTAATACCGCATGCAGCGATGCGCGTCAGCGTTGCAGCCAGCGCAGCTTTGTCGGCCTTGCCCAAGCCAGCGGCCGGTTCATCGAGCAGCAGTGCACGTGGACGCAGCGCTAATGCACGAGCAATTTCGATCATGCGGCGGTCGACAAATGGCAATGCGCTAGCCGGCATCGCTGCATCGCCAGTAAAACCGACCAGCGCCAGCAGATCATCGACTTGCGTTGATCGTGCTGATGCGTTGAGCGCAATTGCGATGTTGTCAGTGACAGTCAATGAATCGAACAGCAATGTGGTTTGAAACGTACGGCCGATACCAGCACGCGCGCATGCTTCGCTACGACCCGATGGCAGCGTCGCATCACCAAGTCGCACCGTGCCGCTGTCGGACCGATAAAATCCACCGAGCATATTCAGCACCGAGGTCTTGCCCGCACCGTTCGGTCCGATCAGACCGGTGACCTGCCCCGGCTCGGCGATCAGGCTGACATCGTCGACTGCTTTCAAGCCGCCGAAGGTAATACCAATGTGTTCGGCGACCAATGCGGCTGGTGCATCCACATCACGTAACCAGTTGGCCGCGCGCTCGCTGCGTGCGGCAATCATTTGTGCGTCAGTTGGCGCTCCAGGCACCTGCACGCGCTTGCGGCGATTGAACAGCGAACCCACCGCACCAGCAATCCCGTTTGGCATCACGGCCAAAATTAGCAACAGCAGCGAACCGAAAAACAGCAGGCGATATTCGGCGAGCGCTGACAACGCTTCCGGTAATGCAGCAATCGCAATCGCACCTATCAACGGACCTGCACGCGTTTCAAGTCCGCCTAAAATCACTAGCAACAAAAACTGAATCGACAACATCATGTCGAAATTTTCCGGACTGATGAAACCAGTCAGTGGTGCAAATAATCCGCCCGCCAGACCTGCGGCCGCCGCCGACACCACAAACGCTGCGGTCTTGATTTGCCATGGGTTGATGCCAATGCTGCGTGCTGCGATTTCGCTGTCACGCACCGCACGCAACAATTTACCGAAGCGGCTACGTGCGATCACAGCGAATAGAAATAAAGCGATACCAGCAAATGCCACGATCACGCCGACATGCGCGCGCAACGATAACGGCATACCGGCTAGCATTGGCTTGTCGATATTGCTGATGCCATTGAAGCCACCAGTCAATGGCTCGGATTCGATCAACACGTTTTGCAGCACCAGCCCGAACGCAATCGTCACCATCGCCAGATACGGTCCCTTGACGCGCAATGCGGGTGCTGCCAGCAGCGCACCGAGCAGCGCCGGTATCAGCATACATAGCGGCAGGGTGAGCCAGAACGACATGCCGAATCGCGTGGTGAGAATTGCCGCGACATATGCGCCGACCGCAAAAAACCCGGCATGGCCAATCGATACCTGGCCCGACAAACCGATCAGTACATTCAGCCCGGTTCCGACGATCACGTACACGGCAGTCAGGCCAATCAGATACAGCCAATAGGTGTTCGGTGCCAGTATCACGATGGCTGCTGCGACCACAGCGGTCGCGATCCAGATCGGTGAATTAAATCGTGGCAGGCTCATACTTTTTGCGTCGTGCGACGCCCGAATAAACCTTCCGGCTTAATCGCCAGCACCACAATCACCAACCCGAAGCCAATAATTTCGCGATATGCCGTGGGCATGCTGGCGGCAATCGTCGCTTCGATCAAGCCGTATAAAAATCCTGCAACCATCACGCCGACCGCACTATCGATACCGCCGATAATCGCGACCGCGAATGCCTTCAAGCCGAACAGCACACCCATTCCCGCATACACATTGGTTTTCGGCGCGATCAACAAACCGGCCAGTCCGGCCAGCGCGGTCGAGACCATGTAAGCGAGCGAGATTAATCGTGGCACCGCGATACCCTGCAACAGCGCAGCATCACGGTTTTGCGCAGCAGCCAATAACGCCTTACCGAGCAGCGTCGTTTTCAAAAACAGGGTGAGCCCAATCGCACACACCACACCAACTACCGGTATCACCAGCTCGATCGGATAGATGCCGGAACCGAACCAGCGCAGCGGCGTATCGGATAACGCGGAAGGCATGCTGCGCGATTCTTTACCGAAGCTCAGCATTACGGCATTTTCCAGAATAATGCCAAAGGCGATGGTCGACATCAGCCACGCAATCGAGCCGCCTTTGGCAAACGGCGCGACGATCAGACGTTGAATGAACCAGCCGAGTACCGCACACAACGTCACGGTCACCAGCGCCGCTGCAGCCAGCGGTAAGCCGTAGCGTACATGCAGCACGTAGCCCAGCACCGCGCCCACCATTAGCGATGCGCCTTGCGAAAAATTGACCGTATTGGAGACGATCCAGGTGATGTGATAACCGAGCGCCAGCAGGCCATACATGCTGCCTGCCACCAGCCCGGCGATCACGACATTCAAAGAAATCACGTGGGCGATCTTTTATTGAACAACCGGCAATGCGTTCTTGCCTTCGTAGCGCACCCAGATGTAGTCAGCATCTTCCAGTGCGTCGTTGTCACCCGTCTTGAAAGGCTTTTTATAGGTCTTGATCAGACCTGCGTAATCGGGCACTTTATAGAATGCTTCACGCAGTTTGTCGCCATCGGTCGAGTTGGCAGTATTGAGCGCCAGCGCAGTCAACATCATCGCGTCATAGGAATTGGCGACACCGACCGGCGCCAGAATATCTTCCGGCCCCTTGATTTCGGGGTAGCGTTTTTTCAGCTCGGCCAGCACTTTAACGCCGACCGGATTTTGTTTGCCGAAGAAGCTATAAGTCTGCATGAAGCGCACATCCTTGTAGCGCGGCCCGGCCAGTTCATTGAAGCGTCCACCTGAAATTCCCCAGTGCGAAACAACCGGCACTTGCCAGTCCATCCGCTCCAGTGACTTCATGACTTGTGCGGCAGGCGCGGCATTGCCGACCAGGACCAGGCTGTCGGCACCGGCTGCTTTGAGACGGGTCAGTTGCGGCGTGATGTCGACATCATTGGCACCGTATTTTTCGACGCCAGCTAACGGCAGCTTTAATTCTTCAGCGGCTTTTTCCAAGCCTTTTTGATTCGACTCCCCCCATGGATTGTTCACCAAAATAGCGGCGGGCTTTTTGGTGGCAAAGGATTTTTGTGCGTATTTCAGCATCGCCAGATCAACCCGCTCATCAACTGCCGATACGCGAAACATATAGTTCGGTGTTTTGCCGTTATGCGTAATGCCAGTACCGGCAGCCCATACGCCCATGTATGGCCGTTTCAATTCCTGCATCACATTGACCAGCGCAGCAGATACAGGAGTGTCAATGCCGCCAAAGACAATGGCGACGTTTTCTTTTTCAATCAGTTCACGTGCGGCCAGCTGGCCTTTTGCAGGATTCGATTCATCGTCACGCCTCACCAGCACCAGTTTGCGACCACCCATCACACCACCGCGTGCATTGATTTCATCGATGGCGATCGACATGCCTCGGGTGATGGCCTCACCCGATAGTGCGGAATTACCAGAAAGTGCAGCAACCAGGCCGATCTTGACGGCTTCTGGTTCAGCGGCGAAGCCTGAAGTGGCAAGTGCCACCATCACTGCACCCGATGTGAGGACGAAGGCGCGACGGGTGACGCGGGATGAAATCGAAGACGACATGGTTAATCTCCAAAAAAGGTTGACTTGCTACACCTCGCAAAAGACATGCCAACGTCATCATAAGTAATAAGTTACTTACTAGTGCAAATTATTTTTGGTGCACTGCGCTGGCGCACTGTTTTGAACGAAGAGCATGCATGGTGAGCATCACCGGTGCATCGAAAGCGAGCGTGATGCGTCGCCATTAAAACGCTCGGTACGAAAACAGCGGCTAAAAAAAACGATACAGCGAGCCAGTCAGTGCCATTGAAAATCAATAGTAATCGGCGCGTCAGCGTGCTCGGCGCGCTTGAATATCTGAACACCTACGCTCTGTTCAGAGCCTGATATTCAAACGCAAGTGAGGGCGGCATGACAACGGCTAGCAACGGGATCGACACCAGCCCTGCCAGTGCGTCGGCAAGTTCCAGCAGGCGCACGCCCACAAAAAATCGCAGCAACAAGCGTGGCGCTAGAAGGCGGCGTGGATGTGCGTAGTGACGTATGCTATATATTTTCCGCTGCTGTATTTTTTAAAGGACCACGCATGCCAGAGCTCGACCCATTTGCCGGTATCGTCGCAACACGCGATGCGCTCAACGCTGGCAGCACCACGCCGCACGCGATAATTGATGCTGCGTTTAAACGCGCTCAGGCAAGTCAGACGACACTCAAAGCATTCACGTATTTACCGGCCGCGCCAGTCATTACAGGTGACGATACAAATGCGCCGCTCGCCGGTATTGCCGTGGCAGTCAAGGATCTGATCGATACGGCAGACATGCCAACCACCTACGGCTCGCCGATTTATCGCGACCACACGCCGCAAGCCGATGCATGGATTGTTGCGCGTTTGCGTACACTCGGCGCCCATGTATTGGGCAAATCGGTGACCACCGAATTCGCGTGGCGACATCCGGGCGCGACGGTCAATCCGTGGAATCCAGCGCACACGCCGGGTGGTTCATCGAGTGGCTCAGCGGCAGCGGTGGCAGCGGGTATCGTGCCGCTGGCGCTTGGCACACAAACGCTAGGTTCGGTCATTCGACCCGCAGCATTTTGTGGTGTGGTCGGCTTCAAACCTAGTTATGGGGCGATTGCACGCACCGGTATATGTGCGCTGTCTGCGTCGCTCGACCATGTCGGTGTATTCACGCGCAGTGTGGATGATGCGGCTTATGCGATCAGTGCGCTGGCAGGTGAATCAGCGAACGATATACACGGCAAGACCTTTAAATCCTTCACGATGGCATCGTATCTGGAGCCGATTCACCAGATGCCGGTTATTGGCTTTTTAAGCAGCGCGCAACTTGGCGCGATCGATCCGGCGCAGGCCGCGATCATGCAGCAAGTCGCTCAACAATTACGCGACAGTGGTGCGACGGTGCGCGAACTCGATCTGCCGCAAGAGTTCAACGATGCGGCCGAACTGACTGCGCTCTTGGCCGCCGCCGATGCAGCGCATCACCATGCGCATCATGTCGTCATCAAGCACCACCTCAGTGCGCCAATGGCGGCACTGATCGAAGAAGGTAGCGCGATGTCGATAGAGGATGTCGCCATGTTGAAGTTGCGTCAGAAAAAAACGGGCGAAGCGTACGCACGGTGGTTCAAAAAAAATCATCTCGACGCGGTGCTGCTGCCGCCAGCCTCGGGGGAAGCACCGGCTGGTTTGCACGCAACAGGCGATGCACGTTTCTGCTCACCCTTCACACTGATTGGCGTTCCAGCGATTACACTACCCGCCGGATTCGGTCCACATGGCCTGCCACTTGGCGTGCAGCTGGTCGGTGCGCTCGGCGAAGATTTGGCACTGCTCAAACTTGCGCGTGGCTGCGAGGAAGTTATCGCGCTGCCGAAATCCATTGCGACTGCCTGGCAGTAGTACGCGCTGGTTACGCTATCAACATTGAGGCTGCCATGTCGACGCGCAGACCAGCATGACCGATCTGATTTCGCGCGACGCAGTTGAGATCGTCCGGCTGCTTACTGCCGACGCGATCACGCCGCATGACCTGTTCGCTGCGCAATCCGGCCAGCTTTTGTGGCGTGGTGGGCTTTCGCCCGACCCCGGGGTCGCTTGGCGCGCAACCCTCCGGCCAAGATCGATGATTTGCTCGCTCTAAAAGGGCCGATAGCACGCACAGGCCGCGATTGCGCATTGGTGTTCGATGCGATGTACTGTGCCGCTGCACGCGATCAGGTGTCGCGTGCATCACCGGGAAACGGTGCATGGCGGGCTGCAACACGATCACAGTGGCGAGCGTTACGGGGCGCGTATTCGGCGGATTTTGGCATCACGCCGGTCGATCCGGAAGTCGCTGCATTGACTAAAAAAGCGGCACTACGATTGGCGGACGTTGGCGTGATAGTTGACGAAGTACAGCCGGATTTCACTGACGGTCACAACTGTTTTGGCAGGTTGCGCGCCTACGCATTTGCAGCAACCAAAGCCGGTTTGTTGGTATCGCATCGCAATCAGCGCAACCCCGAACTGATCTGGAATATCGAGAAAGAGTTAGCACGCACCAGCGCCGATCTGAACCGCGCCGAAAAGACGCATGCACAAATGTATCGCAACGCTGCTGCTTTTTTTCCCGCTACGATTTGCTGCGGTGTTCGGCAACCATCGTGCTGCTCTACCTGGTCACGCAACGTTTTATCAGCAGTTGCAATGGGATTGAGTTTCTAATTACATCGAATGGCTAGCAATCGGGTAGGCGATCAGTGTGATTGTCCATCCGGCGATGACGCTGCCGTGCGGATGCATCGCGCGTGGCTTGCCGGTCGGGCTGCAGATTGTGGCGGCATCGGGCAACGATGATCGGGTATTTGCGGGTGCGAAGCGGATTGAAGACTTGCTGTGAGTAAATCGCATGCCTCGGCTCGGTGCGTCGTCGATACGCCTCACCAGCTTCCGAGCCGCTCTGCATTCTCGACCAGCTTGATCGCATAGTCGCCTACCATCGAACCGGCTTTGGATAGCCGCCCATCGCTGTTCCACGGTGTCTTGACCCAGCTAAGCGCCATCACATTCGGATTCTGGATGACGGCTTGATCCGTGGTCGGCTTCGTACCCGATGCCGCACCGTACGGATCGGCCCACGCTTCTTCGGTGCCGGGTGTCGCCATGATTTTTGCGCCATTGCGCGAGGTGTCGATGATGTAGTGCTTACCCGAGATGCCGAGCTTGTCGAGCTCGCTGACGAGTGCGTCGCCGTGCCGCATCGAATCGGTAGTCGATTCGAAGCCCGCCACGTTCAGGAAAAACCCATCGGCGTTTTGTACATTCGCCCGTTTGAGCAGCGCAGCCGTATCGGCCGGTTTGCCCCATCCCGCTGAACCGGCATTGAGTACGACGGTCGCATTCGGATTGTTCTTTTTCAGCATATCGACGGTGTCGCCGATCAGCTTTAGCCGCTCGTCAACCTTTTCCGGCGACATGTCACGGGTCTGCATGATCGCATCGGTTTCGAGATAGACCGTGGTCTTGCGATCGCCAATAACGTCGGACATCTGCTTTGCCCACGCCTTGTATTCGCCGACGTTTTGCGCACCACCGCCGGAATAGCCGCCGTTATCGCGGCCCGGAATGTTATAAAACATCACCGACGCTTCCTTGCCAGCCGCCTGCGATTTATTCAGATATTCATCTAGGTGCTGGGCATCGTAGGGCGTGCCGTTGAGCCAGTGAGTGGTCGGTTGTTGCGCCAGTTGCTTGAGCTTGGCCGCGCCGGCCGGATCGCTCTGCTCGCGTTGAGCAATTTCTGCCAACAGCGCCGGATCTGCGTCGACATAGGTCGCGCCCGGCGCAGCGGCGGTGGCCGCTGTATAACGGGCCGCTGAATAACCGGCCGCTGCACCACCGGCCGCTCCAGCGCGGTTCTTGTGCGCCGTCTCGTCGCCCAACACAGCCCCAAGCCCCGCCGCAAATTGTGCCGGATGATGCCGTGAACGTAATGCATCAGAGCTTAAGTCACTACCACCGTAATTGATATCGCCGGCACCATAGTTGATATTGCCGACGCCGTCATTGGCAGTGCCACCACCGATAGCATCGGTGCCATCGATGTTTGGACTATAGAACTGCATCAGCTTCATGACATTCGCCATCAAGTTACGCATTGACAGCGCAAAGCCCGACAGTGATCCCGGCTTGATGATCTCAGTTTCAGCCTCAGCCTCAGCATCGGCATCAGTCCCGGCCAGCGCAGACAGGCCACCCTGTGCGCCCGGATTCGTGCTTAAACTTGTGTTTGGATTCGAACTTGTATTCGTATCGAATCCGATATCCCCCACATCCGTCAAACCGAGGGAGTCGAGCTCATTTGCAGCATCAAAATCCAGCCCGAAATCAATGTCGTCAGCCAGTTGCGGGCCGCCGACGCCGATGGCCGCACCGAACGGATCAAACGATGCGCCAAGACCAGCCCGGTCGATACCGCCAATGTCGCCCGCCCCCCCGCGCATGCCGGCAATACCGGAGGACTGCGTTGGCAGCGTTGCGCCATTGACGCTTTGGTCGTTGAAACCGAACGACGATCTCCACCAGCTTGTGTCAGCCACTTTTTTACCCGTCCATTACCGTTGTCGACCCTTGGCCGCATCTTGTTGCGCCTTGTGGTCTCTTGCCGCGCCTTGTTGTCTATTGCCGCGCCTTGTTGTCTCTTGCCCCTTCTTGTTGCGTCTTGCCGCCCCTCTTCGAATGCTTTCGCATCACGGCGGAGCATCGTGCAAGCCGTTCGCGTGTTGGTACCGGCGCGGGTGAGCAAGTACTGGCGGCGGATCACATCAATGTGCAGCTTGTTTGTTCTGTGGTGTCCCAGCGCCAGTAGTTCCACAACAGCAGACAGTACCGGGCCCGCCCGGGTGGGAAGAAAATTGCAGGAGGGATTTGTCCGACGCTGCAATCAATGCAGACGGCGCAAACAGGGTTGGGGTCACATGCTATACGGCGAACAGGGAGACGCCACATAGCAGCCGAGCAATTGCACAGCCTCACTCACCAAAGGCGTTTGCTTTTTCATCCAACCGGCTCCACGAGGTCGCCGCAGATTGTCCAGGCCCCGAACTGACCCTGACCGTCAATGCCCATACCCCGTATTTCTCGATTTCAGCAGGGTCGACGATTAACGCTTCGAGCATCAAGCGTGAAAACTCTTCCAGAGTCGCATTCGCTATCGGTAGCAGCAAGATGTCCGACCTCAAGAAAGGAATCGAAACACCGTCGAAAACCGCCTCGACGCGATCACCATTTTCCCGAATTTCCAGATACGGCGACTGGGTCGGCAAAATAAAATATTCATTCCAGGCCCTGCACAAGCCATGCAGCTTCTTTTTGTAGATACCGTAGTCGAACGCCATGCCGTCGTCGCCCACTGCGCAAGTAATGCGGGCGCCCACAGAGAAGTTATGGCCATGCAGCCGTTCGCGGTCTGTCGCAGAAAAAATCGTGAAATGTCCTGCTGAGAATTTCATATCCTCCTTGGCCAGATCGATCACGGTCAATCTTTTTGGCAGGGCACTTGCGTTCATGGCAGGTCTCCCATCATTGGTCTCAAAACGATTTCTTCGACGACTGTGCGCGGCGACAGCGCATGGGCCGCCCACACTGCAGATGCCACGTCCTCGGGCGGCATCAAGCGGTCGGGCACCACCGCTACGCCGTCCCATGAGGAGGTCATCGTTGCGCCAGGTATGACTGAGACCACCCTGACCCCATCACTTTTCAGCTCCTCCCTGAGCGTCCTGGAAAATCCCAGCAAGGCATGTTTGGCGATGGAGTAGGAACCGCCGTTGGCATACGCCATGATGGAAGCAGTCGAGCAAATATTAAAAATCGATCCGGCGCGCCGCTTTACCATCGCTGGTGCTACCGCACGGGTCACGCGGTACGCACCGATCAAATTGATGTTCAGCATATGCTCCAATGCGCCCTCTTCTTCACCCAGAAGAGTTCCCGGCACATATTTACCGGCATTGTTGACCAGCACGTCGAGCGTTCCGAACACGCTCTCTACATGGCGCGCCAGACTCGCTACATCAGTCGGCAGCGTCACGTCACATACCAAACCCTTCAAGGCGGGCTGCTCGGCCAAGGCTTCTTTCAGAGAGCGCTCGCTGGACGCACACACCATGACTGAAAATCCTTCTGCCAGAAAGCGTTCCGCAATTGCGCGACCGATCCCCTTGGTCCCTCCTGTTACCAATACATTTTTCGACACCATCGATACCTCAGGTAATTAACTCAGCAGGGAAGCGCACCGCCACGTGCAGCCAACATTCTATCCGGGCCAGTCATCGCTTGCCGGCGGCGCTCGCAGAATCACCTGCTTCACGGTACCGACAGGTACCGCCTTCCGTGCGGATCAAATGACCCTGTGCCGCACTTGTCGATCATAGCGGTGCGGCACTGAAATTCAGCGCTTTGACATTCCCGCCGATGACCAGCCAGTTGCCATCACCACCATCCGATACCGTTGCCATGCCGGAAGTCACTACTGGCTTGACGAAGGCTGCCTTGGGCAACATCCAGCTGATCGCTTCAAGGCTGTCGGGATGCGTTGCGCTGAACTGATGCAATCCGTTCGACGCAAGGCTTTCGCTCCAGTTCACCTCGTTGCGAAAGTCCATGAACCACGCCATGTCGGCAATGGTGTACCAGGCAAAACTACCGGCCGATTGCTTTGTCTTGGCGTAATTGAGCATAGTCAGCAATACGTCGGACCACTGCGCCGCGCCGATAGGATGCAAGTAAATCAACCGGTTGACACGATGTTGAATGGCGAAGTCGATCAACGACTGGTACCACGCACTGACATCGCTCTTCGGTATGTTGAAAGCAATGAACTCCTCCGTAGTCGCGTACAAGCCGAGTGGCATGATCGGTGCCATACGCAAGCCCGGATTATGTGACGCACCATTGGCATAGTTGCGCGTGGTACCCAATCCCGTATGACTGAGCGAATAAGTACCGATCGCGTTGTGCTGCTCGATCCAGTCGTTACTCCACGATGGACTGTTGCCCTGCGGCCCCGCGTATTCCATCACGTCGTGGCCCAGTACCGCTGCTACCGCATTGTGGTTGAGTTCAAGATACTGCTGGAAGGTTGCTTGATCGGTTTCGGATACATTGGTCCCGTAGTAATCATGAATCCAGCCACCGTGATTACCGATCTGATGCCCCTGTTGATCGAGGGAGCGCAGCATTTGCTGCGCGGTCGGATTGTTCGGCAGATTCCAGCCGAGATGATCGCCGACCGTGACGGTATCGGGCCCGGCCGTGATGTGGATGGAAAACGGACCATTGTTGAACACGCCGAGGTTAGTCAGCGTAGCCATATCGACCGCGAAATTGCTGCATAAATGCCAGTTCAGCGTTAGGCCTGCGCGCGCGTTGGGCATCGTCGACAAATGAGGCATGCTTAGCATGGTGTTACCGAAATAATGCAGCATGCCGTGCATCAGCATGCCATCGGAGCGGCCCTTCAGATACGTCAAGGGCGTATTCACAAACAGCGTCTGGCCACTGCCAAAGTTACTGATCCCTGCTGCCAGGCCGAAATGTGGCGCACTCAATAATTGAGTTCCGGCAAATACACCACGCGTGACATAGCTTGGATAAATTAGCTCTCCATACAGGTAACCACTGATCGCGTGTACCGGGTCGGGACTGGGTGCGAGGGCCAGCGCGTTGGCAAATAGCCGACCCACCTTCACATTTTCCGGCTCGGTCGTGTGTTCGATATTGATGTCCTTATGGGTTGCATCGAATTTGATTGGCTTGGGTTCGGGCAGCTTGCCGCCGAACGTCGGCTTGCCGTGATGAACGAGCAGATGCGCGTCATACGGACTGCTGCGAAATTGCTGGGCATGATCGTAACCAGAAAGTCCTCCTGGATTACTCGGCATCACCCGCAAAAACAGCGCCTCGTTTGGTTCCAGCAGCGCTTTTTTTAGTACGCCGGTTTTGGTGGCAGCGATTTTGTGTGGTGGCGGCACCGTAGCGGTTGCAGTCGCAGCGCGCAACGACAGGATGCTAGCGACCGCATCCGTGGTGGTGGTGACGGCGGTGATGGTGGTTGGGGTAGTCACAAACGCCATCGATTTCCCAGGAGGCACCTGCAGCTGACGCAATTTGCTGACGAAGCCGGTCAAAGGACCAAGCCCCGAGGTACGGTCGCGCAACTCGTCATATAGGGCGTAATCGACACCGGCCAGGTTACTCAGACGTGACTTTGGAACCGGATACACGCCGGCGGAAGTGAGCACACCAAAGTCATACACGAGCATTGCTTTGCCGCCCCGCGACACATAATTTTGTACCGCCGTGATCAAGACATCAGTCGCGCTGACATGCAGTTGGTCGGGAAAAATCATGCCGCGATAGGCGTTACTGCGCGCGCCGAGTTGCAGAAACTGTGCATCACTCAGGGCTTCGATACGCAAGCCCTCTTCTTCAGCGGCATCAAGCCAGGCCATCACCAGCGGATTGGTCACCGCCATGCCGTCAGGCAGAAGCAAACCGATGGTGCCAAATCGAGGTGTGCCATTCGTCAGCACCAACGGTTGCCCTGCCACAGCCTGCTGCATCGACAGCATCATGACGGCGAGCCAGAATACGCCGTGCAACCCTCGCCAGAGGCACCGCATCGTCGCCCTCATCCTCGTGCCGCAATGAGGTGTCCGCGGTATCCGCGTAGAGAATGGATCCCTACCGATTGCAATGGTTTTCATGATGTGCCTCAACATTAAAAAGAGTTCTGATCAAGCCGATCAGAACCCTAATTTAGTCGCCGCAATCGCGGTTGATTTGCGAATTCTCACGTCCTCGCTTCAATTATCAAGGAACTTTTATACGCCTCTCTTTGCTGTGGGATGCTCCGTTGGAAGTGCAACGCAAAAGCATTTTTCCGCATCAAGTTTGGGAAGATTTTTGTGCAAAGATCGCGCTGTGCATGAAGCAGCGTGGAGTTACTTGTTCAGAAAGAAAAAGTAAATGCGGCAGATTCAAATTAGCATTGGGTAGACGCTGCGCTGGTTCAATACCGCATTGATATTGCTTGTTGAAACAGGCAAGCCACGTATGCATTTGAACAGCCGCTAGCGGCTCTAAAAAGAGATTGTGAAGAGCATCATTTAGAAAACGCAGCGCTCGCGCATGGACTCACTCG
>JAYTZV010000037.1:0-6349 GCA_043741695.1 Burkholderiales bacterium
AAGTAGCGTTTTACGGGCGGCTTTTAAAAAAGGCAACTTGCCTGCTGATGTCGCTGAGAAATAGGTCACTTATTCAATGCCGATGAAACGGTAAAAATGCGCGGTAACTCCTTGCGCTCAAATTTTCGAGGAAGATTCTCGTACGGTTGTCCGGCAACTCTTTTGCAGTTCTTTTAAATCATCATCGTCGTTTCGATATCCATGTAACTCTAATTTGATACATATCAATTCCAATGGCCGAACCGTCGTCGAATTTCCATCACTCACGGTAGCACGGCACAGACACAGAGAGGTATGTGCCCCGCGCTGGCCAAACGTTTTCGTCTGCGCCGCTCCAACCTCAACTCCAATCGATTGGCATAACCCATGACACGCCTCCCCAGCACACCAGTTCAGCAAGTCCCTCACTCAAGCCAGTACGACACCGATCGCGTTTTGGCTTACGCATACCCGGTAGACGACGTCGAAAATGTGCGGCCTGCGCAGCAGCCGATCAATCTGGTGGTAGCACGCCAGACCGCCTTGATTTACGTGCGCGATCGAACGGTAGTCCGACCATCTGTAACGGTAGTGCAGACACCCCGGGTAGCGCCTCCGGTGTCTCGACCGGAATCACCGATAGAACAGACGTACTCGCCGCCGGCCAAAGTAATAGCGGGGGCGTTAGGCGCATTTTTGGTGCTTGGCGTTGGTGCGGCTGTTTATTATAAAAGCCAGAATCCGTAATTTTTCTAGCACGATGCAGCGAGTTCGTTGCGCCTGAATTAATTTGTGTCACGTGCGCCTTGCCATGTGGCGTGCGCCGTGCTGTGTAAATTGCCGCAATATGTTTGGGAATAACTGTCCGTCCGTTGCGCTATCTGGTGTACCCGGTGGACAAGTCGATCCATCGTGATCAATCTTGAAAGCGATCTGCCGAAAAAATCAGTCGCGACTCCATCAAGACTTGCCTGATTTGATTACCGTCAATTTTCGCAACTAGACCGTTATGGTGGGCCGGGCATTAACAAGCGTGCGATGCATTATCAGCAGTGTTCACGCATGCACCAGTCTGCTGCGCCCATCACGCCACTGTTTGTTCAACCTGATCCTATCGAGGAAAATCATTATGCATTTATTGGCCGAGAAGTTTCAACCATCCCTGCGCCAGGATATCGCGGCGGCGACGCGTTATCTGCAACCGGAATTTGATATTGAAAACCCCGCACCTGCAACGGCAGCAGCAGCCCTCGGTATAGCATCACCGCCACGGCGACCAGACACCCCGCGCGAAACGCCATTGATTTACCAGCGCGAGCGTTCTGCCAAACCGCTAACACCAGCCATCGTTTGTTCGGTACCGCTTCGAGGACGCACCTTGCTGACGCGAGCGCAGACGCAATCGGTACAAACAGCGCCGCCAGTCGCGCAAGGCCCTGACGTAACAAATCTGTCGGCAGCGGCCAGGCGCGAACATATCGACGTGTCGGAGTCACCAGACTGCACGCCAGACTTTCCAAGCATGTTCATCTGCGGAATGATGAGTATCGGCGGATTAATCGGCGGCCTCTCGGCAGCGTATATAAAAAAATAGTTGTCACGCCGGGTTGCTGCGCAATGCAATACCGCAATCGTGTCAACTGCAGACCGGCTTAACGTGATTGCATCTTCCGCCACAACGTTGTTCGACTGATTCCCAAATGACGTGCCGCCGCAGCCCGGTTGCCATTGAATTGTGCAAGTACGCTATCAATCGATGGGGCGGGAGGTACGACCGGCGCAACAGGTGCGCTGGCACTGCGCGGCGCGACGCATGCCGCGTCGTGGACAGGTCGCTCATCTAGTCGTGTTGCCAGTTCCGGCGCAACCGCCAGCAGCAGCGCCGGCGATAACGCCTGCAACGGCTCCGCCGCCAGAAACAGCGCAACCCGTTCCATCATGTTGCGCAATTCGCGCACATTGCCCGGCCAGCCGTAGTCAGCCAGCAGCGCAGCGCAACCGGCCAGTTCGGCTTGTTGATTGGCATGCGGTCGCACGCCCAGCGCCGCGAGCGAATTCTTCAAACACCAGACGGCGAGTTCGACCTGATCATCGCTGCGTTCGCGCAGTGGTGGCAGCGACAAGCGCAATACGCCCAGTCGATAAAATAAATCTGCGCGAAAGCGGCCATCGCGCATGCGGGCATCGAGATCGCAATGGGTCGCACAGACAATGCGCACGTCAACAGGGATCGGCCGTGTGCCACCGACGCGGGTGACCTCGCGTTCTTCCAGCACGCGCAGCAAGCGAGTTTGTAAGGGCAGCGGCATTTCACCGATCTCGTCTAAAAACAACGTGCCGCGTTGCGCTGCTTCGAACAAGCCGGCATGTCCACCCCGGCGCGAGCCAGTGAACGCGCCTTCCTCATAGCCAAATAATTCGGACTCCAGTAGCGATTCAGCGACCGCACCGCAATTGATTGCGACAAAAGGATGTCGAGCACGCGGACTTTCGCGATGCAGCGCTTGCGCGGCAAGCTCTTTGCCGCTGCCGGTTTCGCCCTGAATCAGCACCGTGGCCGGCGAGCGTGCAAACAGCGCAATTGACTGGCGCACCCGCTGCATCGCGGCCGATGTACCGCGCAGATCGTGCAAGCCGTGCCTCGCGCGCAGCGTACCTGCTGCCGCTACTGGCCGATCACGTTGCGCTTCCAATTGCGTGAATTTAGCGATCTCCAGCGCATCGTCGAAGGCGCGCCGGATCGACGCCGCCGAGTACACAAACACACCTGCCAGTCCCGCTTCTTCAGCCAGATCGGTAATCAACCCCGCACCCACAATCGCTTTGATACCGGCACCTTTTAATTCGCCGATCTGCGCACGGGCATCTTCCTCGGTAACGTAACTGCGCTGCGCAATCGAAAAGCCGAAGGTCGACTGAAAATCCGCCAGCTCTGGCATGGTTTGCTGATAGCTGATCAAGCCGACATGTGGGGTGATGCGACGCGCGCGCGCCAGTGCCTGCATCACATCGAAGCCGCTGGCCTTGGCGGTGACCACCGGAATCGATAGGCGGCTCTTCAGATACGCACCGTTTGAACCTGCAGCGATCACTGCATCGCAATGTTCATTGGCGAGGCGCTCGCGAATATGGCGCACCGCATCTTCAAAACCGAGATGGATTGGCTCGATCGTCGCAACATCGCCGTATTCGAGCATGATGTCGCGAAATAGATCGAACAGGCGCGAGATGGATACGGTCCACAGAACCGGTTTGTCATTGACGTGGCGGGCCGCGATAGAAGAGGGCATGATTCACTGAAACAGGAGAATGTTTCATTGTAACGCTGGATGAAACATCGCTGTCCGGATAGTTGCCAGACTGTGTTTTGCAAGTGACTGATTCCGCTTGACTTATTGCAGCGTGGTGCGGTACAGCAGCACTGGCACGACGATTGCAGTTACCTATCCAAATTATTCACCATGAAACAACGTCGAAAGCTGATCATGACCATCCATTCTGCAGGCGCGGCCTTTCGCCAAGCAATGAAAGACGAGACGCCGCTGCAAATTGTCGGCGCAATCAATGCGCATCATGCGTTGCTGGCCAAGCGCGCCGGCTTCAAAGCAATTTATTTATCCGGTGGCGGTGTTGCGGCTGGCTCGCTCGGTATTCCTGATCTTGGTATCTCGAACCTTGATGACGTGTTGACCGATGTGCGCCGCATTACCGATGTCTGCGATCTGCCGCTGTTGGTCGATGTCGATACTGGTTTCGGCTCTTCGGCATTCAATGTAGCCCGCACGGTCAAGTCGATGATCAAGTTCGGCGCCGCCGCAATGCATATTGAAGACCAGGTCGGTGCCAAACGCTGTGGGCATCGGCCGAATAAAGAAATCGTCACGCTGCAGGAAATGGTCGATCGCATCAAGGCTGCAGTCGATGCGCGTACCGACGATAATTTCGTCATCATGGCGCGCACCGATGCGCTGGCAGTCGATGGCTTTGATGCCGCGCTGGAGCGCGCGATTGCGTGTGTTGAGGCTGGTGCCGACATGATTTTTCCGGAAGCGATTACCGAGCTGTCGATGTATCAAAAATTTGCTGCTGCAGTGAAGGTACCTGTGCTGGCCAACATCACCGAATTCGGTGCGACACCGTTGTTCACGCTGGACGAATTGCGCGCTGCTAACGTCGCGCTGGCGCTGTATCCGCTGTCAGCGTTTCGCGCGGCGAACAAGGCCGCTGAAAACGTCTACACCGCAATTCGCCGTGACGGTACCCAGCAGCAGGTCGTTGACACGATGCAAACACGCAAAGAGCTATACGACCGCATCGATTACTACGCGTACGAAGACAAGCTTGACGCTTTATTTGCTGCGCAAAAAAAATAACCGCAAAAAATAACATCAAAAAATAACATCAAAAAATAACCCACCGAGACACCCATGACCGAACCAACCTCCGGCTTCAAGCCAAAAAAATCTGTTGCACTGTCTGGCGTTACTGCCGGTAATACCGCGCTGTGCACCGTCGGTAAAACCGGCAACGATCTGCACTATCGTGGCTACGACATTCTCGATATCGCCGACACGTGCGAATTCGAAGAAATCGCGCATCTGCTGGTGCACGGCAAGCTGCCGAACGCGGCTGAGCTGCGTGCCTACAAAACCAAACTCAAAGGCTTACGCGGCTTACCGGCCAATGTGAAAGCTGTGCTCGAATGGTTGCCTGCTGCATCGCATCCGATGGACGTGATGCGCACCGGTGTCTCCGCCCTCGGTTGCGTGCTGCCAGAAAAAGACGACCACAACACACCCGGCGCGCGTGAAATCGCCGACAAGCTGATGGCGTGCCTCGGTTCGATGCTGATGTACTGGTATCACTACAGCACCAACGGCAAGCGTATCGATACCGAGACCGATGATGATTCGATCGGTGCGCATATCCTCCATCTGCTGCATGGCGTAAAGCCTCCGAAGTCATGGGAAAAAGCGATGCATGTGTCGCTGATTCTGTATGCCGAACATGAATTCAACGCGTCGACCTTCGCCTCACGCGTGATCGCTGGTACTGGTTCGGACATGTATTCGGCTATCGCCGGTGGCATCGGTGCACTGCGTGGCCCTAAGCATGGCGGCGCGAACGAATTTGCGTTCGAGGTACAAAAGCGCTACGACAATCCGGACGAAGCCGAAGCCGATATTCGTCGTCGCGTAGAACAAAAAGAAGTGGTCATTGTTTCGGTCATCCGGTCTACACGGTTTCCGATCCGCGCAACAAGGTCATCAAGGAAGTTGCACGTTCGCTGTCGCGTGAAGCCGGTTCGATGAAGATGTTCGATATTGCGGAACGGCTTGAATCAGTGATGTGGGATGCAAAAAAAATGTTCCCTAATCTCGATTGGTTTTCTGCAGTGTCGTATCACATGATGGGTGTGCCAACCGCGATGTTCACACCGCTATTTGTGATTTCGCGCACCTCTGGCTGGGCTGCGCACATCATCGAGCAACGCATCGATAACAAAATTATTCGGCCGAGCGCGAATTATGTCGGACCAGATGATTTGAAATTCGTACCGCTCTCCAAGCGCAAATAATTCGACGCATCGGTACTTTTTTTTGTGATTAATTTTTAGTACTGCCCTTAATTTATGAAAGTATTCAATGTCTGCACACATCTCCAACGTACGCCCGAAAGCCGATAAAGTCCTGGTCGATATCGTCGACTACGTCACCAAATACAAGATCACGTCGAAGGTTGCCTACGATACCGCACGTAACTGCCTGATCGATACCCTGGGCTGCGGTTTGGAGGCGCTCGAATACCCGGCATGCAAAAAATTGATGGGCCCGATCGTACCGGGCACGATCGTACCGAACGGCGCCAAAGTACCCGGCACCCAGCATCAACTCGATCCGGTGCAGGCCGCATTCAACATCGGCATGATGATTCGCTGGCTTGACTTCAACGACACCTGGCTCGCTGCAGAATGGGGTCATCCATCGGACAACCTCGGTGGCATTCTGGCAACGGCCGATTGGTTGTCACGCAATGCGGTCGCTGCGGGCAAAAAACCGTTAACGATGAAAGATGTATTGACTGGCATGATCAAGGCGCATGAAATTCAAGGTTGCATCGCGCTAGAAAATTCATTCAACAAGGTCGGCCTCGATCACGTGGTGCTGGTCAAGGTGGCGTCGACTGCCGTGGTGGCCGAGATGATGGGCTTGACGCGCGATGAAATTTTGAATGCGGTGTCGCTGGCTTGGGTTGATGGTCAGGCACTGCGTACTTATCGTCATGCGCCGAACACCGGTTCGCGCAAGTCATGGGCAGCGGGTGATGCAACTTCGCGTGCGGTGCGTTTGGCGCTGATGGCCAAAACCGG
>JAYTZV010000038.1:0-2180 GCA_043741695.1 Burkholderiales bacterium
ACTGTCAAATCCTCACCATCGGTCCCGGTTGTATTTCCGCCGTCGCCGACAGTGACGCCTCTTTCTATTCCACCAGTTTCAATTCCATCAGTTTCCGCGCCGGCGACCTTGTCACCGCAAGCGCACATTGCCGCCACCAGCCTACCGGTAGCAGCGACATCGAAGCCATCAAAAAGTAAGGGTAGTGCAGCACGACAAGCGGTAGCGACTGCGCCCTTGACCCTGCATGAGCAGGAGCTTCGACTGCAAAAAATCAAGACACTGATTAGCATCGGCAGCGAGCGTGGCTACCTCACGCATGCCGAGATCAATGATCATTTGCCGGATGAAGCTGCTGAAGGCGAGTCGATCGACCGCATTATCGCCAGCTTCAATGACATGGGCATCGCGGTCTACGAGAAAGCGCCCGACGCCGATACGCTGCTGCTCTCGGACAAAGTCGCCACCAACGACGATGGTGCCGAAGCTGCAGTCGCGACAGCACTGTCGTCGATCGACGCTGAATTCGGCCGCACCACCGATCCAACCCGCATGTATTTGCGCGAAATGGGATCAACACCATTGCTCAGCCGCGCCGAAGAGGTAGTGATTGCCAAGCGCATCGAAGCCGGCCTGGCCGATATGATGCAGGCGATTTCTGCGTGTCCGATGACGGTCGCTGAACTGCTGACGCTGGCCAAAAAAGTCGACGAGGATCAACTGGCCATCGACGAAGTGGTCGATGGTGTTGCCGAAGTCGCGGTATCGACTTTGAAAGAAGTGATCGCCGAAGAACCGGCAGAAGTCGCGGCAGTGGTGGTTGATGCGGAAGAGCCTGTCGAGGCCGATGCAGTTGCCGACACTGCGACGGATCTGGTCAGCGCGGCCGATACCGAGGGTTTGAATGCGGCGCAACTGGCGGCACTGAAGCAATCGAGCCTTGCCCATTTCGCCACCATCGCCGAGCAATTTGTACTGATGCAAGCCGCTGCTGCCAAGGGTGAGTTCGATTCGCCAGCCTACACTGCCGCGCAAACCGTGATTTCGCGTGAACTGCTCCAGATGCGCTTCACCGCCAAACTGGTGCAGAGCTTGAGCGAGGCGCTGCGTGCGCGCATGGGCGATATGCGTGCACTTGAAAAACAGGTACTGGAGCTGGCGGTCAATAAGGGCGGCATGCCGCGCAGTGAATTCATTACGATCTTTCCACATAACGAAACCAATCTCGACTGGATTGATCAAGTCACTGCCCAGCCACATCCTTACAGCGTCGCGCTTGCACGTCAGGCACCCTCGATCAAGCAGCTACAAGGCAAATTGATTTTGCTGCAGCAACGGGTTGGTTTGCCCCTACCGGCGCTACGCCGCGTGAGCAAGCAAATGTCGAACGGCGAATTGCGCGCGCGCCAGGCCAAGCGGGAAATGACCGAGGCAAATTTGCGTCTGGTGGTGTCGATCGCCAAAAAATATATCAACCGAGGCATGCAGTTTCTGGACCTGATCCAGGAAGGCAATATCGGTTTGCTGAAAGCGGTCGACAAGTTTGAATATCGGCGCGGCTACAAATTTTCAACGTATGCAACGTGGTGGATTCGGCAAGCGGTATCTCGCGCCATTGCCGATCAGGCGCGCACGATCCGTGTACCGGTGCACATGCTCGAAACCGTCAACAAACTCAATCGTATCTCGCGTCGTATCTTGCAAGAAACCGGTATCGAAGCCGATCTGCCGACACTGGCGCTGCATATGGAACTGCCCGAGCAAAAAATCCGCGAGATCATGAAAATCGCGCGCGAGCCGATTTCGATGGAGTCACCGGTTGGCGATGATGGCGATGCGCAGCTGGGCGACTTCATCGAAGATAACGTCACTGCCAATCCGCTCGACGCCGCGGTGGGCGCGTCGATGCGTTCGGCCATCAAGGAAGTATTGGATTCACTGCCGCCGCGCGAAGCGAAAATTTTACGGATGCGCTACGGCCTCGATACGGTATCCGAACATACGCTGGAAGAAGTCGGCAAACAGTTCGAAGTCACGCGCGAACGGATTCGCCAGATTGAAGGCAAGGTGCTTGCAAAGCTGCGGCATCCATCGCGCTCGGACAAGCTGAAAATTTTCATGGACGAGCGGTAGATGTAATTCGACGCAACCAGCCGCGTCATCATCAGCGCAACTTGCCGCTGACGATGACGCAGCTGGTT
>JAYTZV010000039.1:0-6330 GCA_043741695.1 Burkholderiales bacterium
CTTCAAATGCCGGTAACTGATTGAATTGCGACCAGTCGGTCTTTCGGTAAACTTCTTCAAAATCGATTCCCTGATCAACGGCCGCCCGCATCGTTTTACGCAGATAGGTCAGATAACTTTTCGTCAAAATCAAATCATGTGCCACGTCGGTTGAATGAATTCCATGGCCGGCTACCAGTACCTTCGGATGAAATGCTGCCAGGCGGTCGATCGCCGCCAGCCAAGGGGTCACCTCGGCGTCACCGATGAATGGAATCCGCCCAGCGACAATGACATCCCCGGCAAACATGACCCCCTCTTCCTCCACCAGCATCATCAAATCTTCAGGCGTATGAGCCGGTCCGAGATGGACCAGCCGAAACGTCATGCCGCCGGAGGTGAAGGTCTCTTCCGGTGTCATCAAATAACGATCGGGCGGAATCACCGTCGTGCGCGCATTGACCCACGGAGCCAGACTTTTTCGACGTTCTGCCAAACGTTCTGCGGCAGCCGTCGTTTGGAGATAGTCTTTGACCTCCTTGTCGGCAATGATTTCGACAGGCCCCGCCTCCTTGAATGCGGTCAGGCCATAGTAATGATCCGAGTGGTAATGGCTGATGATGATTTTCCGAATCGGCAGCGGAGTAACCGTACGAATGAGTGCCAGAAACGCTTTGCCAAGTGCCGGTGTTCCCAGCACATCAAAAACGATCACACCCTCATTGGTAACAACAAAACCAGCATTGGAATTGAATCCCTCATTGGCGCTCGATACCATTCCGGATTGGCCCAAAACATAGTACGTATGGGGGCCGACCTTGGTTAACTGCATGGGTACCATTACGGCAGGAAATTCTTCGACTGGCTGCGCCTGCGCAGCAGTGAGTAAGAGTGTGGTCAACAGCAGACCCAAGATCGCTGTGAAAGCCAGGCCGGATAAAGCACGCTGCATGTGGGTATGCCAACCAGCGACTGTGAAACACATGCGGGAATCAGCGCATCGCTTTGTTTTTTGCCTGCAAAATGCGGTCATCCAGATAGCCTCCATAAAATCCTGCTTTACCGGATCCGGCGAGCGATGGTGCGAGTTGTTCAAGCTGGTAATTGAAAAAAAATACCGTCGGAAAAAATCGCACGTCAAATCGCCGTGCGAAGAGCGCATGGGTCGTCTCCGGTAGTGTGCCGATTTTGTCGTCAACATAATCCGATACCACTTCGCGTACCAGAATCTGATGATCATCATGTTCCAGTGGACGCAAATAATTGTTGCGGACCTCTTCACAATAGGTGCAATCCGAGCGCGAAAAAAGTACGACCATCGGCAGACGCTGCGCTTTCATTTTGGCCAGATCTGCCTGCAGATCATGCAAAAGTGGAATCGCGCCCGGGTGTGGTTTGGTGCCGGAATCCATTACGCAAGTCCAGGGTTGCCATCAATACCTACCAGTTTTGGCTGGTTCAGCGCGCGCGGCCTGATTACCGGATTAGCTTTGAAATATTGTTCGACCACGTCCCAGATCGGCTCGCCTTTGGTGCCCTCGGCAACGGGTGCCCAGCCTGCGACTTTGTATTGTTTGGAGGCTTCGATGAGTTTGCCATTCAAAGTCATATCGTTAATCCGTGACCCCATTTTTGCATTTGGTGTGCAACTGTATTGCAGACCACCGACGCGTACCATGTCGCCGCCTTGCTGGTAGTAAGGATCGGGATTGAAGAGGTTGTCACAGACGTCTTCCAGGATGGTTTTGATGGTGGCGCCCGTCATCGTCGTCAGTGTCGTCGATGGATAGGTGATGGCAACCTGATCCATCAAGTCGCCGCGGGTGATCTTTTGTCCCGGCAGAATGCTGGTGCCCCAGCGGAAGCCGGGCGAGAACGCGATTTCAGCTCCCTTCACATCCATCAGCGCGTCGACGATCAACTGATCCCACGAGCCGTTGAAATTTCCGCGGCGATACAGCAAGGCTTCGCTGGTTGCCAGCGGTTGCTCCAGCTTTTCTTTAAAGGGTTGACGAACTTTGGCAATCAATGCAGCCATGGCCGGATCTGCCACCAGCAGATTAGAAAATACCGGGAGAAGCTTGTAACGGAAATTCTGTACCTTGCCGCCGCGCACATCGAAATCAAGTACACCGAGAAATTTGCCGTTCGATCCGGCATTGGTGACCAACGTCTGCCCCTTGGCGTTCTTGATCACCACAGGAATGGGTACACCGTCATGCGTATGGCCGCCCAGAATCGCATCGATACCAGTCACGCGTTGCGCCATCTTGAGGTCGACATCCATGCCGTTGTGTGACAAGACCACGACTGCTTTCGCGCCCTTGGCGCGTACCTCATCGACCACCTTCTGCATGTTTTCATCCTGGATACCGAACGACCAGTCCGGCACCATGTAGCGTGGATTGGCAATCGGCGTGTACGGAAATGCCTGCCCGATGACCGCAACCGAGACGCCATTCATTTCGCGCATCGCATAGGGCTCGAAAACCTGATCACCAAAGTCCGCCGTCTTGATGTTTTGCGCCAGAAAATTAATCTTGCCTTTGAAATCCTTATCGACAATTTCTTTTACCCGCGCTGCCCCGAGCGTAAATTCCCAATGCCCGGCCATCATGTCTACGCCAAGCAGTTTGCTGGCATCGACCATATCCTGTCCGTTGGTCCATAACGATGTCGCCGACCCCTGCCAGGTATCGCCGCCGTCGAGCAGCAATGCGTGAGGGCGTTCGGCCCGCATTTTTTTGACCAGTGTTGCGAGATGCGAGAAACCGCCGACCTGACCATAAGTGCGCGCCGCCTGTTCAAAGTCCAGATAAGTAAATGCATGCGCAGCAGGTGACCCCGGCGCAATACCAAATTGTTTCAACAGGCGCTCGCCAACGAGATGCGGGGGTTTGCCCAGTGACTCGCCAACACCGATGTTGACGCTCGGCTCACGGAAATAAACGGGAAGCAGTTGGGCATGGCAGTCGGTAAAGTGCAGGAAGCTGACGTTGCCAAATTTGGGTAAGGTGTATAGCCGATCGGCGCTCTCAGTCGTGGCAGAAAGCGCGTCTTTGCTGCCAATTGCCATGCCACCGGCGCTGGCAACGGCGAGCACCTGTAAAAATTCCCGTCGACTGATACTCATTTCAGATCCTCTTTGATCGTGACTGATGCGGCGACTTCACGGACGTACGTCCTGAAGTCGCTGTGCCAGTTGTTCTAGTCGCGTTGGCGGCCGAGTCGTTATTGATTGGCGGGGGAGGCAGGATCGAGCAGGAGTGCCATCACGTCCTTGATCTGCTGTTCCGTCAGGATGCCGTTGTGTCCGAACCGCGGCATGTTTGAGCACGCGTTATACGCTTTGGCGTTATACAACTTGGTCCAGGTATAGCGCAGGATCGCGTCGCTGTTGCCACGTTGTTTTCCATATTGGTACAGAGATGGTCCGAGATTACCGTAGGAAACTTCCTGCTTTGTAATCTGGTGACAGGCGTAGCAGTTTCCACCGGCTGGCACGCCTGCTTTGTCGCTCCACTGAAACCCCACGCCTGTCTGTGCAATTTTCTCGCCTGCGGCATAACTACCGAGGAATTTTCCATCTGCCGGAAATTTCACAGAGGCTAATTCTGTCTTTTCGATAGCTGCACGATATTGGGTTTTGACCGCATCGTCGGGTTGACCATCGCACAGTTGTTGCACTGGATCTTGATCGAGCCGATCCATTGTCGCCTGGCCATTTTGATGGAACGACGACTTCATCAGCGCGATGGCCTCTGCGCGGTAGTCCGAATTTGCACCAGGCGTCAAAGTGGTACAACCGACCACCAGTACCGCACTGCCTGCTACCAACATCATTGTTCTATTCATGGCGGGCTTTCGTCGCAGTGTGAGGATCAGCTATCGTTTCAGGGCAGGCGCATTGAATTCGCCACCGCGTCCTTGCTGGGCGAGATACATGGTCAGCGCGGTTATTGCATCCGACGCGTAACCGGGCTCCGGAAAACGCTGCTGACGGAAGCAATCGGATAAGCGATTCTGCATCGTCCGGACCTCGCCCTGACTGACCCGGTACGCCGGCCAACTGGCATAGCTTTTTTGCGCATCGGCGCTTTCCGTCAGATTCGGGAGATCTTGCAGGCGAATCCGTTTAGCCGACGCCGAGTGACAAGTCGCACAGGAGAAGTCGTAGGGCCCGGCACGATAGTTAAAGATGGTTTTGCCGATCTGATAGGCTTGAATTTCTTTCGGGTGCGTGGCTCCGGGTGCGATCTTCATCCCGCGCGACTCGGACGCAATCCATGCAACCAACGCTTCCATCGTAGAGCGCTTGGTACCACCGGCACCAAACGGTTGCTTCATTGCGTCGGCTTGAGAAAAACCCTGCACCGTCATCATGCAAGTAATCAGGCGCTGTTCGAGATCCTGTACCTTATTCGTATCCGAAAAATAGCGTGGCAATGCGACATATGCCCCCTTTACTATTCCCGGTCCTTTGCCAAGATCACAGGTAGCGAGCGATACCTGCTTCGGCCCGCGCTTCTCGTTCCACAAGGCCTCTCCGCGAGCTTCCCACAATTCTGCGGGATTGCCGTCGGCCAGCATCTCGCGATATTTAGCAATCGATTCACTGGCAGTCTGGGCCATCGCTGCCGATGCTGCGCCCAGTACGATGCCGAGCATTACAAGTTTTCTGATGTGCATGGTGATCTCCGATTCGCTTGATACCAGCACCAGTTAGGAAATTGTCGCCTCGTCTGTACGCTTGTCACCGGTGTTGTCCACCCAGCTCACCTGGACTTTGTCCCCTTTGGCGCCACCTTTGAACTTAAAAGCAAGATAAGGATTTTGCGAAACGGACTGGCTGAAGCGACATTGCAAAACAGGCTTTCCTGCCGATGTTGCGGTTACTTCACTAATAAAATGCGCAGGAATGAGCTTTCCGGTGGAGTCTTTGCGCAATCCGGTTTCCATCGGATGCGACATCAGTACTTTGACTTCGGTAAATTCACCGTTCATGCTTGCGCGGATTTTCATTGGGTCTGCCATGACAATTCCTCTTGATTTCGTTATTCGATAGTCGTGCAGGTTTTGCGCGATCAGCCGCCGCAGCCGCCCAGTGTGACTTTGGTATCGCGCGTGGTGCTGTACAGTTTTCCGTCAGCTTTGACGACTGCATAGATTTTTGAACTTTCGCCCATTTTTACGCGTGTGATCACACTCGGATCCGTTCCAGCCGGGATCGTCACAGAGGCCGATAGCGGATTCGGATTTTTTTCGACAAAAATATAAATATTTTGCGTGTTCGGGATCGTACTGGTCACGCTGATCGGAACCACAGCACCGTTTTCGGCAATTTCTGGTGCGTTCAGATTAATGTCCTTGCTGTCCACCGGGGTACCTCCGATTGCAGCGAGGGCATCGGCAAACGTTTTGGCATCGAAGCCCGGTGCACTTTCCGCCGCGAATGCGACCGATTCAGAAACAAGACCCAGTGCGACCAGCATGCCGAGGGCGCTGGCTGATTTAAGGATGCTACGTCGTGTGTGATCCATGATTCGTCTCCGTATTGAAATGGATGCCTGTCGGTGCGGTGCCGTCAGACACTGTAACTTCCTGGTTGTACCTATTACTGCCGTCGAGGCTATTTGGCACCGGCCGCCAGCCACTGTGCAATTGCCTTGATATCTCCGTCCTTGATTTGTGCCTGCGGCGGCATGGGAATGGCTCCCCACACACCAGCACCACCGTTTTTTATTTTTCCTGCCAAGTACGTTTCCAGATCGGCTTTACCCTTGTACTTTGTTGCAACTTCTCTGAAGCTTGGCCCAACGACACGACTGTCGACTGCGTGGCAAGCTGTGCAACCGTTCTCTTTGAGCAAGGTAGGGATTTGCAATGCGATGCTATCGATCGTTGCTACCTTCACACCGGAAGCCTCTGCACGAGGCACTGCAGGTGCTTTGGCGTCGTTTGCGCTGTCGCCGGCTTTTGTCGGGCCGGTATTCGTGCCGCGGGTTTCACCGATTAACCGATTTTGATCGGCAAGGTTTCCGTGGGCGTTACGCGCATAGTCCGGCAGGGAGGAGCCGATCTTGACTTCAGTCTCGCAATTTTTCATGCAGGCGACATTCTGGACATCGCCTTTTCCCCGGGTATTCCACATTCCATCGACGCGGGACAACCCATTGCGATTTGGCAGACGATTTTGCACTTCGGCGATATTTTTGTCTGACAGCGTAAAGTCAGCAGGGACGATTTCTGCCAGATTCAGAATATAAGCAGTTGCTGCATAGACTTCATCCGTCGTCAGCGATTTCGGTGCGTTCCATGGCATCGCACGATTAATGTAATCCCACATGGTTG
>JAYTZV010000040.1:0-6326 GCA_043741695.1 Burkholderiales bacterium
GCATCGTGCATTGCGACGTTGCCGGCAGTGCGGCAGGCGTTGTATGCGCTGCAGCTCGGGTTTCGTGCACCGCCCGGACTCGTGGCCGACGGCCGCGACATGGGGACGGTCATTTTTCCGCGCGCGTCGCTGAAAGTGTTCCTGACCGCCAGCGCGGAAGCGCGCGCGGAGCGGCGATACAAGCAATTGATAGGCAAGGGAATGTCTGCTAATATGCATGACCTCCTGAAAGACCTGAATGAACGCGATGCGCGTGATGCCAACCGCAGCATCGCACCGCTCAGGCCCGCCGAGGATGCGCACTTGCTGGAAACCTCGACCATGACGGCAGAAGCCGCCGTCACTCAGGTACTGGCCTGGTACGCAGCAGCACGCAAGCGGGAAGAATCCCATCCCGCAGTAAAGTAATTTCGCAGCAAAAAATGTTTTCTCTGGCGTTCCTTGTCGCGCAAAGCGGCAAAGAACATAAACACACCTAACCCTCTGACTGGCCCGTTCGCGTTGAACGTCTCCACCACAGGCAACCTGCTCAAAACCTCGCTATGACTACTGTCACATCTACTGAATCCGCTGTTGGTATGGAAAGTTTTGCCGCTCTTTTTGAAGAATCGTTGTTGCGCCAGGACATGCGTTCCGGCGAAGTGATCTCTGCTGAAGTCGTCCGCCTTGACCATAATTTCGTTATCGTCAACGCCGGTCTGAAGTCTGAAGCATTCATTCCAATCGAAGAATTCAAGAACGATCTGGGCGAACTTGAGGTTGCCGTCGGTGACTTTATTTCGGTCGCGATCGAATCGCTCGAAAACGGTTTCGGCGACACCATCCTCTCGCGCGACAAGGCCAAGCGCCTCGCCTCGTGGCTCTCGCTGGAAAAAGCGATGGAGTCCGGCGAGATCGTCATCGGTACCGTCAATGGCAAGGTCAAGGGCGGTCTGACTGTTCTGACCAACGGCATTCGCGCATTCTTGCCAGGTTCGCTGGTCGATACGCGTCCAGTCAAGGACACCACCCCGTTCGAAGGCAAGACCCTCGAATTCAAGGTCATCAAGCTCGACCGCAAGCGCAACAACGTCGTGCTGTCACGCCGTGCCGTCATCGAAGCATCGATGGGTGAAGAGCGTCAGAAGCTGATGGAAACCCTGAAAGAAGGCACCGTTGTTACCGGTATCGTCAAGAATATCACCGACTATGGCGCATTCGTCGACCTGGGCGGCATCGATGGGCTGTTGCACATCACCGATCTGGCATGGCGTCGTGTACGTCATCCGTCGGAAGTGCTGACCGTTGGCCAGGAAATCACTGCCAAGGTCTTGAAGTACGATCAAGAAAAAAATCGCGTCTCGCTGGGCGTCAAGCAATTGGGCGACGATCCATGGACCGGTTTGTCACGTCGTTATCCACAATCGACCCGTCTGTTCGGCAAGGTCACCAATCTCACCGACTACGGCGCATTTGTTGAAGTCGAGCAGGGTATCGAAGGTCTGGTACACGTGTCCGAGATGGACTGGACCAACAAGAACGTCGCACCGAACAAAGTCGTGCAATTGGGCGATGAAGTCGAAGTCATGGTTCTTGAAATCGACGAAGAGCGTCGTCGTATCAGCCTCGGCATGAAGCAGTGCAAAGCCAATCCATGGGACGACTTTGCGGTCACCCACAAGAAGGGCGACAAAGTCCGCGGCGCGATCAAGTCAATCACCGACTTCGGCGTGTTCATTGGCCTGGCCGGCAACATTGACGGTCTGGTGCATCTGTCGGATCTGTCATGGACCGAGACTGGCGAAGAGGCAGTGCGTCGCTTCAAGAAGGGCGATGAGCTCGAAGCCATCGTGTTGGCGATCGATGTCGAGCGCGAGCGTGTTTCGTTGGGCGTCAAGCAACTCGAAGGCGATCCATTCAACAACTTCGCTGCAATGAACGACAAGGGCTCGCTGGTTACCGGCGTGGTCAAGATGGTCGAGCCTAAGGGCGCGATGATCCAGTTGTCGGAAGAAGTTGAAGGCTATCTGCGTGCTTCGGAAATCTCACGCGACCGCGTTGAAGATGCTGGTACGCATTTGAAGGTTGGCGATACTGTCGAAGCAATGGTCTTGAACATCGACCGTAAAGCACGTGGTATTCAGCTGTCGATCAAGGCAAAAGACAATGTCGAAACGCAAGAAGAAATGCGCAAGATGTCGACTGCCAGCGATACCAGCGCTGCATCGGGCACCACCAGCTTGGGCGCGTTGTTGAAAGCCAAGCTCGACAATAGCAAGAACTGATTAGTCGGAACAGTCGATGACGAAATCGGAATTGATCGCACGTCTGGCCGAACGCTATCCGCAGCTGGTAGCCAAGGATGCGGACTACGCGGTCAAGACGATTCTGGACGCGATGACCGATGCGCTGGCCACTGGTCAGCGTATCGAGATTCGCGGTTTCGGCAGCTTTGCACTAAACAGTCGGCCACCGCGTATCGGTCGCAATCCGAAGTCTGGTGACAAGGTGATGGTGCCTGAAAAACGGGTGCCGCATTTCAAGCCTGGCAAGGAATTGCGTGAGCGGGTCGATGCGATGGTCGGGCAACCGATTATTGAAGACTGAGGCCGGCGCATCAATACGCCGTATCGTCGTAGTGTATCGATACAATGCGTCATCGTATCGACGCCATAGGCACATGAACGCAGCGCACCATACTGAAACGGCATCTTCGGATGCCGTTTTTTTTCACGTACAATTTCACCCTTGTACACAGTCACACGGGGCCCGCCGAGGGTGCGGCATCTTCGGCATGGTCACGGCGCAGAGAGGCACAACATGAAATTTTTAGTCAGAGTCATCACCGCAATCATTGCGGTCTTCTTCTTCGGATTCGCGCTGAAAAAT
This sequence comes from Burkholderiales bacterium, assembly GCA_043741695.1. GTDB lineage: Bacteria > Pseudomonadota > Gammaproteobacteria > Burkholderiales > Burkholderiaceae_D > Actimicrobium. The sequence goes on from JAYTZV010000040.1 coordinate 2,869, forward strand.
ACGCAGGAAGCAGCGCTGAATTTTTTTCTCGGGTATGAAATTCGCGGCCCGTTGGTATTGCTATTGCTCGGGTTTTTTCTTGCAGGCGCATTCCTCGGCGTCTTCGGTATGCTACCCACCTACGTTCGTCATCGCCGCGAATTATCGCGTCATAAAAAAATGATCACGACACTGCAGCAGGAGCAGGAAGCAACGCGTGTTGCACAGGCCCAGCCACCGCAACCAGATTCGGTGGTGAGTCGCTGAATCGGGCGCTGTATTGTGATGGTGGTTGGGCGAAATTCTGGTTGCCGAGGACCGCGCCCCCCATCGCTTCAATGTACCGACCTGTTGGACTAACTCGCACCTTCACTCGATAAAAAAAAGACGGCATGGAATTTGAAATCTGGTGGTTACTCGGCATCCCGGCATTTTTTGGCCTTGGATGGATCGCTGCACGGGTCGATATTCGACAGTTGTTGTCCGAGTCGCGCAGCTTGCCGCGTGGCTATTTCAAAGGACTTAACTTTTTACTCAACGAGCAGCCTGACAAGGCCATTGATGCATTCATTGAAATCGTCAAGCTCGATCCGGAAACTGTCGAACTCCATTTCGCTCTCGGGAATCTATTTCGTCGTCGTGGTGAAACCGAGCGCGCAATTCGCGTCCATCAAAATTTGTTAGCGCGCCCTGATCTGCCGCTCGACCACCAGATGCAGGCGCAGTACGAACTCGGTCAGGATTATCTGAAAGCCGGTCTGCTAGATCGCGCCGAAGAAACCTACAATTTGCTGATCGATACGCAATACAGTGCGCAGGCGCGGCGCGCGCTGCTGGAAATTTACCAGCGTGAAAAGGAATGGCATCGCGCGATTGAAGCCGCCCATGCATTGCAAGAGTCGGGTGCCGGTGGTCGGCAAAAGGAAATTGCGCAGTTCTATTGCGAAATCGCGCAGGATGAATTGGTGCACACACATGCCGACGCGGCGTTGCAGATGCTCGAAAACGCCTTGTCGGCAGACCGAAAAAATGTACGCGCTACGATGCTGCTGGGCGATGTGCATCTCGCACAGGGCGATGTCGAAGCGGCGTTGATGGCATGGCGTCGGGTTGAGCAGCAGAGCGTGCCGCACGTGGCACTTGTAGCGCAGCGTTTGATGGATGGCTATCGCACACTGGGGCGACCGCAGGAGGGTGCCAATCTGATCAAGGCATACCTGTCGGAAGCGTCATCGGTCGATTTGCTGGAAGTGGTATTCAAGGCGGTGCTCGAACTTGACGGCGTCGAAGCAGCCAATCAACTCGTCAGTGACGAATTACGCCGTACGCCGACGCTGCTCGGCCTCGACAAACTGCTGGAGGCGCGATTGATGAAAGCGCAGCCTGAAGTGCGGCCTGAACTTTCACTGGTAAAAAATCTGGTGCACGGCTATGCGCAAAAACTGGCGCGGTATCAGTGTAGCCATTGCGGCTTCAAGGCGCGTCAGTTTTACTGGCAGTGTCCTGGTTGCAGTCAGTGGGAAACCTATCCACCGCGGCGTACCGAAGAATTGAATGTGATGAATTGAAGTAATGAACTGAAGTAATGAATCGAAGTAATGAACTGAAGTAATGAATCGAAGTAATGAACTGAAGTAATGAACTGAAGTAATGAACTGAAGTAATGAACTGACGGCGCGCACGGCGCGTCGATCCACTTTGGGCTGGCTATGAAAATAACGATAATAGGGACCGGCTATGTTGGTCTGGTGACTGGGGCTTGTCTGGCCGAGCTGGGCAATCATGTTTTTTGCCTTGATGTTGATCAGGCCAAGATCGACCTGTTGAACAACGGTGGCATACCGATTCATGAGCCGGGCTTGACTGATCTGGTGTCGCGCAATCGTGCCAGCGGTCGGCTGCAGTTTTCCACCGATGTGGCGGCAAGCGTTGCGCATGGCGATGTGCAGTTCATCGCTGTCGGCACACCACCTGACGAAGATGGTTCGGCTGATCTGCAATATGTGCTGGCTGCTGCGCGCAATATCGGTCGGCACATGACGAGCTTTAAGGTCATCGTCGACAAGTCAACGGTACCAGTTGGTACTGCCGACAAGGTGCGGGCGGTGTTGCACGAAGAACTGAAAACGCGCGGCGACAGCAGCAGTTTTTCGGTCGTATCCAATCCCGAATTTTTGAAGGAAGGTGCTGCGGTAGAAGACTTCATGCGACCAGATCGTATCGTCATTGGTTGTGATAACACGGTTGATGGTCTGAAAGCGCAGCAGACGATGAGACAGCTCTACGCGCCGTTCAATCGTAATCATGAGCGCACGTTCTGGATGGATGTGCGCTCTGCAGAATTTACCAAATACGCTGCCAATGCGATGCTCGCAACGCGTATTTCATTCATGAACGAACTAGCCAATCTGGCGGACCATGTCGGTGCCGATATTGAAGCGGTGCGGCATGGCATTGGCTCGGACCCGCGTATCGGTCATAGTTTTTTATATGCAGGCTGTGGCTATGGCGGTTCGTGCTTTCCAAAAGACGTGCAGGCGCTGGAACGCACTGCACGTGATTTCGGACAGGAGTTGTTGATCTTGCGCGCTGTCGAAGCAGTTAATGATCGGCAGAAGCAGGTGCTCGGATCAAAAATCGTACGACGCTTTGGCGAAGATCTGACCGGTCGGCATTTCGCGATCTGGGGGCTTGCCTTCAAACCGAATACTGATGATATGCGTGAGGCGTCTTCGCGCGTGTTGATCGGTGATCTGCTCGCCCGTGGGGCGACGGTTGCAGTGCATGATCCGGTAGCGATGCACGAAGCGCGCCGTGCATTGGCACTCGATTTTGCCGACAATGCGGCTGCTTTCGCGCGTATCCGTTTTTGCGACACACCGATTGATGCACTTACACAGGCCGATGCGCTAGTCATCGTCACCGAATGGAAAGCCTTCCGCAGTCCGGATTTTGTGCAGATCAAGTCGCTGCTGAAGTTGCCTGTCGTGTTCGATGGCCGCAATCTGTTTGAGCCAGAAGAAATGTCGCTAGCGGGTTTTGAATATCACGGCATTGGCCGTTCTATTTTGACGCGAGGCTAAGGTGGCATCGACGACAATAACTACTGCAACAACTACCTCAGCAACTACCTCAGCCACAGCCGTGCCGTCGTTCGTCAACAGCCGTGTTCTGGTGGCAGGCGATATCATGCTTGACCGCTACTGGTTCGGCGAAGTCAATCGCATCTCGCCCGAAGCACCGGTGCCGATCGTGCGCGTCGAACGTCGTGAAGAACGGCTCGGCGGTGCGGCCAATGTAGCGCGTAACGCTGCAACCTTGGGTGCGCAGGTCGCGCTGGTTGGCGTGGTCGGTGATGATGAAGCGGGTGACACGATTGCACGCCAACTCGAAGCGCTGCAGGTCGGCAGTTTTTTGAATCGTGATCCGGCGATGTCGACCATCGTCAAGTTACGCGTAATTGGACGCCAGCAGCAACT
>JAYTZV010000041.1:0-2160 GCA_043741695.1 Burkholderiales bacterium
ACCAACTCGGCTTGATCGAGACCGTGCCGCACATCGAAGTCTGGCAACAGCGCACGATGCGCATATTTATTCCACGGGCACGCAGTCTGACAATCATCGCAGCCATACACGCGATTGCCGATCAGCGGGCGCAACTCCAGCGGAATGCTGCCCTTTAATTCAATCGTCAGATACGAAATGCAGCGACGTGCATCGAGGCGATACGGACCAATGATGGCTTGCGTTGGACAGATGTCGATACAGGCGCTGCACGCGCCGCAATGCGCGCTGATCGGTGCATCGACCGGCAGCGGCAGATCGATGAACAGCTCGCCTAAAAAAAACACGGAGCCCGCTTCGCGATGCAGTAGCAAGGTATGCTTGCCGCGCCATCCGAGACCGGCCTTGCTGGCCAGCTCGACTTCCATCACCGGCGCGGAATCGGTAAATACACGGTAGCCGAACGGCCCAATTTCCGCAGCGATGCGATCCGCCAGTTGCTGCAGCCGCGCACGCAACACCTTGTGATAATCGCGACCGCGGGCATAGATCGAAATAACTGCCGCAGCCGGATTATCAAGCCGCGCCGCTTCAGTGCTGCGCCAGTTGGCATCGGTCTGAGCCGGCAGATAATCCATGCGCGCAGCAATCACGCGCAAGGTGCCGGGTACGAGCTCGGCCGGTCGGGCCCGCTTCACGCCGTGCGCTGCCATGTACGCCATTTCACCGTGATGCTGCGCTTCCAGCCACGCTTGCAAGCCTGGCTCGGCATCGCGCAGGTCGATGTCGGCGATGCGCAGGTCGGCAAAACCGAGCTCACGCCCCCAAGCCTTGATGGTCGTTGCCAGTGCGGACAAATCGGGAGTGGCGTTCATGGTGAGGCAGTCATCGTGAAACGATCATGCGGATGCAGTCATGTGGTACGGTCATGCACATTGAACCGCGACTTTCAAAAACCAAAGAATTGTATTTTACGAGATGCAGCACTTCACAGCCCACCTGAAAGATGAAGCCGGCACGCTGGCGCTTGGTGCTGCCTTGGCACGTACGATCAAACCCGGCATGACGATTTATCTGCACGGCGATCTCGGTGCCGGTAAAACCGCGCTGACGCGCGCGCTACTGCATGCAGCGGGTCACACAGGGCATGTAAAAAGTCCGACCTACACGCTGGCCGAACCGTACACGATCATCATCGACAACGCACTAGTCGAGCTGATCCACTTTGATCTCTACCGGATGATCAGCGCGGACGATTTCATCGATGCAGGTTTTCGCGACTATTTTGGCAGCACCACCATTTGCATCATCGAGTGGCCAGAAAAAGCAGAGAGCGTTTTGCCACCAGCCGATCTCGATGTCTTTTTGACGGTAGCGGGCCAGGGCCGTGAGGTAAAATTGCTGGCGCATTCCGATCAAGGGTTTCAATGTCTCGCTCGCCTCACCTTCGCACCAAACCTGTAACATCGCCGCGCCGCCGCACGGTGCTGCAGGCCGGAGGCACGCTCCTGTTGTCAGTCCTTGTACCGATGCGCGCGTATGCTGCGCAAATCCTTGCGGTGCGGGTCTGGCCTGCTGAAGACTACACCCGCGTCACACTGGAGAACGATAGCAGCCTGAAGGCGACGCATTTCATCGTCAAGGATCCGGAACGTCTGGTGGTCGATGTCGAGGGCTTGGAGCTCAATTCCACCTTGAAGAGTCTGGTCGCCAAAATTCAGTCGAATGATCCCTATATCAAGCAAGTGCGCGTCGGACAAAACCGGCCGAACGTGGTGCGTCTGGTGTTTGACCTGAAAGAAGAAGTGCAGCCGCAGGTATTCACGCTAACGCCGGTGGGCGAATACAAGCATCGGCTAATTTTTGATCTCTACCCGGTCAAGGCGATCGATCCGATTGCAGCGCTAATTGAAAAAGGTGAATGGTCGCGTGATCAGAAATTTGATTCAACGGCACCGGTACCTGCTGCGCCACCGCCGCAGGCTGAGATCAAACCGCGCAACAGCGAGCCGAGGTTGGCACGTAACGAACCACGCAATGAGTTACGGAACGATTCACGCAATGAACCCAAAGCAGAATCAAGAGAAGACCGACAGCCACCGCTGACGCGCCTGCTGACTATCGCACTCGACCCCGGTCATGGCGGTGAAGACCCGGGGGCGATCGGCCGCGCAGGCAGCC
>JAYTZV010000042.1:0-6243 GCA_043741695.1 Burkholderiales bacterium
GTTTCAACCACCACGCGTACGACCGCTAGCGGCGCAACTTGGCATCGATGAAGATGCCATGCGCCGACTACTCGGCAAATCCGCACGTCTCGGATTGACGCTGCGCGTCGCGCATGATCATTATTTTCTGGCCTCAGCAGTGCGTGAATTGGCAGCGCATGTGCTGGTACTAACTGATACCGGCGGCGAAGCTACTGTCGCGCCGTTTCGGGATCGCATCGGCACCGGTCGCAAACTCGCTGTCGAAATTCTGGAATTTTTCAATCGCATTGGATTTACGCGCCGCATTCAAGACCGGCATCTGATTCGTCAAGCGACGATGTGGCAACCATGAAAGCGCCGTATAATTCTCGCCTCGCATGCGGCACGAGATCGTCTTCACATACGACTGCAACGCAATGCGCATCACAGGGAAGAGCACCGATTCCTGGTGGAGCGGCCGGACTTCAAATCCGGCAGGGGTTGCCAGCAATCCCTGGTGGGTTCGACTCCCACGCTCTTCCGCCCTGCTGCCATATTTTCGATGGCCACATCCCCTTGCACACGCTGAATGAATAATTCACTGGCAAACCATTTTTATGGTTTCGAGTCAATCGAAGCTACCAGCCTTGCGCTGATTCCGCTATCGATGCGCTATCGACTCGACTGCTGCGCCATCAAATTGCATCTCCGGCAGTGGCAGCGATTCACGCTGACCGAGCGTGCTCAACTGTTGCGCGCACCGTTTGCTACCGCAGCCGATACACAAGCATGGGTCGTTCAGCTGGCTACTGTTTTGCAGCTGCGCTGCGATTGTTCACCCGACCGCTTTATCGACACAACCACTCCGGCATGGCTGCAGAAGGATCGGTGGCCCGCAGAGATAGTTGATCGTTGCACCCAGCTCGCGCTTCCGCTTCCGGCGTTGGATAGTTGGCAGCGGCTTGCAGCGCCGCACCGTCACGCCCTGTGCAAGATTGCGCGTTCACGCCACGACTATGTCCACCTGCCCGCAGCACTGCGCGAGATGTTGTCTGTTGACGATCCGCATCACGCGAATTGACACGCGGCGCACACTGTTCGACCCTCCCTGTCAGGCGGATGCATTGAGAGACCGAGCAGGGTCGAATTAACCCAACCTCCATGCGCGCCCGTTGACCACAGGAGAACTCATTGACCACGCTGATTCCGGCCATCGGGGCCTGCACCTCGCGCATGACTACCGGCGAACGCCGTTTTGCGCATCGTCTCGAAGATAAACTCGAAGACGATTACCTATGCTGGTACGACGTATCGATCGGTGAACGCACGCAGCGACCCGACTTTGTGGTGTTTCATCCCGGTCGCGGATTACTGGTACTGGAAGTCAAGGATTGGAAGACGACTACCTTGCAAGGCATGACGATGCAGCATGCAGAAATTTTGACCGACCAAGGTCTGAAGCATGTACTCAATCCGCTAGAGCAGGCGCGCCAATATTTATATGCCGTCCTTCAAAAACTTGAACGTGACCCGCAACTCATCTGGCCGAGCGGATCGCTGAAAGGCAAACCGTTTTTCCCGTATGGTCATGGTGTGGTGCTGACCAATATCAGCCGCCAGCAATTCGATCATGCGCAACTCAATGAAGTGATACCGTCGCATCTGGTGATCTGTCAGGACGAAATGACCGAGAGCGCGGACGTGGAACAGTTTCAGCAGCGCTTGTGGAATATGTTTCCGATCAAGTTTCGTCACGCCTTGTCGCTGCCGCAAATTGATCGGATTCGCTGGCACCTGTTTCCCGAGATTCGCATCGCCACGCAACCCGGCCTGTTCGATCAGCCGGGCCAGACACCCCTCGAACTACCGGACCTGCTGCGCGTGATGGATTTGCAGCAGGAGCAGCTGGCCCGCAGCTTGGGCGATGGTCACCGCATCATCCATGGCGTGGCCGGATCAGGCAAGACACTGATTCTGGGCTATCGCGCCGAGCAATTGGCGCAGGTATGTCAGCGGCCGATCCTGATCCTTTGCTACAACAAGACACTGGCGACAAAATTGCGCGAGGTGATGCTGGCAAAGGGTGTGCAAGACAAAGTGCATGTGGTGAATTTTCATGCATGGTGTGTGCGCCAGCTCGATACCTATCACGCCGGCAAGCCACCGCTGGGTGGTAATCGCAGCGCGTTTTTTGAGGCCTGTGTTGAACGCGTGATCCGCTCGGTTGACCAGCAGTTAATTCCAACGGGTCAGTACGATGCGGTGCTGATCGATGAAGGACACGACTTCAAAAGCGAATGGCTGAAGCTGATCGTGCAGATGGTGCATCCCGATTCGAACTCGCTGCTGGTGCTGTATGACGATGCCCAGTCCATTTACGGTGGTCCGAAAAAGCGGCGCTTTTCTTTTTCGAGTGTCGGTATTCAGGCGAAGGGACGTACCACGATTCTCAAAATGAATTATCGCAATACCGCCGAAATTCTCGGTGTAGCACGCGCTTTTGCCGACGAGCTGTTGACACCGAGCGAGACCGAAGAAGATCAGGCACCGACGGTGCAGCCGATGAGTGCTGGCCGACATGGACCAGCGCCACTGCTGATCAAATTGCCGTCATTGCAGGCCGAAGCCGAATTTATCGCAACCAAATTGATCGAGGCAAATCGTACCGGTATGCCGTGGAATGAAATGGGTGTGCTGTATCGCCGCATCGGTATCGGTCAGCAGATCGCCGATGCCCTCTCACGTAAAAAAATTCCGTTTCAGTGGCAGCAGGACAAACGGCACACCTATGCGCCAAGCCATGACAGCATCAAACTGATTACCATGCACAGCAGTAAAGGCCTGGAGTTTTCACTGGTCGGCATTCCTGCCGTTGGTGCCGCACCGAACGACGGCGATACCTTGCAAGATGAAGCGCGTCTGTTGTACGTGGCAATGACACGGGCCACGCAACAACTGGTGATGACCCATGGCGAGCAATCAGTTATCACCGAAAAAATGCAACGTGCGATGGGTGTTCTAAAGCAGTGACCAGAACACCATCACCCTAGCCACGCAACCGATGACATCGAGATTGTTGTCAGCAGACGCCACGCATATCAACTTCAGACCTTTTTTACTTCTGTTGGCGATTACTTACTTTTCCGGATAAACTCAAATGCCCAGCCATCACACGACAGGTAGCACACCGTATGATCAGGCTTCTTTACACGAGCGTGAACCGAATTCAAAAAGACGATCCCGACCGGCCACTGATCCAGATTCTGGATGCCTCCTCGAGAAATAATCCTGCAAAGGGTGTAACAGGACTGCTGATGTTTGGCGGCGGCCTGTTCATGCAAGTGCTGGAAGGCCCAGATGCGGAGGTCTTCCGGCTCTACGTCAAATTATTGGATGATCCGCGCCATATCGACTGCAAGGTAATTTTGCTCACGCCGATCGAAAAGCGCATGTTTCCGGAATGGGCAATGGCTTCAATGAATGTGCCTGATTTTGAGTTTCAGGAAATTCAGGAAATTCTTTCGCACCGCGACGAAACCGTCGACGCCAAACTATTTTCTAAAGTCATGAAACTGTTCATGAAAGCCTGAACGGCTCGCTTGCCCCGCTGGCAGCGGGCGCGGTCAACCACGCTGTCGATTCGGGTTGAACTGCACTGGAGCGCACACTCCGCACCAGTCACGGTACCGCATAAATTACGCGCTGCCGCTGCCAATCGGGCATGGCGTGACGCGCTTGCCAAAGCGCGCGATCACGCATTTATTTCGTGCGAACCGCTGGACTTTTAGGCGGCTCTGGTGCGAATATGCGGTTGCCCGATGGCACGCGGATTGCTCTCTGCTTTCCGCTCAAAAGCGCCTCTCGTCCTCGATCCCGACGATGTCCGTCGCACAGCGCGCCAGCCGACTTTCAGGAAACTGCATGACCGCATTACTCGAAGTAGATCAATTGAAGGTATGTTTTAACACCGAGAGCGGCGAATTCGCCGCCGTCGACGGCGTCAGTTTTTCGGTCGAGGCCGGACGTACGCTGGGTATTGTTGGCGAATCCGGTTGCGGCAAAAGTGTCACCTCGCTGTCGATCATGGGCCTGCTGCCAAAAGGCCAAGGCCGCGTGGCCGCAGGCTCTATCCGCTTCGACGGCGTTGATCTTGCCACGCTCTCGGCAGACCAAATGCGCAAGCTGCGCGGTAACAGACTCGCGATGATTTTTCAGGAGCCGATGAGTTCGTTGAATCCGGCATTCACCATCGGTCATCAGCTGATGGAAAGCATTCTGTGCCATCGCACGTTGAGCCAGACAGAGGCACGCGAAGCAGCCATCGAGATGCTGCGACGCGTACGTATTCCGTCACCGGAAACCCGCATGGACGCTTATCCGCATAAGCTGTCTGGTGGCATGCGCCAGCGTGTGATGATTGCGATGGCGATGTCGTGCGAACCGACGCTGCTGATCGCCGATGAGCCAACCACCGCACTTGATGTCACGATTCAAGCACAGGTGCTGGATTTAATGCGCACGCTGCGCTCCGAGACCGGTACCGCGATCATGCTGATCACGCATGATCTTGGCGTGATTGCCGAACTGGCTGATGAGGTGGCAGTGATGTACGCCGGCCAAATTGTAGAGCGCGCCAGCGTGCAGGCTTTGTTTGATGAGCCGCAGCATCCCTACACGATCGGCCTGCTCGGCTCGGTACCACGACTTGATCTCGATCAGGATCGGCTGGCCGCAATCGAGGGTCAGGTGCCGCCACCGAATGCGCGGCCAGCAGGCTGCCGCTTTGCGCCGCGCTGCCCGTTCGTGATCGATCGCTGCCGATCCGAATCGCCGCCACTGCGCGATATTGGCAATCACCACTTCGCAGCCTGCTGGCGCGCCCCGCTGGAGCTTGTATGAATTCACCTCTCGCGCCACTGACTTCACCCAACGAGCGCCAGCCGCTGCTGCGCGCCGAACAACTGGTCAAGCATTTTCCGTTACCGAAAAACTTTTTCAGCAAACAGACGGCGGTAGTACACGCGGTAGACGACGTGAGCTTCTCGGTATATCCCGGTGAGACGCTCGGTCTGGTTGGTGAATCGGGCTGTGGCAAGTCAACCCTCGGGCGGCTGTTGTTGCGTCTATTGGAGCCAACCTCGGGCCGCGTCTGGTTTGACGGCGTTGATCTGACCACGTTAAACGATCCGGAAATGCGCAGCAAACGGCGTGCGCTGCAAATGGTGTTTCAGGACCCGTATTCGTCTCTGAATCCGCGCATGACGGTTGCGCAAATTCTGACCGAGCCGTTGAAGCTGCATGGTCTGGCACGCGGCCAGGAACGTGAACGCGTCGCCGCGCTGCTCGATCAAGTCGGCTTGCCCGCGCAATACATGCAGCGCTATCCGCATGAATTTTCCGGTGGTCAGCGTCAGCGAATCGGCATCGCGCGTGCACTGGCGGTCGAACCGAGTTTGATTGTTTGCGATGAAGCGGTGTCAGCTCTCGATGTCTCGGTGCAGGCGCAAGTGATCAACCTGTTGCAAGACCTGCAGCGAAAGCTCGGTCTGGCGTATGTGTTCATCGCGCACGATCTGGCGGTAGTCAAACATATCGCCGATCGGGTCGCGGTGATGTATCTCGGACAAATTGTTGAATACGCCGACAAGCGCGACCTTTTTGCCACGCCGCGTCATCCTTACACGCAGGCGTTGCTGGCAGCAATTCCAGAGCCGCGACCACGCCAGATCGTCACGCGCACGATGCTGCAAGGCGACGTGCCGAATCCAATTGCGCCACCATCCGGCTGCCGCTTCCGTACGCGCTGTGCGCATGCACAACAGCGCTGCACCGATGAAGTACCCGCGCTGATTGCCGACGAGCCGACTGGCAGTTCGCGCGCAGTGGCGTGCCATTTTTGGAAAGCGATTACACCACCGGTTGCAGCAATCGTCGACGCTGTCGATGCAACCAAGCAGCTTCGACTCGAACGCCTGCAAGCCGCATTTCGTCCTGACGCTGCACTCAGTTCGCCACATCACGATGCATCCACACCTTTGTCTGTTTAACCTGGAGATCTTTCAATGAGCCTCAGAATTTCTGCCAATTTGCGCTCAGCTTCGCGCCACCTTATTTTGCTGGCTGCTGCCTGCACCGCGCTATCTGCGACCGCAGTACATGCGCAGACGCTGCGCGTCGGTCTCGCCGAAGATCCTGATTTGCTCGACCCATCACTGGCGCGCAGTTTTGTGGGTCGCATTGTTTTCGCGTCGCTGTGCGACAAGCTGGTGGATATCGATGAGA
>JAYTZV010000043.1:0-16492 GCA_043741695.1 Burkholderiales bacterium
CAGAGCCGGATGAAGGCGCTGGCGAAGATGGAAGAACTGGCGCCGCTGCGTGCCGCCGCTGAATTCTCGTTCGAGTTTCGCGAACCGGCCAGTGCACCGAATCCACTGCTGGTGATGGAAGACGTCAATGCGGGCTATCGAATCGAAAGCCAGACCGATCATTCGGTGGTAGAAAAAACCATCGTCTCGGGCATCAATTTTTCACTGCAGATTGGCCAGCGTATTGGTCTACTCGGCGTGAATGGTGCCGGCAAATCGACCCTGATCAAGACCATCGCCGGCGAACTCGCGCCGCTCACCGGCGATAGCCAATTCGGTAAAGGACTGGCGATCGGTTACTTCGCGCAGCATCAGGTTGAAATGCTGCGGCATGAAGAATCGCCGTTGTGGCATTTGGGCCATATCGCACCGACCGTGCGCGAACAGGAATTGCGCAATTTTCTGGGCAGCTTCAACTTCAATGGTGCGATGGTCACCAGCAAAATCGCGCCATTTTCAGGTGGCGAAAAGGCCCGCCTGGCACTTGCGCTAATTGTCTGGCAACGCCCAAACCTTCTGCTACTCGACGAGCCAACCAACCATCTTGATCTGGAGACCCGCGAAGCCTTGACGATGGCTTTGGCACAATTCGAAGGTACGTTGGTGGTGGTGTCGCATGATCGGCATTTGCTGCGCGCAACCACCGATCAATTCATCATCGTCGCCGACGGCAAGTTACAACCATTTGACGGCGATCTGGATGATTACAAAGATTGGCTATTTAAGACCAAGCTGGCGACCAAGACCAATGCAATTGGTACGCCATTGCCCAAGGTCACAATCGCATCGGCTAGCGTGATTGCTCCTGTTTCAGCCACCGACAAAAAGGATCAAAAGCGGGCCGATGCTGATGAACGGCAAAAGCTGGCAGCGCGAAAAAAGCCGATTGAAAACAAATTGAAAAAACTCGAAGAACAGATTGCAAAACGTACCGCGCAAAAAACCGTGGTTGACGAGCGACTTGCTAATCCCGAAATTTATGACAACGCGAATAAAAAAGAATTAAAAACGCTGATGACCGATCAAAGTTTCTATGCAAAAGAGATCGCGCAGCTTGAAGCGGAATGGATCGAGCAACAGGAAGCTCTGGAGCAGGTCATTTGAATCTCTTTTTTTGGAGAATGTCGATTGCGGGTTAATGGATATAGGCTGTCGAATTAATGTCATCTGGTTTAATTGCAATCCGATCGCGATTACCAAGAATGTATGGCTGGACGTTTAATGCGTTTAAGACAATGGCTTTTTAATTACATTAAGTGTAGAAAACCAGACTTGACCTGACCACCATTGTCAGATTGGATCTCAACTTGCGATCGAATGGAAGACAGGATTCGACCATTTCCAGTCGTTCGCCAGCGTCAGCAATGCTGCCTATGGTCCAAAAACTCGAATACACCCACCAAATTTTGACTGGCCATGTCGTGCCGACCAAAGTCCTGGAAAATCGATGGGTGTCCTTTTGTTTTTTGTTTCAACAGATGCTGTCAGAGCATCCCGAGTTCGGCCAGCGATACCGGCTCGATAACGGTCTTGCCGTTTGTTTTCATGCGCTGTGCCACCATGGTTTCATAAACGGCCTTGCGCACCCGCATGATCGAACCAAGTGGGCGATGCGAAGCCAGTCCGTGCCACGGGCTGAACGACAAGCCTTGGTCGAGTGCGACTTCGCGCGTGTCGTTCCATGCCGACTGCGGCGCCATGACGATACGGGCAACTGCTACATATGGACTGGCATCTTCTGGCCACGGCACCGAGGCGTCCTCGATCGGCATCGTCGCAAGATCGGTACACAACTGGACCCGAACTTCCCATTCGCCGCCCTGGGCCGCGAAGTGGCTAACCACGGCGTCGCGCAAGCCGTTCGGTTTGTCGTCCAGATCGACCGGTGCCTTGGTCAATGCGGTCAGGGACGGTGATACCGGAAATACTGCAACCTTGCACACATGGTCGCCGTACAGCAGCGGCGCCTGGCTGAAGTAGGTTTCCCCCAGCACGTTGGTTTCCGGATGACCGCCCAGGCTGATCAAGGTCGGGCTTTGCCCGCCGACGCTTTCGATCAGTTTTTCGGTGCCGCGAGCGACTGCAGAAAAGGCAATTTTCAACCCCTCCGCCTTGTCCGTAGTGGTCGCCAACAATTTCACGCTGCTGAGGAACTCCTTGGCTTTTGCCTTCAGGAATGCCGGCCCGTTGACCAGCACCAGGTCTTGGGTGGCGTCACCCTCGGAATCCGGCAGTCGTGCGCCGGGTACGCCCAAAATCTTGATGGCCATGCCGCGCGGGGTCGACACCCGGTCGTCCAGCAGATCGCCCGGAATGGTCGACAGGCGCATCACCACGTCATAGCTGCCGGGCTGCGCGAACAGGCCTTGAGCCAGCTCCGGCGCCAGGCCATCGATTACGGTCATCTTGCCGATCAGCAGGCCATGACATTTTGCGTGCACGCTGCGCACGCCGCGGCCGTAATCCTTGGCGGTGGTCGCGGCAATCTTTTGCATGGTCTCGATCAGACCCGAGGTGGTGGTAGCTTCATCCGCCTCCGCATGTTCCATTGATTGATCGAAAATGGCTGGGGGACGGTGACGCGAATCAGGCATATTGTTTCCTGTGAGGAGAATCGACGGTGGAGCAGAATGTGAGATGACGAACACGACATTGGCGACAAGATTGACACTCGATGCAAGCCTACCGGTGTACACAGATATTGTCTGTTAATCAACGCGCATTGGAACGCGACTGTCGCAGCGATATGCCGTTACCGAAACTTGCATACGCACACAGATGTCGCTCGCACTCCAAATCTGATTCCGGAAAAAATGTCAGCTTTAAGTCTGCCAGTTTAGAGAATTGTCTGTCCGCTTACGGTCGAATGTGCTAGTTCGCAAGACGTACAATCGGCCAGGAGAGGACGGTGGGCTCCAGCGAATACCGTAGCTATCTATTGAAATTAATAGTCGATAGCAAGTTGTGCGGATGCCAGTTGCCAAGTTAAGGGAACTCGATATCGCGCAGTGGCGTGGGATCATTCACCGTGCGATCTTTACGCAACGTGAGACGCACCGTTCGATACAGGTTGAAGTTACTGAAATGGCATGGCAGTGCGTGCTGGCCTAAATAGACCACGCGAAGCTTTCGAACAGGCCCGGACCTACCGTGCGTTGCTAACCCGCCAAATCGTATTGCCAACGTCGTCGGCAATCAGCACGCCGCCTTGCTTGTCCTGGGCCAGGCCTACCGGCGCACCGTACAGACTTTTCTCGTCAGGCGAGTAGAACCCCGTTACGACAGGTTGCGCCGGTCCACTAGGCATGCCGTTGGCAAATGGCACATAGACGACCTGATAACCGCTAAGGGGCGAACGATCCCAGCTTCCGTGTTCGCTGATCAGAGCGCCGCCCTTGTAGTTGGCCAGACTGTCGCCGGTATAAAACAGCAGTCCCAGTGCCGCCACGTGAGAGCCAAGCGCGTAGTCGGGCTTGATGGCTGTTTTTACTAAATCCGGCCGCTGTGGCTTAACGCGGTGGTCAACGCGTTGGCCATAATAGCTGTAGGGCCAACCATAAAACCCTTTTTCCTGCACCGACGTGAGGTAATCCGGTACGAGGTCGGCGCCAATTTCGTCGCGCTCATTGGCAATCGCCCAGAGTTTTCCAGACTGCGGTTCCCACTGCAAGCCGGTCGGATTACGAATCCCGGACGCGAAGACGCGGCTGGCCCCGCTCGCAGCATCGACTTCAAGTACTGCTGCTCGTCGGTACTCGACCTCCATACCGTTTTCCGTGATATTGCTGTTCGAGCCGCTACCCACATACAGCTTCTTTCCATCGGCACTGGCGAGCAAGGCCTTGGTCCAGTGGTGATTCACGGTACTCGGAAGGTCGCCGAGTTCAGCGCCGGTATCGGACATCTTGGTTTCGCCGGCCGTGTAGTGGTATTTCATTATGTTGCCCGTATTGGCGACATATAGCGTATCGCCGACCAACTGGATGCCGAAAGGCGAATGCAGCTTGTCGATATAGACATGCTGCTCCCATTCACCACTGCCGCTGGCGGGGTTGTGCAGGAGGGTAATGCGGTTACCGCCCTTGGCACTCTTGCCGGAGCGGCCCTTGGCTATGCCTGCAATTATTTGCTTCGGCGTCGTGACCGCCTCCTCACCCGGCCCGTTCGATTCCACTACAAGGATATCTTCATTGGGCAAGACCAGGACCTGCCGCGGATGCTTGAGACCAGACGCGATTTTTTCGATTTTCAGACCGGAGGCCACTTTCGGCATCGCATTGCCCTGCCAGCCGACTCCGTAAGGCACCTGCATTGGCGGAACGAGGAAATCTTTAGCATCCGGCAGCGTGGGATTGGCACCGAATTGCTTTGATGGGTCGATCTGCGCCTTGTCGCTACATGCGCCCAGCATCAGCGATACCCCTGCTGCGAGTCCTGCGGCGCGCAGCCACCTTTGCTGACGATTATCCATTGGTCACCTCTTTGTAAACTACGCGGTCACCCGCCAACAGAAAGCGCCCGATGGCCATTGCCAGCACCGTGATCACCGATAGCCACATGCCATCGGGCATTACGGCATAGGCATCGCGGCTGTGCACGAATGCATTGAACAGCGCGGCAATGATTGCCACAACATTGAGCCAGAAATTGATGACTTGCCCGCCGGAGCGCACCCGTTGCTTGCTGAACCAGACGAGCGCCAAATTGATTAATTGCGGCACGATCGCCATCACCAAGCCTAGACTGACCAGCCAGGCAGCACCTTTCACCCAGAGGTTATAGCCCGTCCGGAAGTAGATAACGTCGAACACCGTCGCGCCGACAAACAGGCCAAACGGAATCGGGTCGAGTACATTGAAAATGGCTGCCGCGATGCTGAAGCGCGGTCCCGCCGTGTTGGCTCTCATGATGCTGCCTCTCATCTATTTTTTCGCGAAATTGGAAGTGATATTAACTTTTTCCACAACTTCTGAAAGCGCGTTGTGTAGCATTGGCGGCTACTTTGACGTCGCAATATTGAAAAGCGAAAATTGTATTGAGGGAAGAATCGTAAGTGGCAGGTGCAGCAGGAAGAATCGAGCCAGGTGTGCGAACGGCTTCTTAGGGTCGACTGCGCTAATTCGCAACGCGCATATCCGGCAAACAGCGGAATGCGAATCCATTAGCTAAGCGTGTAGCGCGGGAGGCTAATAGTAAATATGCAACCCGTGCCCGGGACATCTTTTACCGTCAAAAGGCCGCCGTCCGCTAGGACGCTTTGCCTTGCAATCTACAAGCCCAGTCCGACCCCGGATTTGTCGTCGCTGCGTTGCATGAATGGGGCAAACATTTTCTCTGCATTGCCGGCTGGAAGTCCACCGCAGTTGTACGTAACATCAATGAGAACGCGGTCGCCAAACGCATAGGCGTTCAGCATCACTTCGGTATGGTGGTGTGTGAATTTGAAGGCGTTCTGCAAGAGGTTTGCCAGCGCGGCCAGGAGTAAATCACGATTTGCCTCAATACCGAGCAGCGGGTCGACTATCGCTACTGTAAAAGGACAGCCATGATTCTGGGCGTCGAGGCTCGCAGCATTAGCAGCCTCCGAAATGAAATCTGCCAAGGAGAAGATGCCGGATATTTCAACTGTCTCACCCACCATTTGCACCTCTGCCAATAAACGGGTAATGAGTTGTTTCATCGCTGCGTGACTACGTTTGAGTATCGACCCGGTTGCACCGAGCATACCCAAGTTGCCACCCTCAATCGCTGCCACCGACAGTGTTGCCGTATGCAACGAATTGCGCAGTTCATGCATCAAAAATCCGAGGCGCTCGTTCGTATCGGAGGTCGATTTTTCTGCAATCGCCGTGTCCCGTTGAAAGCTGAACTCGGTCACCGCGTCTGCGATGGCGTTATCCAGACAACGGTTCAACGTACGAAACTCGTCGACTGAAAATGGTGCGTCCCTCTCAAATCCCAAATCTGTAATTGCTTGGCATAGATCACCGTAGTCGTGAACGACCTGGTCAACGTTGTACCCCAACTGAAGTAGTGCTTTTCCGTGCGCTGCGGCGGTTACACCCATCTCGGAAAGCGTAGCGCCATCGCCACCGGATGCTCCGGAAATCTTGATGCTGTCATCTTCGTCACCGCCAGACTCGGCCACCAGCGTTCTCCTGAGCTGTTCGAGAAACATGGGTATTCCGTTTGCAAGCTGATTTGGCGTCGCATTACGCTTGGGCCTTTTCGCGACTTTCGCGACGCACTGTGCGATGAGCTCGTCACGATTGTTCGCTAAAAAATTATGCATCATGGTGATATCGCTCCGAAGTCGAATGGATAGAAGTGGACTACCGATTCGTTACCTTCGAGCGAGGTATTGGGTACACCGAGTCGTTACTGCTCATGAAGCGTTTTCGATGCGCCAGCAGCATTCAAAAACAAGTTCTAACTCATGACATACTTCGTGGAGATGGTCTGCGTGGTGGTGCACTTATTTCCTTCTATTTGCTACGGTGCTGAGTAACAATGCTAATTGTCACGACCGATAGCAAATTGAGCACTTATTTTTAAAGTTGTGACTGGCCGCTTTAGGGTCGAAATCGCCAGCTCGCAGCAGGCTAACACTTGATGCGCAATCGGCATTAAAGAAGCGAATAATGCGCCCGCGGTATCGATTGGCAATGAGTTAAAAACCCGTGAATTCGACAGCGATCAATCGATCCTAAATTCGCTTCAAATCGATCCCACAACACAACTGTTAGCCGGACCATGTTCTACCGTTCCCGTTCGCGACGTTAGGGGTCTTGGGCCATCACACGCAAAAGTATCGCGCCCTGGTCTCTGTTCGTCGGCAAGCGTGCAATAATTCAAATTAAACGATTAACAACAACACGAAATTTCTTGGCGAAGATAACTATTCCTAAGCTTCCCGCAGTCTATGCGAGGGAACGCCTGTTCAGCTTCATCGACAGCAAGAGCCGACATAAGGCTATCTGGCTATCAGGTGCACCGGGTTCCGGTAAAACGACTGCTGCAATCGGCTACCTGTCTAGCCGCCGAATCACTCCCCTATGGTACCGATGCGACGAGGGCGATTCCGATGTGGCGACGGTATTCCATTATTTCGGAATCGCCTGTAGCCGACTAAATGATCTAGCGGCGGAACCACTAGCGTCGTTCATGCCGGAATATCACACCGGCTTGGCGGCTTTTGCACGTAGATTTTTCCGAGACCTTTACGCGCGATTTAAGCAGCCTTTCGCCCTGGTTCTTGATAACTATCAGGACATTCCGCCGGATTGTGTAACGCATGACGCATTGCAGCTCGCAATAGAAGAGCTGCCTGAGCACGGCACTATCATCTTCATCAGTAGAACGGATCCGCCGGCTGCTTACGCGCGGGCGCGCACCAATGGCGAATTAGGCTTTGTGGCCGACACTGACATGAGGCTGACTCCAACTGAAGCCATCGAACTTGTACGCTGTCGTGGGGGCATCGAAATTGCAGATAGCAAGATCAAAGAGTTTTTAGCGTTAACTCAGGGGTGGACGGCCGGCATGGTCTTGCTGTGCACATTTGGCCGACCGGATCATCTGGACCGCGAGTCTGTTACTAGCAATTTTCAAACCATTTTTGACTATTTTGCCACCGAGATTCTGAATAAACTGGCAGCGCCTGCCCGGTACGTTTTGCTGACCACTGCATTACTGCCGGTAGCAAGCGTCGCCATGGCGCGGGAAATCAGCAACGTGTCCGACGCAGGCGATGTCCTCGAATCGTTATACATCGACAGCTGCTTCACCTTGCGTGATGCGCAGCCGGAACCGTTTTATCAGTTTCATCCCTTGTTCCGGGTGTTTTTGATTCGGCGGGGCATGGCGCATTTTTCTGCCATCGAGCTTGCCAGTCTCAAGCAACGCGCAATTTCGCTCTTGGCTGCGACTGGACAGAGCGAAGCTGCCATCGATATGGCGGTGCAGGAGGGCGATCATGCCATTCTGGAGACGCTAATTCGATTTCATGCGCCGGCGCTGGCACTGCAGGGACGTTTTGCAAATCTGCTCAAGTGGCTGGAACCGCTGAGTGATTCGCTTCTGCAGCAGTATCCTTGGCTGCAATACTGGCGCGGAATCGCGTATCAGCCGGCCAATGCGCTGGCAAGTCAGCGTGATTACACTGCTGCTTTCGCCAGCTTTCGACGCGTCGGCGATGCAGATGGAGTGTATCGATCCTGGTCAGCAATGATCGAGTCACTGCGCTCAGACTTGCACGGCGACAACCAGCGACTAGATCCTTGGATCGCGTTGCTGGCGGACCTCATATCGGAGTACCCGGTGTTTCCGAGTCCGGCTGTCGAGTGCGACGTTGCTTATGGCATGTTCACCGCCTTGCATCACAGGGCACCACACCAATCTGCGTTGCACCACTGGAGAGAGCGGGCGCTGAAACTGGCATTGGCAGGACCGGACATGGCACAGCGTGCTCTGGTGCTTAAATGGTCAATCATTCACGATCTGATGCGCGGCGATCATGCCCGCGCTGCCTTCACAATGGTGGCATTCGAGGCAGTTGATCAGGCATCGTTACATGATCCGCGAATTGCTAGCGCCAATAATTTCCTGAAAGTGTATTACCAGTTTCGCACAGGTGATTTCGATGCCGCGATCCAGACCATGGATCGGGGATTGGCACTGGCGTTCGACATTGGCGTCACAGCTTGGCGTTTTCAGCTGCTCACTCACGGTACAGCGGCTGCTATTGCCAAGGGCGACCATAGCCTTACCGTGTCGCTTCTAAAAAAGATGGCACCATTTGCGCAAGCCAGCGCAGGGTTCGCTCCATACAGTTTTCACGTGCTCTCAGCATGGCATGCGTATTCGATACAGCAGGACTCGCTGGCGTACGAACACGTGAAACAAGCTCATGCCGTCACCTTACGCTTCAACTTTATCCATTTCGACGGCATCGCTCTATATGCATTGGCACAAGTCGAATTTCGACTTGGCATGCGGGAGCAAGCACATGCGCACTTGACCACCGCGCTTGCCGTGGCAAGAAAAAGCGAGGGGAAGATTCTGGAGCACATGTGCCGCCTGGTTGAGGCAGACTTTGCTTTTTCCGAAGGTCGAGAATCGAGCGGCCTGCAGGCTCTGGCCGCCGCACTTGCACTGGGTCGGGACGAGCGTTACCTTAGTTTCACGTTCTGGGATGCGTCGATGATGAGTCGCCTGTGCGCCCGTGCGATTGCCGTCGGCATCGAGATCGGCTACGCGTCGGACATTATTGCCAGCCGTAAACTCATCGCGCCTGCCGACGCATCGCCGCAGTGGCCGTGGCCGGTCAAGGTCGTCACCCTTGATGCCTTCGTTGTTTTGTTAAACGGTAAGCCTCTCGAATTCTCGCGCAAAGCACCAAAAAAGCTGATCAGCCTGCTAAAAGCGATCATCTGTTTCGGCGGCGACGACGTGCCCGAAAGCATCTTGGTCGACGCACTTTGGTCCGATCAGGAAGCCGACGATGCCCATGAGGCCCTCAGCAAGGCGTTGCAGCGTCTACGCAAGCTCCTCGGCGAAGATGTGCTGCTGGTACAGGCTGATCGAGTTAGCCTGAACCGACAGAAGGTGTGGATCGACGCTTGGTGGTTCGAGCAGCAGGCTGCGACCGTTACAGCAAATGCCACCGCCATGGACACCACGCTCTCGTTGTACAAGCAACGCTTTCTGCTATCCGATGAGGATGCGCCCTGGTCAGTCGTATCACGTGAACGCTTGCATGTGAAGTTCCTTCGGCTTGTGAGCGCACGCGCGGGGTACTTGGCGGAGTCGGGGGCTTCTGAAGCAGCGATCGCGTTGTGCGAACAGGCTATTGGCATCGATGCGCTTGCAGAAAATTTGTATCAATGCGCGATGGCCGTCAATATGAAACTCGGCCGCAATGCAGAGGCGGCACTTCTCTACCGGCGGCTGCGCCAAGCCCTTTCTGTTTCACTTGGCCTGGAACCCTCCCTACAAGTCCAGGAACTGTATCGGACGCTGCGGCTGTAAGAGCACGGTGTCACGCCCGCGCTGAAACTTCTTCACGAAATCCATCAGCTGCAAACTTGCTGTCGCCAATCATCAAAATGTCCTCAATCGGTCCGTGCACGGAGGTTAGCCTTTACTGCGCGCACTGTTTTGAGCGCTTGAAACAATCAGACCATATTCGTTGCGCTATTGGTGCGTAGTTGCGCCTCGAAAGCTGCTGGCCAGATTGTCTAAAAAACCGCCAATTATTTAGGGAAAAAAATGAAATCTGATTTGTCATTATATTTACTTGGTGCTCGGCGCCTCTGCTGTATTTTCTTCATCGCTAGTTTGGGCACGCTAGCCGGATGCGCCACCAGCGGTGGCGCAATGCCCGTCGCGGAAACTCAATCGAACCCGGGAATCGTGATGATTCATCAGGCTTCTACAGACGCCTGGAATCGTCATGATGCCGTTGCGGTGGCAAATACGTTCAGTGAGACCGGTACCTATCAGTCGCCGCAAACAAACAAGCCGATTTCCGGTGTTTATTTCAAAGAGTTACTGCAAAACATATTTACAGCCATCCCGGATTGGCACGTTGAAGTGGTCAGTGTGTCGGTGCTCTCAGAGACCACGTTAGTGGAGCAGTGGGTAGCCACTGGTACTTGGACCAAACCGTTTGCCCGTGGCCCTCTTGCCGGCATCGCGCCTACCGGTAAGTCTTTCAAGATCGCTGGGGCAGAATTTGTGGAAATCCAAGGTGGAAAAATACAGTCAGAAGTGCTCTATTTCGATCAGCTTTCACTGCGTCAGCAGATGGGTATCACTGCACCAGTCGCAAACAATACTTCGGGACATTGACAAGACGGCCCCCTAGTTTTAACGATAGTTTGTGTGGTTTAGATAAGCACTTAACGGATATTCAACGCAAGGAATTCACGTGAAAAAATTCAATCATGCAGGAATGGCAGTTGCATATGGACTCGCCTTGTTGATCGGCGCTATTTTGATATTTGGCGGCACAACAAATGAGCCGACGGGTTACCTTTTCACTTTGAACGAGTCAATTGCAGCGGAAACTGGCATCGCAACCGTCCCGGACCTGACGGTTGCTCCTATCACTCCTGCGTTGGTTGCAAATTCGTCGTCCAATTAATCTTACGCTACGCACAAAGCCGGCTCGGGCCGGGAAACACAAGGACAATTCGTCTTCACCACTCACGTGACGACTGCGTCATGCGTCTAATCCGCGCGAGATCGATGGCACTTATTAGTTCCGCCGCGGTGCCGCGAGCGCCCGCTCGCCAAGCCAATGCCGGTGGCCCTATTCATAGGCTTCAATTCAAGGCTCACGGTGAAAACGAGTTGGGGCTTTCTCCTAGTTCACGGACAAATTCTTTAAGCGCTTGGTGAATTCTTGAACCGGACCGGGCTGAAATAGCTGATTGTTGTGTGCATGCGCTTTGGGTTATTGAGCCGTTCGATGTAATCGAAGACGTCGGCCCGCAATTTATCCCGGGGGCGATATATTTTTCTGCTCAAGCGTTACGCCTAGGCACGCAAATTGGGCCGGACGCAGACACCGCGCGGCGGCCCGGCTGCGAGCCCGACCGCGATCACGACACCATAACGAGAACTATCCGGAGACCGAGATGAACACGAGACACTATGCACACTGGCCCAACGGACTACCGACCATGCTGACGGTGTCGCAGACAAGCGCCTTTGAAAACCTGGAGATTTCGGCGCGCCGCTATCCGGACAATGTGGCCATTATTTTCTACGATTCGATGCTGACTTATGCGCAGCTGCATCGCAAAAGTACTTGACTTGACTTGTCATCACCCTTTTTCGCTGCATTACATGCATCAACTGCCTGCGCCAACCCGCCAAGCCCGCTTGCAGTAAACGGCTTACCGTTCCCTATTTCGTCATGCATTTTCGTCGTTATCCTGTGCAATTTTGCCTCGGGCGTTTCCTCTTCTTCACCAATCGCGTTGCTCTTCCCATCAGTTTTTGCGGATGCCTGCTTTCCAGTACCTGCATTGCTTGGCGCTTTTTGTCATCCGACACGCCCTCTTGTTTGAGAATGACCACAATACCGTCGTCGGACAGAGCGTCCAGCCTTTTAGCAAAGTCGGTGCTGCTCACGTTATCAATGCCCGTTACCAATAGCGCTACTCGTATGCATCGATACGGCAGTACAGTCTTCGCGTTCCCTTTGTATATTTAGATTTGGCAAACAATTGCGATAAATCGATGAAAGCAGCGTATTAGTTCTCCTTGATAAATTTGATAGCGAGTAAAACTCTAATGTTGATTAGTAGGTGCAAAACAAAAAACGGTTCACTACCTAAGCAAATTTGATATTGCCGCGCTCTAGTATTTTTGTGAGCGTAATCTCCTGTTTAATCAGCTCAAGTTTGTAGCAGTGCGCCAGACAAAAAGTTCATCGTCCGACTTGCTGATGCACAGTTGCCAAAACGCGGTGTCGTTCCATTTATTTAAGCTGGCGATCGGAAAACTCCCGACTTCGCTGGTAATTACCAGACCCGCTGCAGTTTGATCGACAGAGATGATCATGCTTGCCTCGATGAAGGAAATTGGAGCTGTTGTGTATCAGGTAAAGATACAAGGGCTTCGCTTCCAGCTGCGATACACTCTGGGCTTATTTTTTGCGAGAGTGCTTTGACAATTTCACTCACCCTTATTGGCGCCGGGCGTGTTGGTAAAACGCTGGCGCGCTGCATGTATGAGCACGCAGGTGTCACGATCGTCGATGTAGTTACGCGCTCAATCGATAGTGCCAGTGTTGCAGTTCGCTTCATTGGTGCGGGTACCGCACGATGCGATCTGCGGGCGCTTGCCGACGCTACAATTTTTATGCTGGTAGTGCCAGACGACCAGATAAAGCACTGTTGCGGGCAGCTAGCGTGCAGCGGCAAGCTGGGGCCAGGCAGCGTTGTGTTCCATTGCAGCGGTGCGTTGTCGTCGTCTGAATTACAGGCCGCGCGCGATGCAGGTGCAGCGGTCGCGAGTATTCATCCGATCCGCAGCTTTGCCGATCCGGTGTTGGTGGCAGCACAATTTAGAAATACCTATTGTGGTGTCGAAGGTGATGCGGCTGCTTTGGCGGTTTTAACGCCGTTGTTCAATGCGATAGGTGCTACGTTGGTACCTGTAGAGAGCACGTCCAAAACGCTGTACCACGCCGCCGCTGTATTCGCATCGAACTACATCGTCAGCATTATGGGGGTCGCGCAAGAAGCGTTGGTTGCAGCGGGTATGTCAGCCGATTCAGCATTAGCTGTGTTGCTGCCGCTGACCCGCGAAAGTGTCGAAAACGTCGCTCGACTCGGCCCTCGTGCTGCCCTGACTGGTCCGATTGCACGCGGTGACAATGCCGTGGTAGCACAGCAGCAAACTGTGGTGCAAAACTGGGATCAACAATACGGCGCGCTCTACGAGCAACTTGCAATGGGTACGCATCGCCTTGCCGAAAAGCGCGTCGTCAGCGCGCTAGTGCATGAGAATTCCAAACCATGATGCTTGAAATTACCGACACCATCAGTATTCCCTTGTGCGATATCGAACTCACAGCAATCCGCGCACAAGGACCCGGCGGCCAAAATGTCAACAAGGTCGCGACAGCGATTCACTTGAGATTTGATATTCGACATCCGTCGCTACCGCTACATTGCCAGCAGCGCCTGCTGGAAAATGGCGACCAGCGCATCACACGCGAAGGTATCGTCATCATCAAGGCCCAAAATGGGCGCAGCCAGCAGCAGAGCAAAACCGAAGCCTTGCGCAGGTTAAAAGAATTACTCATCGACGCCTTGGCGACACCCGCGGTGCGCTATGCTACCCGACCCGGACGCGCAGCCCAGCGGCGCCGGATGGATCAAAAAAGTAGTCGCAGTGCAGTGAAAGCACTGCGCGGCAAAGTCAATGATTGAATGTGGTTCGAAGTCAATTGTGCGAAATAACGAGCAGAATTTTTATCACACAGTAAGGATCAATGAACGATAAAAACCATATTTGCCTTAGCGTCGACGAGAATAAATATCCTGTCCAGCTTCATTGATTTGTTGGCGTAACGCACGCCGTTCGTCAGCAGAAAGATGATTCGAGCGTCGACCTTGATCGATTTGATTGCCACGCTCATTCGATTGTCTGCGCGGCTCGTTGTCGACACGCTGTTCAGAGCGAATGAATCGATCTTGCTGTTTTTGCTCGGCGCGTTCCTCGTGTTGTCGCCGATCGGGACGATCTTCTTTATCAGCGAGCGCCACGCTCATGCTAAGACCGTACGCAATGGCAAAAAAAGCGACGAAGTAACGAATCTTCATGATAAGTTTCCCGAATAACGGTGAAGTTGGCAGTTCAGATCATGCAGAAAAATGGTGGATCTTGATGAGCGAGGTGACGGGTACGACTTGTAAGCTACTCTGCATCGCTTATCAAAACTGATCATCGCAAGCTTGGTAACGCACAAACGAGAGTTTAAGCTCTTTCAAGCTGACACTGCCGGGCCATCCCGTAAAGCGTGTAATATTTTGTAATGCCACCCGACAAATCGCCATGCCCGCAGCTTCTGAAGCTAACATCTGGATATGACTATCACAACGACTCCCTCTACTACCCCTGCTCACCAAGCAAAAATTCTGGTCGTCGACGACGATATTCGGCTGCGCGACCTGTTGCGCCGCTATCTCGCCGAACAGGGTTTTAACGTCATCACGGCAGAAAATGCGCAAACCATGAACAAGCTCTGGCTGCGCGAGCGCTATGACTTACTGGTGCTTGATTTGATGCTGCCCGGTGAAGATGGCCTGTCAATTTGTCGCCGTCTGCGCGGCGCTGGCGACATGACACCGATCATCATGCTGACCGCCAAAGGCGAGGATGTCGACCGTATCGTCGGGCTCGAAATGGGCGCGGACGATTACTTGCCGAAGCCTTTTAACCCGCGAGAACTGGTCGCCCGCATTAGCGCAGTATTGCGGCGTAAGGCACCCGACGAATTGCCGGGTGCACCTTCCGAACGGCCACAAAGCTTTGAATTCGGCGAATTTGTGCTCGACCTCGGCACCCGCACCTTGAAAAAAAATGGCACGAGCGTACCGCTGACTACCGGTGAATTTTCAGTATTGAAGGTTTTCGCTCGTCACGCCCGACAGCCGCTATCACGCGAAAAATTGATGGAACTGGCGCGTGGTCGCGAATACGAAGTCTATGACCGCAGTCTAGATGTTCAAATTTCGCGGTTGCGTAAATTAATCGAGCCCGATCCATCGAGCCCGTTGTACATCCAGACCGTTTGGGGTCTCGGCTATGTTTTCATTCCCGAAGGTCAGCCCCGTTAAGCCAATCTACGTGACCGATTCATTACAGCCTCTGACGAAAAAAGCATCGCGCCTGGCGTGGCTGCAAAGTGGTTTGTTCTGGCGCACCTTCGTTTTACTGGCTTTCCTGATTATGGCCAGCATGGCGATCTGGGTCGCCAGCTTGCGTATTGTTGAACGTACGCCGCGCGCTGAGCAACTGGCCAACCAGATCATTTCTGTGGTCACCATTACGCGCGCAGCGCTGACGCATTCTGCGCCTGATCTGCGCACCGAACTGTTGTTCGATCTGGCCAGCAACGAGGGTATTCGTATCTATCCGCTGGAAGCCACCGACCGCGTCGAATTACCACACGACAGCAATCTGATGCCCGCCCTGCAGGAACGCGTACAAAGCCGGCTTGGTGCCGAGACGCGCTTTGCCGGCAAGGTCAATGATGTCTCCGGCTTCTGGGTCAGCTTCAAGATCGATGATGATGACTATTGGCTGATGCTCGATCGCGAACGGGTCGATCGTGTTGCCAGTATCCAGTGGTTAGGCTGGGCCGCCGTCACATTAGTGCTGGCGCTGCTCGGTGCAGTCTTCATTTCACGCCTGATCAATCAGCCGCTGGCGCGATTAACTGCAGCCGCGCGAGCGATCGCAAAAGGTCAGCATATCGACCCATTACCGGAAAACGGGCCAACCGAAATCGAGGAAGCCAATCGCAGTTTCAATCAGATGGTGCATGACCTGAATCAGATTGAATCCGATCGCGCGGTGATCCTTGCCGGTATTTCGCACGACCTGCGCACACCAATTTCACGCATGCTGCTCGAAGTCGAAATGGCATCGCTACCCGATGATGCGCGCATCGGCATGCAATCGGATCTGGCGCAGATGGATGGCATCATCGGCCAGTTCCTTGACTATGCGCGACCGAGCGATGTGAGCTCATTTATACCGATCAATCTCGCTGTGCTGCTTGGTCAGATGGCGCAGGAGGCGGAGCGTCTGCCCGATGTGCGGATATCGACCCGACTTGAGCCCGACTGCACCGTGATGGGTAATGCCATCGATCTGAAGCGGGTCATCAACAACCTGATTGAAAATGCGCGCCGGTACGGCAAGTCCG
>JAYTZV010000044.1:0-6225 GCA_043741695.1 Burkholderiales bacterium
TGGCTCCGGCAAGGTCAGTGCAGAGCAGGTCGGTGAATGGACCTTTGATGCGATTGCTAATGACCAGTTTTATATCTACTCGCATCCGCACGCATTGGGTCATGTGCAAAAACGGATGGAAGCGATTGTCACGCAATCCAATCCCGGCGATCCGTATGCCGGTGCTGAACATGTGCGTGAGATGTTGCAGGCGAAGTTAAAGGGTGGCGCATAGCGGCATACGAGAATGCTGTAAAAACTTATGCTGAAAAAAGAGGCAACCATGTCGTCCACGATTACCAGCAACCAGTTCGCCGCACTGCCCAATGGCACGCGCTTGCATTACGCTAGCGCAGGTCAGGCTGACAAACCGTTGCTGCTGTTCGTGCACGGATTTCCCGAATGTTGGTTCGCTTGGGAGGCGCAGTTGCAGCACTTTGGTGAGGATTATTTTGCGGTGGCGCCAGATCTGCGTGGCTTCAATTTATCGGATATGCCCACAGACCGTGCAGCATACAAGGCGCGACATATTGTCGATGATCTACGGCTGCTGATTGCACATCTCGGTTATCACGACTGCGTCTTGATTGCGCACGATTGGGGTGGCGCGATTGCGTGGAATTTGGCGCTGGCGATGCCGCAGTTGCTGCGTCGACTAATCATCATCAACGCACCGCATCCGTATTTGTTCATGCAAGCGCTGGCGCATGATCCGCAGCAGCAGACTGCCAGCGCCTACATGAACTGGCTGCGTGCCGATGGGGCTGAGGAGGCACTCGCCAAAGATAATTTTAAATTGATGGAGGGTTTTTTTACGGGACTTGGCGCTTCAAACGAACAGTGGTTCACCGCTGCCGTGCGCGAACGCTATCACGCCTGCTGGCGTAACGGTTTGCACGGTGGACTAAATTACTATCGTGCCTCACCGTTGTATCCTCCCACTACCGACGACCCCGGCGCATTGCGCCTTGTCGACGCCATGCAGCCGGCCGACTTTGTGGTCACTGTGCCGACGCGTGTCATCTGGGGTATGGCGGATATGGCGTTGCCGCCAACGCTCCTCGACGGTCTCGATCGCTTCGTGCCTGATCTTCGCATTGAGCGCATTGCGGGTTGCTCGCACTGGATCGTGCACGAGCAGCCGACAAAAATAAACCGGTTGATGCGCAGTTATTTGTCTTGGTAAAAAGTGTGTGTGTCATCAGTCCAAGCGTAACGCAGGTCACTTCAAGAATGCATTTGCAAAAAAAAACTGGGTATCATGCGGGACGCTTACGACGCTAACAATTCTCAGTCTCTTGTGAACACACTTAAAAAAATCGAATCGACCCGGGTCCGGGAGGGCATGTTCATTCATGAGCTATGCAGCTCGTGGCTCAACACACCGTTCTGGAAGAAATCGTTTCTGGTCGATGACCAGGCAACCATCGATAAAATTGCGCAAAGCGGTGTGCTGGAAGTCTGGATCGACACCGCAAAAGGGGACGATGTCGCTAGCGACGTCGATGAGGTTGAAGCAGCAGCGGCAGTGTTGCACGACGCAGACGTGGCGCAGCAGCGCCTTGATTTTGGTACTGCAGCGGCATCGATGAATGATGAACTATCGCGCGCTGCAGTGATCGTGGATCGTTCCCGCAGCGCCGTGATCTCGATGTTTAATGAGGCCAGAATGGGTAAGGCGGTCGATGCCGACAGCGCCGTATCGCTGGTGGAAGACATTGCCTCGTCGGTGATGCGCAATCCTGGTGCGCTGATCGGATTAGCGCGCCTTAAAACCGCCGACGACTACACCTACATGCATTCGGTCGCGGTCTGTGCACTGATGATATCGCTCGCCCTGCAATTGGGGTTGGACGAAGCGCAAGTACGTGATGCGGGATTGGCCGGACTGCTGCACGATATCGGCAAAATGGCTATACCTATGGCGATTTTAAACAAGCCGGGCAAGTTGTCTGACGATGAATTTAATGCGATCAAACTTCACCCCGAGGCCGGGTACCAGATTCTGCGTAAGTCCGATCAGGTCTGCGCGATGGTGCTCGATGTCTGTCGCCACCACCATGAAAAACTCGATGGCAGCGGCTATCCAATGGGACTGGCTGGTGAACAAATCAGCCTGTATTCACGCATGGGTGCAATCTGCGATGTGTACGATGCGATTACTTCGAACCGGCCATACAAATCCGGCTGGTGCCCGTCCGAATCGATTCACAAGATGGCCGGCTGGTGTGGGACACATTTTGATGAACGGATTTTTCAGGCGTTCGTGCGCAGCATCGGTATCTATCCGGTCGGTACGCTAGTGCGTTTGCAATCGGGGCGTCTCGGCGTGGTAATCGAGCAGCAGATCGGGAAGTCATTGCTGTCGCCGAAAGTGCGCGTGTTTTACCTCATTCAATTTGATCACATTATTACCCCTGAGTTGATTGATCTCGCAGATCCAAAAGTACACGACGCGATCATCGGCCATGAAAAGGCCAGTACCTACGGGCTAACTAATATCGACCGTTATTGGATTGGTGAAGGCGTTGAAACGGGTTGAGGTGGCGGGTCAATACTTTGCATTCACGCTTCGTATTGACAATGCCGTTACTTCGCCGGTTTACATCCCTCCTGTTGAATAAATGAAAGCGCGCGATGGCACGAGACGATTTCCGTTTTTTTCATTCGCTGCGCGTGCGCTGGGCCGAGGTCGATATGCAGAGTATTGTCTTCAATGGCCACTATCTGCTCTACGTTGATGTGGCTTTTACCGAATTTTGGCGTGCGACTGGCTTGCCAACCGTATTGCAGCAAGCCGAAGAAGGGCGCGAATTATTCGCTCGCAAATCGACGATCGAGTATCTTGCGCCAGCGCGGTTTGATGATGTGCTCGATATCGGCGTGCGCTGCAGCGCTATTGGACGTTCATCATTGACTATCGCTCTTGAAATTTATCGTGCGAAAGAGCAATTGATTTCCGCAGAGGTAGTGTACGTATATGCTGACGCGGTACTGCGCAAGAGTTTGGTTGTGCCCGAAACCTGGCGGGATGCGCTCTGTGCATGAATTGGACCATCCAGAGTACAGCGAGATGAATAGTTCATTGCCGTGTTTCGATGCAACTGCGGGAGCAGCATCGTGTTTCTATCGTGCAGGGTGGCGCCAACATGCTCGCGATGCGACCCACACATCAAAAAATAATCTGCACTGATCGTAAAAAAAGCCCCGTCGCAGCGCGAAGGGGCTTTCATCAAATCGATTGCCGCTGAGTGGCGTCAATTCATTACTTCGGTGCGTCAGCAGGTGCTGCTGGTGGCACGATGACTGTGGTCGAGCCTGACGAGCCAGTTGCACCGGTAGCGCCCATCGAACCTGTGTCGCCTTTTGGACCTGGCACCGGCACTGGTACTGGCACAACGGTCGTGGTCGCTGTATCGGTTGGAGGAACAACGACCGTTTCTTTACGCTCGCAACCTGCGAACACAACGGTTGATGCGAGTGCTGCAAGGATGATCAATTTTTTCATGGTAAAGCTCCCTAGTGATTAATTGGATTTCGGAAAATGAAATTCTTTGGATGTTGCACGCTGAGTAAAGTGTTTTTCAGGATCGATATTCTGAGGTGCATCCTGTTGACGCTGCTTGCCCAACTCCAGCGAGCCGCAAGAAGCATTGTCGCTGTCGGGTAGATCAGATGACACTACTTCAGGTGATGACGAAGTGTCTGAATGAACTGCCGTACTGGATGACTCGTCTTTTTGCTGTACCGCTGGGTGTGTTGCGACCAGCGGTACCCGATCGTCTTGAGTAGACATTGTCATTCCTCAGAGTTTTATGCCGGATTGAGAATATCCAAAACAGCAAGATCGAGCTATCGGACAGTAACGCATAGTCTTGTAGGAAAGGGGGAAATTTCGTCTTGTTACATTGCTATTGAGTGTCCATCGCGCAAAGCTGATGTTTTTGCACACGTTTTTCTATCGAATTGTTCGCTCGTGTAAGCAGGCCTGCCGCCGGGTATCGAGTTTCACTACCGTGGAAGCACGCGTGCCATAGCCGGGCGTGTCGATGCAGACAGCAGAGAGCTCGCGTTCCAGTTCAATGGCGATGCCGGTTTTCGGCAAGCGACAATCGGTGGCTTTGCGTGTGTCTGTCAACATTTCGAAAAACGCGTCCTCGGTCGCACCCTGACATAACAGGCTGGCGAATTCTGCTTTTGCGCGCACGACTTTGGGCCACGGTGAATCGAAGCTTGCATTTGATAGGCCGTATACGCCGGGGGTAATTGCGCAACCATTACGGGCATCATCGGTTGCACGATTGGAAAACCACACGAGCTGCTCTGCCGTGCCGAACAACAAGTTGAAGCCGTTGTAGTCGTGCGATTGCTGGCGCAATTGATCGACGTAGTTTTCTGTTGACATTGACCCGGTCAAAAAATTGGCGACCAGTTCGCCGCGTGAACGCACGTCGGTACGTCGCTCGGCAGGCGCGCGCACATTGGTCAGCGCGGCAAAGCGGCCATCGCGTGTGATGCCCATCCAGGTGCCGCCAGCACGCAAATCGCGGCCCGCGTACACCTGCGGATAATCTTCCCACCAGTCGGCGCATGCCGCAGCGCGGTCGTCGAACTCATCGCGATTAGCGGCGGCGATTAGCGGCAGTCCGGGAATAACTTGCCACGCAAAGACGATCAGACACATCGCGGCAGCTCCATGAAAACTTCGATATGGCGTCCATTGGTGGCCAGCTCGGTGAGACTTTCTTCCTGTGCTGCTTGTTCGATCACGCTGTCGAAACCGGCGGGTACATCCGGATAGATTTCCATCCAGGTTTGCAAACCATCGCGTGTCTCGGGCCTGCGCCGCACAGTGGCTTTGACGTCGTAGGCGCTGCCGAGCCGGTGCTGCAGCGCGGCGACGCGCGTGTGCGCCAGCGCGGCATCAGCTTCGCGAATGGTGTAGTAGAGGTAAATATCCACGCTGTTTTTCGTTGTTTCTCGCTGTTTCTCGCTGTGTCTCGCTGTATCTCGTTGTTTCTCGCTGTGTCTCGCTGTGTCTCGCTGTCTGTCTACGCTGCTGTCGTGCTACGCCGCGTCCGGCAACGCATACGGCAGCGCAGAAAACGCGAGCAGCGGGCCATTCACGCCGAGATGAACGGCTCCCGACTCGTGGGCAGCAAGTTTGATCTCGACCAGACAATCCATGCGCGCATCGGTGCTGCGCTCGGCGTTGACGATGATGCCGCAAGGTTGTGTGGCATCGGCCGCAGCAAATACCTCCATACCGGGGGCCGCTTCAGCAGCATCAATCGAGGCCGGTAACATGCGGCGCTTCAAGGTGCCAAGGTACTGACTGCGCGCCACAATTTCCTGCCCGGGGTAGCAGCCTTTTTTGAAATTGACACCGCCGACCGCTTCGAAGTTAATCATCTGCGGCACAAATTTTTCTTGTGTAGCGAGTGTGATCCGCGGCAGACCCGCGTGGATTTCGGACAGGCGCCAGCGCGCAGCGTCGAAAAGCGTGAGGTGCTCGCTCAACGGCGACAACACGTCACCGGCGAATGCGGTGGTAGTGATCCATTGCCAGCGGGGTTGATTGTCGGCGTCGGCTAATCGGATCAGCGACCCGGCGGCAGTCTCGACCTTGTCGTAACAAGCTGTTGGCAAGACCGCAAACCAGCGTGCAAGTATCGCTGCTGCGCCGCTACCCGCCAGACCTAGTGCGACCGTATCGTCACTGATATCGGCAACCTTGACCTTTGCGCGCACGACATACATTTGCAGGCGCCTTTGCACCGCTGCTTGCAATTCACGTGGTAGCTGCAGCACGATCGCGTCGGTCGTGCGCCACATCAGCAGCGACGCCAGCATCCGGCCCTTCGGCGAGCAGTAACCGGCGAGACGCGCTTGATCGTTGCCGAGGTGCTCGACATCGTTGGTGAGTTGATTGTGTAAAAAAGAGGCAGCGTCGTCACCGCTGAACGCACTGTGGCCGAGATGGTCCAGTACCGAGAAAAAGTCACCCGAGGCGTTCATCGCGTGAGGCGGGTGCGCACGTTGGTGTGCAAGTTGTTGGAGCCATTCGGTCATGGTTGTTTTGCTTGATTCAATCGATGAAATTCTGAAAGGAAAAGCCGAAACCTTTATGATTGCGGCTTGATTATAGATGCGTCCTGACGAATGCGTCAGAACCGCCGGAGACGCCATAAATTGATGAAAAAATTTTTTACGTTTTGCATGATCGCAGGAATAGTGACTATGTTG
>JAYTZV010000045.1:0-2136 GCA_043741695.1 Burkholderiales bacterium
TGTTCTCATTACGAATAATGGTGCGGCTGGCAGGAATCGAACCCACGACCCCTTGGTTCGTAGCCAAGTACTCTATCCAGCTGAGCTACAGCCGCGAAAAACAAGATTGTAGCCGAAGTGATTTGATTTTGGAAGCCGTGAATTTCTGACGCGGATTTTGCGGTGTTTCATGACATGGTACGAGGTCGAACAGTTCTCACTCGAACTGGGTGGACACGCTCTGCTAAGCTAGCCAACACGCTTGGTAAAACTCTACCGTTATCTTCGGAAGATTTGTCGCCCCAGCTATAATGCCGGTTGGCTCATTGACTTGATACCCGCAGATGGCGAACCCGGCCCGACTTGCTCGTTGCTCGGTAACGCGCTTGCTGTGGGTGCACCTTTATCACTATGCATTACGTTTCTACTCGCGGTCATGCGCAACCAGTTTTCTTCTCCGATATTTTGCTGGGCGGCCTTGCACCCGACGGTGGCTTGTATCTTCCGGCGCACTATCCGCAGGTATCGTCTGCCGAACTCACCGCCTGGCGCGCGCTGTCGTATGCGGATCTCGCACTGGAAATTCTGAAAAAATTTGCGACCGATATTCCAGTCGGCGACCTCGCGGTACTGACAAAAAAAACCTACACCGCATCCACGTATTGCAACACCCGCGCCGGCGAATCGTCAGAGTGCATTACGCCCTTGCGTACTGTTGAGCAGCACGATGGGAAAACTCTGTTCTTGCAAGCGCTGTCAAACGGCCCGACGCTGGCTTTCAAAGACATGGCGATGCAGTTGCTCGGTAATCTGTTTGAATACACGCTCGACAAACAGCACGCGGAACTCAATATTTTTGGCGCCACTTCGGGCGACACCGGCAGCGCCGCCGAATATGCGATGCGCGGCAAGCGTGGCGTCCGCGTCTTCATGCTGTCACCACATCAAAAAATGAGCGCATTCCAGTGCGCACAAATGTTTAGCTTGCAGGATCCGAATATTTTCAATATCGCAGTCAATGGCGTATTCGACGATTGTCAGGATATGGTCAAGGCAGTATCCAACGATCTCGATTTCAAGGCGCGCTATAAAATCGGCACGGTTAATTCGATTAACTGGGCGCGGGTAGTCGCGCAGGTGGTCTACTACTTTCGTGGTTATCTCGAGGCGACCACCGATAACGCGCAGATGGTTTCGTTCACAGTCCCGTCCGGAAATTTCGGCAATATCTGCGCCGGCCATATCGCCCGCATGATGGGTTTGCCGATCGATCAACTGATTGCGGCCACCAACGAAAACGATGTGCTTGACGAGTTTTTTCGTACTGGCAAATACCGTGTGCGCAAGTCGTCGGAGACCTATCACACCACCAGTCCGAGCATGGACATCAGCAAGGCCTCCAACTTCGAACGCTTTATCTTTGACTTGCTGGGTCGCGATAGTGCGCGCGTCAAGGCACTGTTTGCACAGGTCGAGAGCGCGGGTGGTTTTGATTTGTCAGGTGGTCCCGGTAGCGATGGGGATGAATTCAAACACGTTGCACAGTACGGTTTTGCGTCGGGGCGCTCGACCCATCAAGATCGCCTTGCCACAATTCGCGATCTGCATGCGCGCTTCAAACTGACTATCGATACCCACACCGCAGACGGCATCAAGGTCGCTCGCGAGTATTGCAAGCCAGGCGTGCCGATGATCGTGCTCGAAACTGCGTTGCCGGCGAAATTCAATGAAACCATTGTCGAGGCGCTCGGTCATGATGCGCCGCGTCCGGCTGGTTTCGACGGTATCGAAAAGCTGCCACAGCGCTTTGAAGTGATGTCTGCTGATGTCGACCAGATCAAGGCCTATATCGCAACGCACACCGGACTGTGAGCCCAATATGACAAGCAAGCCACCCATGTTGTCGGTCAGCGAAGCACTGACGTTTTTGCTCGACGCGGTGCGTCCGATTACTTCACATGAAATAGTCTCAACGCTGACCGCCAATGGCCGCGTGCTGGCTGCATCGCAATCATCGCAAATCGATGTGCCACCGATGGACAACACCCAGATGGATGGCTATGCGGTGCGGGCTGCTGATTGCGCCAGCGGCGCAGCCAGCCTGCCGGTGTCGCAACGAATCCCGGCCGGCCACGTCGGCACGGCCCTCGTCGCGGG
>JAYTZV010000046.1:0-16469 GCA_043741695.1 Burkholderiales bacterium
CGAAGCCATGGCTACGGAAGCTTTTGACTAACAGGCATCAAAGGATAGGTCGATACCATGACTCAAAGTATAGAGTAATGTCGAAATCCTGTATCGCGCTCGAAATGAGGAAGGAAAGGCAAACATTTATTTCTGGGCGCGAGGAACCCTGCAAGCTCTTTGCACATATATCGTTGTTAGATCCGTTGTTGGATCACTATTAAACGATATTTATGAGATTGCTATGATGAAATCGATTTTTTCTTCCCTTGCGAATGCGTTTAGAACGCATATCGATCACGTCGACACAAAAATTGTCAAACCAAGTCGACAACAAAATCCGGTGCAATTGGCGCGCGATATTCAAACAAAGCGCGCCGACATTTGGGGGCAATTTCTTACTCGTGGTCAAAGTCGGCAAAAAGCATTAGTTGAAAAATATCAGTCCCGGCGCGGTGTGTCGTCTCGGGAAGTGAATGTCAATTTGCCTGCGACTGCGCCCAATTCACCTCGAGTCAGGCCAGTAAAGATCTACTCACAAAAAACAAAAAATGCGCTAATGAAGAAAAAAAATGAAGCTATCGACGCGTGCCGAGAAGAAATAATTCTGATCCAGAGGCTGCAGAGGCTGTCACGAGATCCAGGGAAAGTTGATCAAACAAAAACAATTTCGCAGCGGGAAGCCTATTTGCTCAAAGAAATACAAACCTTGGAACGACACGTGCGCAAATTAAAGAGCCTTCCTTCATCGACGCTTTGAGCAAAAAATAGTGAGCTAATAACAGGTCGACTGTGCGACCTGCGCAGCAGCTTGCGTTACTTGGTCGCATTGAGTAGCGCCAATTCCTCCGCCTCCAAAAAACACCACTCGCCTTCTTCCAGTTCAAGCTGGTCCAAGGTCAACTGCCCGATTGCGATGCGCTTCAAGCCGGCGCAATGGTTACCCGCAGCCGCCAGCATGCGTTTGACCTGATGGTATTTACCCTGCTCCAAAACAATCTCGATCCGATGCTCGTCAATGGCTTCGCAGCGCAGCGCTGCCAGCGTTGCCGGCTCATCATGCAGCTTCACGCCACCAAGCAGTTGCGCTACCAGTGCTGGCGTTACCGGCTCGGCCGTAGTGGCAACATACACTTTCGGAATATGGGATTTCGGCGACGATTGCGCATGAATGAACGGACCGTGATCCGACATCAGCAACAGGCCGGTGGTGTCGTGATCGAGCCGACCGACTGGCTGCACATCGCGCCAGCTAAATTGTTCCGGCAGGATCGACAACACGCCCGGGTGATGGCTGGGCTTGCGCGAGCATTCGATGTTTGCGGGTTTATGCAGCGCGATAAAAAGATGCTCGCGATATTCCCAGTCTTCATCGAACAAACGAAATACCAGCCCGTTCGTATCGAAGGCGGTGCGGTAGTCGGTATGCGCCTTACCTGTGATGGCGACTTCGCCATCGGCAATGAGTTGCCGGCACCATTTGCGGGTACCAAATCCCTGCGATTGCAGGATGCGGTCAAGAGTCAGTGTTGTCATGGCGCGAGTGTATCAAACACGTGATGCAAGACATGGCAAACTGGTGCTGCGAGTCATGTCGTGCATGTTGTCTGTCGCCGACGATGTCACGTGTTGTCGACGGGCAGGGCAGCAAAACGCGGCACGCTCTTGCCGTCGACCTCGACCAGCTCAAAAAACACTGCGGTGGGGCGCACCCACAAGCTGCCGTCGTCCGCGCGATATACCGTCATCGGCGTGAGGTCCGATTCCAGCGTCGCGTCGCCGATCCAGTCATACACGCCGCCTTTGTAATGACGATATTTCATGTGCTGGTGCTACCAAGGTTGATCATGCGCAATTTCAGGTATCGGTCTGTAAAATAAAATCGATGAAAAGTAATTGTTCGACTTTATCAGTCGACAGTTGCTGATGAATTGCTTTCAGTAAATGCGACTGTAGCGCCACCAAGCCGCCCGGCGCATGTACTTGCTGCGGGTTGAGCGTCGATAGCGCAGACTGCACGACGCGTTTTAATGCGGCATCATTTTTTTTGACCCATTCCGCATCCGCACCGCCGGATTGCAACGCTATTCTGGTCGAGACCGAATACGCATCGGTGCTGACAATCAGCGGCCCCAGCGTGGCATATTCCGGTGAGCTTGTGGACGGATGCTGCTGCCGCCACCAGAACCAGGTAGCAAGAAAAGCGCACAGCAACACCACGATCATCGCGCTGATGGCAATCGTTACAAAGCGGTCTCGTCGAATTGGAGTGGGCATGCCGGCAGTTGTAAATGGTCTACAGGCATGAAGTGTAGCGCACCCTTCCGCCTGTTCTGCGATAGTGGGTGCATGTTGCGGCGGATACAATTTTGCTGGTCATAATAGGTACATGGCTATGCTGCAAGGTCGCCATGTCACGCGTTGATGCGAAATGTTTCTGCAAACACGACGGTACATTTTGAAGAGTATCACCACACAAGGAGATTCGATGAATACGCTACTGAAAACCAGATCCCACCGCGCGCCGGTACCCGATTCAGAGCCCGATCCGATACCGATCGATGACCCAGCGCCCGCCGATGAGCCCGCTCCGCATCCCGATCCGGAAGGCCGTTGAATCACTGCGTGGTAACACTATGTGAGAGTGCTAACAGACGTTGCGTAAGTGCATGGGTAATCTAGTCTCCGATGCAAAAACATCGCGGCGCATCGTGGCTCTAACCGGTCGCGAGATCCGTCGTCACGCAGTATCAACAGTGTTGTTGCTACTTAGTAGTTGCCACTTATCAGGAGATGACTCATGAACAAAGATCAAGTGAAAGGCGAAGCTAAAGACATCGCAGGTAAAGTGCAGGAAGAAGCGGGCAAGCTGATCGGCAGTAAAGATCAAGAAGCCAAAGGCCTTGGCAAGCAGATCGAAGGCAAAGTACAAAAAGGTGTTGGCGATATCAAGGAAGCGCTGAAAGACCATAAGCACTGATTCTCGCTGGTCGTACTCTGGCGCTTGCGCGACGGAGTAGTTGACATTATCGAGATCCCTCAATGCACCCAAGGTGCATTGAGGGATTGTTTTATGTGCGCCCCGACAAATTCGTACTAGCCTGCCGAGGGAAGTCGTAGTTACATTACCATTTATAGCGATTGAAGCAAAAATTGAAGTGGAAATCGATGCGTGGATTCAGTCGACATCAACTGCGCGTGACTGCAGGGATTAGCGGGGCGGCTATCGTGCTGCTGGTGCTGGTGCTGCTGCTATGGTTGGTACCGGCGCGCATCGATCAATCACGCTGGCGCGGCTGGTTTGAACATCAGGCATCTGCAGCGACCGGTCGCGCGGTGACGATCGGAAAAATTTCGGTGCATCTTTTACCCACGCCAGGCCTCGATGCCGAACGCATCACGATCGCCAACCCGGCGTGGGCGGCGCAACCGTTTTTGGCCACGATCGACCATCTCTCCGCGCAGTTTCGCATCGCGTCACTCTGGCATCGCACACTGCAGGTAGCGCACATTAACGCCGATGGCGTGCTGCTTGATATCGAATCCGATGCGGCGCACGCTGGCAACTGGCAGATGACCGCGCAAAATAACCAGACCAGGCAGGCGGATGCGAATCATTTAAGTGCCTTGCGCTCAATCGATCTGCAGCGCGTGACACTTCATTTCACACGTCACATCGCACGTCACATCGCAAATCAAACCAAACGTGAAACCAAACGTCACACCACACCTCAAACCGCCAGCGAAAAACACGATTTCGGAAACTGGCAGCTGCCTGCAGTACACGTCGCTGCACAAGGTCCCGGTCGCGACATCACCGCCACCGCAGTGTTGAATCATGCCCAGCGCACGATGACGATCAGCGCATCGCTGGACACAATCGCCGCGCCGACGCATGCACTGCTCTCGGTTGCCAGCGGCGATGCGCGCGTAGTCATCGATGCGCGTCGATTGCAATCTGCGCGTGTGTCGGCCGATACTTTCGCTACGCAACTCGATGCCACGCGACTCGACCAGCTGCTGGCATTTTTTCAGATTGAATCGCGTCAGATTGCGCCGGTACAAATGCGTGCAGACGTGCGGGCAGATGGCAACAAGATCGACTTCGCCCAATTGGCGGGAAGCCTCGGCGAAACCCGCGCTGGTGGATCGGCGCAACTCGATCTTGATGGTGTACAGCCAACGTTGCATGCGCAGTTGTCGATCCCGCGACTCGATTGGGTTCGCATGCTAGCCGATGCCGGCCGCCCGCCGTTGCCGCCAAAACCGCCGGGTGAATTGTTTCGCACCCATCTCTTGCCGTGGCGCGTGTTGGCTGCGGCGCATGGCATGCGGGCCGATATGGATCTGCATGTCGCCGCCTGGAAAACCCGGTCCGGTATCGAGCTGTCGAATGCTAACGCGCAGGTGCATATCGAAGACGGCCAGTTGCAGGCCAATGCCATGCATGCGCAGATGTTGGGTGGTACGGCAGCTGGTACGCTGCATTTAGTCGGTGCGGATCAAAGCGCGCAGTTGAAGCTGCAGTTGCACGATGTCTCGCTGCACGACGGCTTGCGGGCCATGGGCAAAGCCACGCCATTGAACGGCGGCAGCATGCAACTCAACGCCACCGTCAACGCCCGCGGCGAATCGATGAAAGCGTTGGCGGCAACACTGACCGGCCCGGTTACGATCACGCTCGGCCCGACGCGCATCGTGACGGCTGCCGGCGCGCGTAGCGAAGAAATGCTGACTGGGCTGCTGCCTTATTTTTCAGCACATGATTCTACCGAAATCCATCTGGAATGCGGCAGCGCGATGTTGCCGTTTCAAGCGGGGCGGGCGCTCGGCAGTCCGCTCATTGGAGTGCGCAGTCAGGCCAGTGAATTGCTGACGCAGGGCGATCTGGATTTACGCACGCAGACACTTGATGTGCGCGGTCGCGCGCGCTCTCGTTCGGGATTCTCGCTGGGCTTGTCCGCAGTCAGTGGCGATATCCGCTTTAGCGGGCCTTTGGTGCATCCGCGCGCCAGACTCGATTCGGCCGGCACGCCCGGTGCCATCGCGCGCGTCGGCGCGGCTGTGGTCACCGGCGGCTTGAGCCTGATTGGCACTGCGCTGTGGGACCATGCACACCCCGGCGTTAATCCTTGCGAGGCAGTACTGGCACCGCACGCGTCCACGCGTTCAGCCAGTCGCTTACCCGACCGCTCGCCCAATCGCTCGCCAAAAGCGGTGCCGTGAAATCGGCTCACAGCGACTGTGTCGACGTACGCGCAAACTGATCGCGTAGTTCGCGTTTAAGCACTTTGCCAATTGCGCTGCGCGGCAGCATATCGACGATTTTCAGCGCAGCCAGGCGCTGCATTTTGCCGACGCGTTGATTGATCCATTGCAGTAATTCGGCATTATCGATCGGCTCGCGCAGCACCACGAACGCGACCGGTGTTTCACCCCAACGCTGCGACGCCACGCCCACCACGGCGGCCTCAGTCACCGACGGATGCTGCACCAGCACCGCTTCCAGATCGCTCGGGTAGATATTGAATCCGCCGGAAATGATCATGTCTTTTTTGCGGTCGAGCAGCGTCAAAAATCCCTCTGCATCGAAGCGCCCAAGGTCGCCGGTGCGAATAAATCGCGTGCCGTCCGGCGCAAACCATTCGGCCTCGGCAGTTTTTTCAGGCTGGCCAAAATAGCCAAGCATCATCGCGGGTGAACTGCCGACCACTTCGCCGGTCGTGCCGGCGGCGACCTCTACACCGAGTTCGTCGATCAAGCGCAGATCATGTCCCGCCGCAGGTTGACCGACCGTATGCAATTTATGCGGGTGTTCGTGCGCGATCAACACGCAAGTACCGCCCCCTTCGGTCATGCCGTAATACTCGATTATGCCACCCGGCCAGCGCTGCAAGATATCGGCTTTCAGTGCCGCCGCAAACGGCGCACTGGTACAAAATTTCATCTCGAACGAACTTAGATCGGTGCGATCAAAGTCGGCATGTGCCATCAAGCGCTGATACTGTACCGGCACCAGCATCGTATGCGTGGCACGATATTTTTCAGCCAGCGATAGATAAGCCGCCGCATCGAATTTCGCCATCATGATCACGCAGCCGCCGAGTGCCAGCGTGGGAAAAAAACTGACCAGCGT
Source organism: Burkholderiales bacterium (assembly GCA_043741695.1). Taxonomy (GTDB): domain Bacteria; phylum Pseudomonadota; class Gammaproteobacteria; order Burkholderiales; family Burkholderiaceae_D; genus Actimicrobium. The sequence continues at coordinate 6,116 of JAYTZV010000046.1, forward strand.
GGTGTTCGAATACAGCGGCGTTGCCAGCAACGTAACCGACGTAGCGCTGTAGCCAGCGATGGTGCCGCGCTGCACATGCGCCCAGCGCATGGCGTTCGGCTGCACGATACCTTTTGGTGTGCCGGTCGTGCCGGACGAATAGATGATGTTGAACGGCCAGTCAGGCCGCGCATCGACCGGCTGCGGCGTGCTGGCGCTGCCCAGCCATTGCTCCAGTGATGGCGCGATAGTGCTGTTGTCGAGCGCGATTCGTCGCACAGTCACACGCTGTGCCGCCTGATCGATGGTGGCAGCTGCATCGGCATCGACAAACAGTAACTGCGCTTGCGCATCGCCGATCATGCTTGCCAAACTATCTGCACCGGCACTCGGTGCCAGAGGTGCGACCGCCATGCCGGCACGCAGCACGCCTAAAAAGACAATCGCGTACGCAAGCGAATTGGTCGCGCAGATTGCCACCGCCTGGCGTGGTTGCAGACCATCACGCTGCAATGCTGCCGCCACGCGGTCAAGCCATTTGTCGAGCGTTGCATAGTCGATCGCATGGCGTGCATCACGCAGCGCGATGCGCTCACCTTGCGTGCGGGCATGCGCACGAATCAGTTCAGGGATTGTGCCAAACGGTTGTTCGAGCAAAGCAGTCATGGGCCATATCTGTGAAAGTTGAAGAATGATTATTGCACCAAGTTACTGGATCGAGTGATCGCATGAAGATTTCGGACCAAGGTTTGGCGCCGAAAGAATCAACCCTATTTTGATTTTTTCAAATATCCTGCGCTGTGATCAACCACAGAATCAATCGTGAAAACGATACGGATCAGTTGCTAGACAAGACCGCAAACGAAAGAGTCGCATGAGCCTGCAGCTACAGTGTTTCGACAGCAGTACCGCAGCTGCATTGGCGCTCGCTGGCGCGGTGGCGGCCGATCTCGATCACGCGCCGCAGCAGCAAAATCATGCATTGCTGCTGGTCTCGGGTGGTCGTAGTCCGTTTATTTTTTTTCAGCACTGTCGCGGCAGCCGCTCGCGTGGCACAACATTGCTATCTCACTGGTCGACGAGCGCTGTGTGCCGATCACGCATGACGATTCGAACGGTGCGCTGGTGCGTCGCCATCTTTTGACCAATGCCGCCGCCAGCGCGCAATGGATCGCACTCGCACCACCTGATTTGTCCGGCAGTGCGCCTGATGCGTGGGCAGCTGCCATGGGTGCGGCCGATGCGGCCAATCGTAATCCGGCGCTGGCAGCATCGTCGGTGATTGTTCTCGGCATCGGCAACGACGGTCACACTGCTTCGCTGTTCGCTGATGCGCCGCAGTGGTCGCAAGCGCGCACAACCGGGCGCCGTTATCTGGCAGTGCAGCCGGGCAGAGCGCCGCATCCGCGTATTAGCCTGTCGTTGTCTGCGTTGATTGCGCAAGGTTGTTGCCGCGTCTGGGCCATCGGTGCCGACAAGCTCGCCACAATCGAGCGCTGCCAGCAATTACCCGCCGATGCGTGTGCCTTGGCGGCTTTGATCGCTGAGCCGCGTGTGCGTTTGCAGGTGTTTTACAGCCCGTCTTAAGCAGTGGGTTGCGCGAGATAAATGCTGGGCTACAATCTTTACGATGAAAACACATGTCTTTACCTATGGATCGCTGATGTTTGCCGACGTTTGGCAACGCGTGGTGCGTGGCCAGTACGCCTCATGCGATGCAACGCTCGCCGGCTATCGTCGCTTTGCGGTGCGTGATGAAACTTACCCTGGTATCGTTGTGAGCACCGGTAGTAGCGTTGCAGGGTTGGTGTATGCCGATGTCGATGCTGATGACGTGGCGCGGCTCGATCAGTTCGAGGGTGAACTGTATGAACGGATCGACGCTACGGTCACCGACGCACAAGGTAGTGCGATGAAGGTGCAGACCTATTTGTTTTTGCAGCCAACCGGCTTGACCGATCAGCTATGGTTACCACAGTCGTTCGCCCTGCAACAATTTCTGTCGACCTACTGCGTCGACAAGTTAGGCAGCTGACAGCCGGCTCGGTATAATCGCTTCACCATCATCCCTTCACTTTTTTCCGGTCCCATGACGTCGTTTGCGACGCTTTGACACCTCACCTACCCTCATGCTCGCTGAACAAAAACAACGCATCATCGCGCTATTCCAATCGGCGCTGACGCCACTACTGATCGATACCGACATCGTACCGCCGGTCGTGCTGGAACGTCCTCGCGACCCGGCGCATGGCGACATCGCCTGCAATATCGCGATGCAGCTGGCACGTCCGCTGAAAAAAAATCCGCGCGAGCTGGCGCAGCAATTGGTTGCGGGCTTGCTGGCGCAACCCGGCGCAACGGACTTGATCGAGGCGATCGACATTGCCGGACCCGGCTTTATCAATTTGCGTCTGGCGACCGCCGCGCGGCAAGCTGTGGTGCACACGGTATTGAAGCAGGGCGCTGATTATGGTCGTAGCACTGCGGGCGAACATCGCAAAGTGCTGCTGGAGTTTGTCTCCGCTAATCCCACTGGTCCGCTGCACGTGGGTCATGGCCGTCAGGCGGCGCTGGGTGACGCGCTATCGGCATTGTATGAAGTACAGGGTTATGCGGTCACACGCGAGTTTTATTACAACGACGCGGGCGTGCAGATTGCCACGCTGGCGAACTCTGTACAGGCACGGTCTCGCGGCAGCAAGCCTGGTGATGCTGGCTGGCCAGAGTCGGCCTACAACGGCGATTACATCGCCGATATCGCGCATGATTTTCTGGCGAAAAAAACCGTCTCGGCTTCCGATGGCGAACCAGTCACCGCGAGTGGCAATAGCGACGACCTCGATTCTATCCGCGCCTTTGCGGTAGCTTACCTGCGCCACGAACAAGATCTCGATCTGCAAGCCTTCGGCGTGAAGTTCGATAATTATTATCTCGAGTCGTCGCTGTACGCTGACGGCAAGGTGCTGGCCGCAGTCGATGCACTCATCAAGGCGGGCAAGACCTACGAACACGAAGGCGCACTGTGGTTGCGCACCACCGACTACGGCGACGACAAAGACCGCGTGATGAAAAAATCCGACGGCACTTTCACGTATTTTGTGCCGGACGTGGCGTATCACATCGTTAAATGGCAGCGCGGCTTTGAACACGCGATCAACATTCAGGGTAGTGATCATCACGGCACTATTGCGCGAGTGCGGGCTGGCTTGCAGGCAGTTAGCCTCGCGATTCCGACCGGGTATCCCGACTATGTGCTGCACAAGATGGTCACCGTGATCAAGAACGGTGAAGAGGTCAAGATTTCAAAACGCGCTGGCTCGTACGTGACCCTGCGCGATCTGATTGAATGGTCGAGTGGGGATGTGGCGGTTGACGCTGCAGACGAAAACGCCAGTGCACCGCGCGACCTCACTCGTGGTCGCGACGCTGTGCGCTTCTTCCTGATATCACGCAAGGCGGACACCGAGTTTGTTTTTGATGTCGATCTGGCGCAAGCGCAGTCCGATGAAAATCCGGTCTACTACGTGCAGTATGCGCATGCGCGCATTTGTTCTGTATTGGCGCAGTGGGGTGGTGATGAGGCAACGCTCGATGGCGTCGATCTGACACCGTTGACCGCTGCGCGCGAAACTGCGCTGCTGGCGCGTTTGGCGGATTATCCTGAAGCGTTACAGTACGCGCTCGACGAACTCGGCCCGCATCAGATTGCATTTTATTTGCGCGACTTGGCGGGCGAATTGCACAGCTACTACAATGCCGAACGGGTGCTGGTTGATGACGCGTCCACCAAAATGGCCCGGCTCGCGTTGATGCTGGCAACCCGACAGGTTTTACGTAACGGTCTGTCACTCATTGGCGTGTCTGCGCCAGCAAGGATGTAATCTCTCAAGCATGCGCCATTCATCCACTTCCTCTTTACTTCGTCAATCCGGTGGCACGCTGCTGGGGTTGATTATCGGCTTGATCATTGGTCTCGGTATCGCCGTTGTTGTCGCCCTGACGATCAACAAAACCTCGCTGCCTTTTTTGAATAAACAGGCACGCCCCGACCGGGTTGAAGTGGTGCCGGGACAGGCACCTGACCCGAACAAGCCGCTGTACGGCAACAAGGCGCCGGCACGCGAAGCCGCAAAAGATTTCGCCGCTGCGGTCGAGCCAGTACCGCCACCACCGCCGAATGCAGCCGATCCGCAGGCTGCAAAAAATGCCGCGGCAAAGGAAGTCGCACCAACACCAGCGGCTGAAAAGCTGAAAAAGCAAGAGGCTGTCAAGGCCGCACAAGCTGCCCAGAAAAAAGAGAATGCTGCCGAGGCCACCGCCAAAGCCAAAGCCGAGGGCGAGGAAAAGTGGACCTATTATTTGCAGGCAGGTGCGTTCCGCGATCAGACCGATGCCGAGAGCGCGCGCGCCAAATTGGCCTTGCTCGGCTTCGAGGCCCGCGTCAGTGAGCGTCCGGGCGAAAATGGTACCTTATATCGGGTTCGGGTCGGACCGTTCGGCCAGCTCGACACGATGAACCGGATGCGTGGCAAGCTCAGCGATAATGGTGTCGATGTCGCTGTCGTTCGCACCCCAAAAAATCCTTAATCAAAGTCAAGGGAATCACATGCGCTTTATTCAACATGGTCTGCTGTCACTGAGTCTGGGCTTTCTGATGGCGACAGCTGCTGCCACTCCGGCGGTACCACAAAATGGCGTCGACTACCGCACGCTCGAGAAGCCGCAAAACATCGACGCGGGCAAGAAAATCGAAGTCACCGAATTTTTCTGGTACTCGTGTCCGCATTGCTTCGCGTTCGAGCCGCATCTGGCGGAATGGGTCAAGAAGCACAGTGATACCGTTGTCTTCAAGCGCGTGCCGGTCAATTTCCGCGAGTCGTTCATTCCGCAGCAGAAGTTGTATTACGCGCTCGAAGCGATGGGTAAATCCGAAGAGATGCAGAGCAAGGTCTTCCATGCGATTCATGTCGATCATCAAAATCTGGATACCGATGCGGCGATTTTGGAGTTCGTCGTCAAGCACGGTATCGACAAGCAGAAGTTTGCTGAGGCGTACAACGCCTTTGGCACGCAAGCCAAAGTCAGACGCGCGCTGAGTCTGCAGGAAGCCTACAAGATCGACGGCGTACCAACAATCGCTGTCGACGGCAAGTACGAAACCTCACCGTCGATCGTCGGCAGCGCGATGGGTTCGCAAACTGAATCCGTGCTGGCAACCGCGGCGTTACAGGTGATGGATACCTTGGTAGCGAAGGCCGAGGCCGAGCATAAGATTGCGGCTGCGGTGCCAGCGCATCAGCCAGCACCGGTCAAGGAAATCGTCAAGAAAAAATAATGCGCAATTCGCGTGCCGGCGACTGCATGCAGTAATAATCAGAAGTCCGTTTTTCGCAAGAAGGCGGACTTTTTTGTATTTGTGTGCGATTTTTCGGGAGCAGCCAATGCCAACAGAAAAGAGTGGAGCACCCGCACCGCTGCGGGTATTCATCACCGGAGCATCAAGCGGTCTCGGCGCCGCGCTGGCCCGCCATTACGCGCAACAAGGTGCAACGCTCGGATTGGTCGGTCGGCGCCGCGCGGCATTGCAGCAGTTGCAGGCCGCGTTTCCGGCAACGCTATGTTGTGTGTACGCGATCGATGTGAATGACCATACTGCGCTCGCAGCGGCGGCTGCCGATTTCATAGAACGTGGTGGCGCTGATATCGTGATTGCCAGCGCTGGAATTTCTGCCGGTACCTTGACCGAGCATCGCGAAGATTTTGCGGTTTTTGAACGGATCGTTGCCACCAATCTGACCGCAACGGTGGCGACCTTCGCACCGTTTATCGCCGTCATGAAATCGTCTGCGGCGTCACCCGCGCAACGCCAGCAGCAGCGGCCACTGCGTCTGGTCGGCCTTGCCAGTGTCGCCGGTATTCGCGGCTTGCCGGGAGCCGGCGCCTACAGCGCATCGAAAGCGGCAGTGATCAGTTATTGCGAATCGCTGCGGGTAGAGCTTCGGTCGTACGGCATTCGCGTTGTGACCATCGCCCCGGGTTATATCGACACACCGATGACGCAACACAATGCGTACCGTATGCCGTTTTTGATATCAGCCGAGGCCTTTGCACGGCGGGCAGTAAAGGCGATCGATGCTGGTGACAGTTTTCGCGTAATACCGTGGCAGATGGGTTGGGTAGTGCGCTTGTTGCGGTGGATGCCGAACGCGTTGTATGACCGGGTATTTGACAAGATGCCGCGCAAGGCACGGGCAACTCCCGATCAGTGATGCAAATCACTGATCAGGAATACGAATCATGCATCCGGTCTGTCTGATGTTTTATTTCGCGCTGTTAATTCGGACAAGCATGCGAATTACCTCACGCGCAATCATTTGATGAGAGGGGTCTAGCCGCTGGAGATCGGCAATCAGCTTCACATCAGCCGACTCAAAGCGCGAGGTCGGATCAGGCTCATTGCCATCACTGTCAAGCGCGCCGCCGAAGCGCAACCACTCGGCTGGTACACCAAGCCATTGCGCCAGTGTGCGCAGTTTTTCCTGGGTCGGAATCGCTTCGCCAACTAGCCATTTGCGGGCAGCATGTACAGTGATCGGACGCCCGGCGAAGCGCACATTGAACTCGCGCGACAACTGCGTCGGGCTATCGGGTGGATAACTGGCATTGCGCAACGCAAGCTGCAAACGTGCGCTGAAATCTTCCCGTTCCGTGGATACTTTCATTACTGCGCCGCTTTCTGATGGGTTTATCACGAATAGTTTTTTGAAAGTAAAAGATCGCGGAGATTGATCCAACCTGTATTGATTTCGGATGAATCTGTGTCAATCGTTTTTCGTTGATAGGAACTTCATTGAGAAAAATAAAACAACGCACTTCACCGAGATTGTAGGGCAACAACTGCCATGCTACAACAAACCATTTTTTATTATGTTCGACATCGAACATAGCGAAAAAATAGATTTTGGCGAAGGTGAACATCCCGTGATTTGTTCGATTTCAAGCAACGGCTTTTTGCGTTGCTTGCGCATGCCGAAAAGGCCACCGCATGTCGCTCGATACGCAAAGAAAAATGGCTTAAAGACAAAAATTACTGACAGTAATAAAATAGAATAATGCACGTCGCTACCGTCATTAAGAGGAGCAATGTCTGGCGGATCATTGCTGAACACTGGCAAATCTGCATCCTGCTGTTCATGTCCACCCTCTTCATGGAAGTTTGTCCGTGCGCACCGATCAAACCGCTCCATCCGTTGCTGGTCAAAATCGCTTGCTGCAAATTCTGCGGCGGGTTGATCGAGACCGGGTTCTGGCAAAGGCAAAGCTAATCCAGCTAGAAGCCAATACGATTCTGGTTGGCGAAGAGCAGCAACTGCGCCACGTCTATTTTCCGGTGAGCTGTTATGTTGGTGTGTACTCGACTGCCGCGGCTTCAGCGCCCGTGGCAGTTAACTTGATCGGTTCCGAGGGAATGCTTGGTAGCGTACTGCTGCTGGGGTCGGGGCAGTTACCAGGCACTGCCATCGTCGTGGGTGCAGGTTTTGCGTGGCGCGTTAGCCGCAAAGAGTTTGCAGCAGTCGTTGCCGAGCGCGCCGCAGTCCGACTGGTCTCGATGCGGTATCTGCATCACTCACTTATTAATGTTGCGCAGCACGCAGCGTGCAGTCATTTTCATTCCATTGAATCGCGTCTGGCGCGATGGCTGCTGATGATTCATGATCGCGTCGGCAGTGACCAATTTGCGCTCACTCAGCAAATGCTGGCCGATCTGCTCGGTGTGCGACGGGTCGGTGTGACGCTCGCTGCCACGGCGCTACAGGCGCGCAATCTGATCGATTACCGGCGTGGTGTGATTAGGCTGATCAATCGCAACGGATTGCTCGCCAACTCTTGCGATTGCTACGGTATCGGCGAAGCGCATTACAAGAAGGCGCTCGGCAAGCAAGCTGCGTGACGATGTTGCGCAGTCGCTTGCGCAAGCGCGTTACGCTGTTGTACGTTTGATGAATCGCACTACACCGTCCATGCCAGTCGTCCGTCGCAGCACGCCGTCAAACCACAACTTGTGCAAATGCGCCAAGGCTTCACCGATGGCGAACGTCAGTTGATGGCCATCGAGCTTACGCGGAAACATCAGCGGCACAATGTCAGCTGCTGATTGAGGCAGGGTGCAGGCGGCGACCACTTCCTCAAGGCGTGCAGCATGATGGTCGTTGAGCTGCGCGATGCGCGTGTGTAGCCCGCGGAACGGCTTGCCGTGCGACGGCAGCACCAGCGTATCGGCTGGCAGATCGCCAAATTTTTTCAGTGAATCGAGATACAGTTGCACCGGATTGGCTTCGGGTTCGATTGCAAATACCGAGACGTTGGTGGAAATGCGTGGCAACACCATGTCGCCGGAAATCAATACATTCAGCGCGGCGCAATACAGCGACGCGTGCTCGGGCGCATGACCGAATCCGGTGATCACGCGCCAGCCGTGCTGACCGATCCGGATGGACTGTTGATCATGTACGCGTACATACGCATCCGGCACCGTCGGCACCAGCGTGCGGAAATAATGGCGGCGTTCTTCAAGCTGGTCGATCAGCGCCCCATCCACCAGTCCGTGACGCTTGAAGTGCGCCAGCATCGCGCCGCCATCGACGCCCGGGAGCGACGCCGACATAATGCGGGCGTACGTATATTCACCTGCCGTCATCCATAACGGTGCTTGCCAATGCTGGCATAACCAGTCGGCCAGGCCAACATGATCGGGATGGCAGTGTGTGGCAAGCACGCGGCCAATCGGCATGCCACGCAAGCCGTTGGCGAAAATCATTTGCCACGCATCGCGCGTGATGTCGTTCGCAATCCCGCAGTCGATTACGGTCCAGCCGGCGTGTTGGCCTTCGCCGCTCTCGTTATCGAAGCGGTCCTCCAGCATCCAGAGATTGATATGGTTCAGCGCAAACGGCAAGCCCATGCGCAGCCAGTACACACCGGGTGCCACTTGCAGCAAAGCGCCTGCATCGGGAAGCGATTCACCAAAAGGATAGTCAAGCTGCGATTCGAGCGGATTCATGCAGTTTCTTTTCAAAAAATGGAAGCGCTAAATGGCGATACTGTTTTGGGTCCGGCGCCACTACAATCGGCAATGCGATACTGACTGGGGAGCGGTCGTTTTTTTCGCACTCTAATCACCGGTGCGTGTAATGAATTCCCGATAGTATTTTACAAGACCACCCAACAGCGAGGCAGTCATGTTGCATCTTCCCGGTTTGACCTTTGATCATGGCGAAGATATCGCCGCGCTGCGCGAAACCGTGCAGCATTTTGCCGCCGCAGAAATTGCGCCGCGCGCGGCCGACATCGATCGCACGGATCAATTCCCGATGGATCTATGGCAGAAAATGGGCGCGCTCGGTCTGCTAGGCATCACTGTCGACGAGGCGCAAGGCGGTGCCGGCATGGGATACCTTGCACACATCATCGCGATGGAAGAAATTTCGCGTGCGTCTGCGTCGGTGGGCTTGTCGTACGGCGCCCATTCCAACCTGTGCGTGAATCAGATCCGTCGCAACGGTAGCGCCGAACAGCAAACGCGTTACCTGCCCAAGCTGATCAGTGGCGAGCACATCGGCGCACTCGCCATGTCCGAGCCCAATGCAGGTTCGGACGTGGTCAGCATGAAGTTGCGCGCCGATTGGCGCGGCGATCGCTGGATTTTGAACGGCACCAAAATGTGGATCACCAACGGCCCCGATGCCGATGTATTGGTGGTCTATGCAAAAAATGATATCGATGCCGGTGCACGCGGCATGACCGCATTCCTGATCGAAAAATCGTTCAAGGGTTTCAGCGTTGCGCAAAAACTCGACAAGCTCGGCATGCGCGGTTCGCACACCGGTGAGCTGGTGTTTCAGGATTGCGAAGTCCCCGCAGAAAATGTGCTTGGTGGTCTGGGACGCGGCGTCAATGTGCTGATGTCCGGCCTGGACTACGAACGCAGCGTACTGTCCGGCGGCCCGCTTGGCATCATGCAGGCGTGTATGGATGTGGTGCTGCCGTATGTGCACGAGCGCAAGCAGTTCGGCCAGCCGATCGGTGAGTTTCAACTGATGCAGGGCAAGCTGGCTGACATGTATTCGACGATGATGGCGTGTCGTGCGTATGTGTATGCGGTTGGGCAGGCGTGCGATCGGGCTGCTACGCCGGAAGCGGTGCGGGCGTTGCGCAAGGATGCTGCGGGGGCGATTCTATACTCCGCTGAGAAAGCGACCTGGATGGCTGGCGAGGCGATTCAGGCGCTTGGTGGGAATGGGTATATCAATGATTATTCGGTGGGGCGGTTGTGGCGGGATGCGAAGTTGTATGAGATTGGGGCGGGGACGAGTGA
>JAYTZV010000047.1:0-2128 GCA_043741695.1 Burkholderiales bacterium
GCGCTGATCGTCTACAACGCCAACCCGGTGGCAATTGCGCCCGACTCCGGCAAAGTCATGCAGGGCTTCGCGCGTGAAGATTTATTTACGGTAGTGTTGGAACATTTTCAAACTGACACCGCCGATTACGCCGACATTGTGCTGCCCGCGACCACGCAACTTGAGCATGTCGATATTCACGCCACCTACGGCCATTTGTACATGATGGCCAATAATGCGTCGATTGCCCCGCTGGGTGAGTCGGCGCCGAATACGGAAATCTTTCGCCGCATTGCCGCCCGCATGGGTTTCGACGACGCCTGCTTCAGCGAAAGCGACGACGCGATCGCCGCGCAGGCATTCGATGCCCGCCATCCGCATGCAATCCATTTCGATTGGACGTCATTGAAGCGGAGCGGCTGGCAAAAATTGCAGGTGCCCGATGCGCCGTATGCGAATGGTGGTTTTGCGACGCCGTCGGGCAAGTGTGAATTTTATTCTGAGACGATGCGTCAACAGGGCTTTGATCCATTACCGACCTATATTGCACCGTACGAATCGGTTGTCAGCAATCCGGCGCTGGCAAAAAAATATCCACTGGCGATGATCTCGCCACCGGCACGTAATTTTCTTAATTCGACGTTCGTCAACGTCACCAGTCTGCGCGCCACGGAAGGTGAGCCGCATTTGGATATGCACCCGAACGATGCGGCTGTTCGACACATTGCGGACGATGATCTGGTGCGTATTTTTAACGACCGAGGCAGCTTCACTGCGAAAGCCCGCGTTACCGATCGGACGCGGGTCGGCTTGGTAGTCGGTCTGTCGATCTGGTGGAAAAAATTTGCTGCCGACGGAAAAAATGCCAACGAACTGACTAGTCAGCGTTTGACTGATATGGCTGGTGGTCCGACTTTTTACGATGTGTTGGTTGAGGTTGAAAAAGCAATTGAAAAAGTGGTAGAAAAAGCGGTAGAAAAAGCGGTGGAAAAAGCATGATGTCCAGATCGGAAAGTCACACATGAAACTGCTGCGCAGTGCTGCGATCGTCGCAACAGCCGTGTTGATGAGCGGCTGCGCGCAGCTCGAATATTATCTGCAGGCGGCGCAAGGCCAGATCGCGTTGTTGTCGGATGCGCGGCCGATCGACGAATTGCTGGCCGATCCTGAGGTCGGTGCCAAGCTCAAGACACGTCTCGCCAAGGCGCGCGAAATTCGTCGCTATGCTGCGCGCGAACTTGGTTTGCCGGACAACGACAGCTACAAGAACTATGCCGATCTGAAGCGGCCTTATGTGCTGTGGAATATCGTCGCCACACCAGAGCTGTCGATGAAGCCGGAGCGCTGGTGTTTTCCGATTGCGGGCTGCGTGAATTATCGCGGCTACTACAACAAGCAAGAAGCGATGGCGTACGCGGCCGATCTGCGCCGTGACGGATTCGATGTGCAGGTGGCCGGTGTGGCTGCGTATTCAACGCTGGGCTGGTTCAATGATCCGGTTCTCTCGACCTTCATTCAGTATCCCGATGGCGAATTGGCGCGACTGGTGTTTCACGAGCTTGCGCATCAAGTCGCTTATGCAAAAGACGATACGCAGTTCAATGAATCGTTCGCTACCGCAGTGGAAGAAGTCGGCGTTGAACGCTGGATGTCCACCCAGGCGGATGACCGCACACGGCAAAAATATCTGGAGTTCGATGGCCGCAAGCGCCAATTTCTGGCACTGCTGGTTACCTATCGTCAGCGGTTGGAAAGTAGCTACGCCAGTGCCTTGAGTGATGCACAAAAACGTGCTGACAAAGTGCGGATTTTTCAATCCTTGCAAGCGGATTACCAACGACTGAAAATCAGTTGGGGCGGCTATGCAGGTTACGACCGCTGGTTTGCGGAGCCGCTAACGAATGCGCATCTGGCCTCGGTGGCGACGTACCACGACTACGTGCCTGCCTTCCGCGAACTTTTAGTCGAGCAAAAATCGCTCGGTAAATTCTATCGCGCAGTCAAGTCGATGGCTGCTGAGGAAGCTTCCATCCGGCGGCAGCAGCTGGCTCAATTATCTCGTCATGCTGCGCTGGCAGCGCGCGTTGCGCCTGCAGTACAAGTGCCAATGACTGCACCGGCGGTAAAAGCATCGATCACCGCGCCTGCG
>JAYTZV010000048.1:0-6188 GCA_043741695.1 Burkholderiales bacterium
CAATCAGCCTGCCAGCGCACGCCGGCAATATCAGCGCAGCCGACGGAAAAAGTATCCGCACGGTAGTTGAAGGCCAACTTGCAGCATTTGCCAAAGACGATGCCGACAAGGCGTTTTCTTTTGCTGCGCCCAATGTGCGCGAGGCGCTGGGCTCCGCAGCCAACTTCATGAGCATGGTGCGCAGTGACTATCCGGTGGTCTACCGCCCGGCGTCTGTCGTTTTTTTAAAGGCCGAAGGCAATGACGGCGACGCAATACAGCGCGTGCAAATGGTAGATGCCAGTGGCAACGTATGGCTTGCGGTGTACAGCATGCAAAAGCAAAAAGACAAGTCGTGGCGCATTACTGGCTGCACCGTTGTTGAAAACAAGGGGCGAATGGTCTGAGTAGTTGATGGTCGCTGCGGATAAACGCATTATTTTCAAGGGCGTCGCACCCGCCCGGGCATCACTTTCGAGAGTAACGCGGCAATATTTTGAGGGAAGGACGGCGGGTCAAACACACATAATAATTATGTAGAAATTGGTTCAATGTCGTGCGATCACGAACAACACCAGCGACCAACATAGCGAGCAGGCCGCGAGCGATTTACTTGTGCATGACAACTTAAAAACAACGCAAGGATGCTACCTGCGACAGGGTAAAATGGAGCGCGTGATGAAATAAAAAAATGGTGGTTTGTGGAGTGTTCCGCAACTCGGTAAAAGTACATTAGTGATTACTGCCTCTAAAAGTCTGACAACTATTACGTCGCGGGTGTAGCTCAATGGTAGAGCAGAAGCTTCCCAAGCTTACGACGAGGGTTCGATTCCCTTCACCCGCTCCAGCAGTCTTCTATCCATTGCAACAGCCCGACTGGTTCAGGTGTAGCCGAACCCTCTTTCATTTTCCCGCCCCGCAGCATGACAGATCAAGACACCACCGACCGCAGCAACAAACCCATGTTTTATGATCCAACCGAATATCGTATTCGCAGCTTTGTGACGCGTGCCGGCCGTTTGTCGACTGCACAAGCGCGTGCAATTGAGGAACTCGGACCACACTACTGCGTGCCGTATGCGAAAGCGCATCTCGATATCGATGCCTGTTTTGGACGCACTGCACCGACGATTTTTGAAATCGGTTTTGGTATGGGAGAAACCAGCGCGCACATCGCAGCGCTGATGGCCGAGAAAAATTTCATCGGTGTCGAAGTGCATACGCCCGGTGTTGGCAGCTTGTTGAAGATGATCGGCGAGCAGCAACTTGCCAATCTTCGGCTGATCCAGCACGACGCGGTGGAAGTGTTGACTCACATGATCGCCAGTGAAAGTCTGACTGGTGCGCATGTATTTTTTCCGGACCCGTGGCACAAGGCGCGCCACAACAAGCGGCGGCTGCTGCAACCACCGCTGGTGGCGCTGCTGGCGTCACGCCTCCAGCCCGGTGGCTATTTGCATTGCGCGACCGACTGGCAAGACTATGCGGAACAGATGCTAATGGTGTTGAGTGCCGAGCCGACGCTACGCAATACTGCAGTCGGTTTTGCCGAACGCCCCGCCTATCGGCCCGTTACCAAGTTTGAAAACCGCGGCTTGAAACTCGGTCACGGCGTCTGGGATTTGGTCTTCACCAAAGTTTAACGAAGCGAATGCATCGCCTGCAACACGCGTTGCGGTGCGATATTTTGCATGCAGCGGTGATGCCCGAGTGGACATTCACGCTGGCGGCACGGCGCGCAATCGAGCCCTAAAAAAAGCGACGCCGACGCATCCGAAAACGGTGGCGCATGCAACGGGTCGGTCGGCCCATAGATGGCGACGATCTTGCGATTCAATGCGGAGGCGATATGCAAGAGCCCGGAGTCGTTACTCACCACCGCGTCGGCATGCGCGATCAACGCAATGGCTTCAGATAATGATGTGGTACCAGCCAGATTGATGACCGCAGGTGCATGCGCAACGATCTCGTCCCCGACTTCGCGGTCTTTTGCCGAACCGAGAATCACGATGCGCGTAGCAGAATCTTCCTGCGCAATCGTCAATGCAAGTTGTGCAAAATGCTCCGTCGGCCAGCGCTTGGCTGAGCCAAATTCTGCCCCCGGCGCAAAGACAATCACGCGCGCTACATCGGATAATCCGTTCGTCGTCAACGCCGCATCGATCTGGGTCTTGGAAACGGTCAGCACCGGTCGCGGTACCTCGATCTGATCGCGAGGCCCTGCCAGGGCCGCATAAAATTGCACCATCGGCAACGGCGATTTTTTGTCATGCCGATATAGTACGTTCAGTAATCCGTAACGCATTTCGCCCACGTAGCCGATGCGTCTCGCAATCCCGGCCAGCCAGGGAATCAACGCAAACTTCAACGTATTTGGCAGCACGTAAGCGTCGGCATATCTGCGCCGACGCAACCGCTGCGCAAACGACCAGCGCTCGCGCAACTGTAGTTTGCCGTGGCGAAAAGGGGCTTCAATGACCGTGTCGACTTCGGCCATCGCACGCCACACCGGCGCAACCCACGGTGGTGCCAAGACATCGATCGAACGTTCTGGATATCGCATGCGCAGCAGTTGCAGCAAGGGCTGCGCCATCACCGCGTCCCCAATCCAGTTCGGTGAAATAATCAGCGTGCGATCACTCACCCTGCCACCTCGGCAAACTGCAACTGGTGCAGACCGGCATAGACCCCGTTACGTGCAATCAGTTCGGCATGCGATCCGATCTCGACAATGCGCCCGCCCACCAGCACTACAATGCGATCAGCGCGTTCAATGGTCGACAGACGATGCGCAATCACCAGCGTGGTACGGTTGCGCATCAGGTGTTCCAGCGCGGCCTGCACGGCGCGTTCGGATTCATTGTCGAGCGCCGAAGTTGCTTCATCCAGAATCAGAATCGGCGCATTTTTATAGATCGCCCGCGCGATTGCCATTCGCTGCCGCTGCCCACCCGACAAGCGATTACCGTTGTCACCGATTGGTGTGTCGAACCCCTGCGGCAGCGCCGCAATGGTGTCAGTCAGATACGCCGCTGCTGCCGCAGCTTCGATGCGCGTACGGTCTGGAGTCGCATCTCCGTAAGCGATATTGCCTGCGACCGTATCGTCGAACAGCACCACATGCTGACTGACCATCGCCATCTGGGCGCGCAAACTGGTTAGCGCGATATCTGCAATCGGCTCGCCGTCCAACAAAATTGCGCCGGAGCGCGGCGTATAAAAATCCGGCACCAGATTGACCAGCGTCGATTTCCCACCACCGGAAATACCGACAAACGCGATCGTCTCACCGGGCTCAATCGTCAACTCGACGTGCGACAGCGCTGGGTGTTCCTGACCCGGATAGGCAAACGTCACGTCGCGAAATTCAAGCCGACCAGCTGCGCGCCCGGGTAAATTTCTTCCACCGGTGCGCTCTGGCGCGGTATCGATCAGCGCGAACACCGCTTCAGCTGCAGCGATCCCGCGCTGCATCGGACCGTTCAATTCCGCCAGATGTTTTAAGGGAGTCAGCAACAACATCATCGCGGTCAAAAATGCGACGAAGCCACCTGCCGTGGTTTGATTATTACCGGACTGGATCAGGGCAATCAGTATCACCAGCGCCACCGCACTGGCCGCCATCATCTGTGTGATCGGCGTGGTCGCAGCAAAGGTACTGGCCATGCGCATCGACGTGCTGCGCAATTTGGCGGCGCGCTGCTCAAACCGATCATTTTCAAATGCATGACCACCAAAAATCTTGATCACTTGTTGCGCACGCGTGGTTTCTTCGACCACTTGCGTCAGCTGCGCGTTCACGTCCAGATAGTCGCGCGTGAGCTTACGCAAGCGCTTGCCAGTGAGCCGCACCACCAGCACCAACAGCGGTATCAAGACCAGCGCGACCAGGGTCAGACGCCAGTTCAGCCACAATAAAAATGCCAGCAGCCCGATCACGGTCAGGCTGTCACGAATCAGCGAAGTGAATAACTTGGTCACCATATCGATGATCTGCTGCACTTCGAACATCATCGAGTTGATGACCTTACCCACCGACGTGCCTGCATAAAAACCGGCGGGTACGTCCAGCAGGCGAGCGAACATTTGCCGACGCAAGTCGTTCAATAAATGCGTAGCGACCCAGGTCATCATGTAGGTCGTCAGGTAGGTCGACACGCCGCGTAGCAGGAACATTGCGATGAAAGCAACCGGAATCAGCCAAACTGGCAAGGTGGAATTGGCGACAAAACCCTTGTCGGTCAGCGTCTTCATCACGGCCGGAAACATTGGTTCGGTGGAGGCAGTGACGATCATGCCGAGAAACGCGAGTGCAAGACGATTGCGAAAAGGCAGCAGCAACAGCAGCAGGCGTTTCAGGTACGGAGAAAATGTCATGGTTTATTGTGAAGGCAGCAGGCGGCCAAAGGATGCTGCAGGGCAGAGGTGGAATTGGACGCAATGCATAATTGTGACAGCAAAACGATTACAATCGCGAGGTTTCGAGAAAGTGTGCTGCCTATTGCAGTAGCCGTCTTCGCCAGACAAAGCGGTGCACAAGACTTGTCGTTGAGCGTAGCGGATGCGCGGCACGCATCACGTAGCATGCAATACGTAGCATGCAATACGAATCACGCACCAGTGAACACGCGATACCCAATACAGAACTTTAATCGCCTCTTACCCGACGAATACACTCCGAGCTCCATGCAAACAATCAGCGTCATCATCGTCGCAAAAAACGAAGCTCACGATATTCGTGATTGCATCTTGTCTGTGCAGCCGTGGGCCAATGACGTCATCGTATTCGATTCGGGTAGTACTGACGGTACGCAGCAAATTTGTCGCGATCTCGGTGCGCGCGTGTTAGAAACCGACTGGCCCGGTGATGGCCCGCAAAAAAATCGGGCGCTGGCTGAAGCCACCGGCGACTGGGTATTGTGTCTGGATGCAGATGAACGTGTTAGCCCCGAACTAGCGCATGAAATTCAACGGCTGCTGACCGACGGATCAACCTATACAGCGTTTTCAACCCGACGCAGTTCGAGTTTTTGTGGACGCTTCATGAAGCATTCGGGCTGGTGGCCCGACTGGATCGAGCGCCTTTTTAAACGCGGCAGCGCGCGCTTCACCGATGTGCGCACGCATACGCATCTCGAAGTTGAAGGCAGTACCGGAAAATTACGCGGCGCAATCTTACATATTTCTATTCCCGACATTGCCGAGTCGCTGGACAAGGCCAATGATTATTCAACGGCAGGTGCACTGACGATGTTCGAGCGCGGCAAACGCAGCTCATTGGGCAAAGCGATCCTCAAGGGATTGTGGGCGTTCATTCGTACCTATTTTTTGCGGCTCGGTTTTCTCGATGGCCAGGAAGGTTTCATGCTGGCGATTGCCAATGCAGAAGGAACTTACTATCGCTACGTCAAGTTGATGCTGCTAGGTCGGCAAGCGAAACAATGAGCTGTTTGACTTTTCAGGCGAATAGTCTGCTGTCGCAGATCGAGGCGGCATGATTAAGCCGATGCTGGCGCCGATGCAAATCTCGGTCATCGTCACCACGTACAACCGGCCCGACGCGCTGGCGCTGGTGCTGCAGGCTTTGCTCGATCAGACCGATGCAAATTTTGAAGTGATCATTGCCGACGACGGCTCGACCGACGCAACCCGCACGCTGATTCAACATTTCCAATCACAGAGTGGTTGTGCGGGCCTGCAGCGCATCATGCACGCGTGGCAGGCCGATGACGGATTTCGCGCGTCAGCGGCGCGTAATCTTGGCGTGCATAAATCGCGCGGTGACTACCTGATTTTTCTCGATGGCGACTGCATTCCGCGGCCGAGTTTTGTCGCGCGTCACCGTTTGCTGGCTGAAAAAGGTTTTATGGTGTCCGGTAGCCGGGTGCTGCTCTCGGAATTATTTACGCAGCAGTTGTTGACGACCGAGTTCGATCCTCCGGTGCAGCAGCGCTCTCTGGCTTTCTGGCTGTTACGGCGACTGCGCGGTGACAGCAATAAAGTGATTCCGTTGTGGCTCGCGCCCGATACACCGCTACGTCATTACCGCGCAGTCAAATGGTCTCGCATCAAGAGCTGCAATCTGGCGATCTGGCGCGAACACTATCAAGCAGTCGATGGATTCGATGAAAGCTTCGTTGGCTGGGGCCATGAGGACGCCGATCTGGTACTGCGCCTCGCACGGCATGGCGTGCGCCGCAAAGGTGGCG